>JAXIPJ010000013.1:0-14342 GCA_045402985.1 Anaerolineales bacterium
TCAATACAAGTCTGCGCCTCATCCTGCCTGCCGCCGGGTTCCTTTTCATCATGCAGGCCCTCTTCCAACCACTTGAGGGCCAGGAACTTTTCCATATCTGGTTTTTGCATCCAACAAAAGAAAGCGTGCTGTTTGCGTTCGCGAACGCCATGCGAATCTTCGTGATGGTCTCATCCTTCACACTTTTCCTGCTGACGACACACCCCAGTGAACTCATGTCTGACCTGACGCGCCGTGGCCTGCCAGGTCAATTTGCGTATGTCATTATCTCCACGCTGCAAATTTTGCCGCAGATGCAAGCCAAAGCGCAGACCATCATCGCCGCCCAACGGTCACGCGGGTTGGATACGGAAAGCAGTTTTCTCAGGCGCGCCGGTTCATTGATCCCTCTCGTTGGGCCGCTTGTCTTCGGCTCACTCGTGGAGGTGGAGGAACGCGCCATAGCCATCGAAGCGCGCGGGTTCACATCCACAAAGGCCAAAACATCCTTGCATGTGATTCCGGATAGAAATTCAGATAGAATGATTCGCTGGATGCTCGTTGCCCTTGTTATCATCGCTCTCATCCTGAGATTATGGATATCGTAAACCTGCAGAACGTCACTTACAAATATCCTCTTACGAGTTCACCTGCATTACGGGACGTCAACCTGCAGATACGCGAAGGTGAATTCGTCGCGGTGGTCGGACCAAATGACGCGGGCAAATCCACTTTGTGCTATACGTTGGCGGGCTTTGTCCCACATTTTTTCAAAGGCGAGTTAACTGGCACCGTTGGAGTTGCAGGGATCGAATCCCATACGTCAACACTAAACGAATGGGTGATGAATGTGGGCCTGGCTTTCCAAAACCCCTTCAACCAGATCAGTGGCGCGAAGTATACGGTCTTCGAAGAGATCGCCTTCGGATTGGAAAACATCGGCGTGCCGCGCGACGAAATGATGGACCGCGTGGAGGGCGCCATGGAGCTGACTGGTATCAGCGATCTGGCGGAGCGCTCCCCTTATTCATTATCTGGCGGACAACAACAACGCGTCGCGCTGACCTCCATCCTGGTCATGCAGCCGAAGATCCTCGTGCTCGACGAGCCCACCTCACAGATGGATCCAATTGGCACGCGCGAAGTCTTCGGCGTGATCCGCAAAATGGTAGAACAGGGCATGACTGTGGTGCTGGTTGAACATAAAGTGGAATGGATCGCGCAATTTGCAGATCGTGTCATTGCATTGAAAGATGGGCAGGTTCTGCTCGATGGGACGCCAGGCGAAGTGTTCACCTCTCCCATTTTGGAAGAAAGCGGTTTTGGCATCTCGCGCTATACATCAGTGGCGCGCAAGGCGCGGGGGATGGGTTTGTGGAAGAAAGACAAATTGCCCGTGACTTTGGATGAGGCGGCGGAGGGGTTCGCCCTTACCCTCACCCCTAACCCCTCTCCCGAAAGGAGGGGGGGACAATGAGAATCGAAATCTCTAATCTCCATTTTACATATCCAATAGGTGTCGAGGCATTGCGCGGTATCTCCCTCACTATTGAATCAGGTGAGCAGGTCGCGATCGTTGGTCAAAACGGTTCAGGGAAGACGACACTGGTGAAACATCTGAATGGACTGCTGCGGCCCACTTCAGGCGAGGTGCGGATTGGCGGGTGGGATACGAAAAGTCATTCCGTTGCGAAGCTTGCTCGAAGAGTGGGGTATGTATTTCAGAATCCTGATGAGCAGTTATTCTCAAAGAATGTAGGTACGGAGGTGGCTTTCGGGCCGCGCAATATGGGGCTCGACAAGGAACAGATTCAGAGTCTCGTTCAAGATGCGCTGATGATGACCGAGCTATCTGACAAAACGGAAACAAATCCGTACGACCTGTCCGCCACCTGGCGCAAAATGGTCGCGCTGGCGTCGGTCATTTCCATGGATACGGATATCGTGATATTTGATGAGCCTACCACCGGCCAGGATGCCATGAATATCGCCCGCATTGTAAACGTCATTAAGACGCTGCGCACGCGCGGCAAGACGGTGATCACCATTACACACGACATCGATTTCTGCGCGGAGAACTTCACGCGTGTCATCGCCTTATCGCAGGGAAAGATCCTTCTGGATGGAATAGCAAATGAAGTTTTGGGACAGGATGAAATTTTGGCGCTCACTTATGTTGAGCCCCCGCAACTCACGCGCCTGGGTAAGCGGTTAGGGTTTACAAAGACTGTGAGAATTCAGGATGAATTTTTGACGGAGCTAAAGCGGGCCAGGCCTGAGACTCGCGCTTAGACATCATAAACGACCAATTCGTCGTAACCTGAATCTTGCGCGTATTCCCGTTTGTAGATCACATCGGTAAACTTTGCAAGTACAATTTCCGCCGTTGTATAAATTTTACAGCCTGAAACCAAATGACCACCAATCGTCTTTCCATCACCGTCCGAGACTGAAATATGCAAATGCGAACCGTGGACAGAAACGAGCCCTGCCAATGAAACAATTTCGAAGTGGCCTTCGTACTCGGTCGGAATTTCGCGATCTGCGAGCCGCACTGTAAAATGGGCAAGGCTGCCAATTCCGCTTAACACAAAGCCTGCCTCAATGTGTTTTTCCTGTACAAAGGATTCAATTGAGTCAAACAGGTCGTGCGAAGATTTTAAACGAAAGGTATAATTTTCCATAATCAGTTCTCCAGCATTATTATACAAGCTGACGTATTAAGTTTGCACTTTTGCAAGGCGCAAAAGAAGCATTTCATGAAATCGACCTACACATGTACAATGGAAATATATGGGAGCCGGCATGGCAAATTTAGAAGTCCAAACATTCAAGAGTATCAATGAAATTGACCCCGAAATTTGGAACCGCGTCGTGGTAGGGCGCGGCTTTCAAAGCCATAGCTGGTATCAGTTCGGGGAACGCGCAATGGCTGAATGCCAGCCAACTTATCTGCTCGCCTGGGACGGAGATACCCCTGTCGCGAGTGCAGCGCTCTTCAGGATCCATAATGAGCCGTTACCACTGCCAAGTGTCGCGCGCCGTTTTATGGCTTCGGTCTTAAAGCGCAGGCCCCTACTTGTCTGTCGATCGCCCCTGGCAGAGACCTCAGCCATGTTGTTGCCCGGCGAGCCGCTGCGCGATGAAGCACTTTCCGTACTTGCCAAAGCAGCCCAACAGGAATTCAAGCGGCAGCGCTGCTCCTTTCTTGTTTTCGATTATCTATTGACTGAACAATTACGATATCCATGGCCCGCAGGCTATGAACCCATTACTGTTTCTGAGCCGGGCACTTATATGCCCATCGAATGGGAGAGTTTCGAGGCCTATCTCAATGCGGGCAATAAGAAAGACCGCCAGCACTACGAGAAGAATCTACTCGAAGCGGAAGAAAACGGACTTATCCTCTTAAAACACAAAACAGTGCCGGATGTGGAAGCTGCTTTGGCCCTTGTTGAGAACGTCTCGATCTGGCAGGGATCTGCGCCCAACCCATGGATGCGAGGCATGCTTGAAAACTTTTCCATGGCAGACGGCACATGGCTTGAAATACAAAAAGATGGAAATATGGTTGGCTGCGGGGCAGTCCTGCGCGATAACCGATTCCAACTCGCCGCGGCATTGGGTCTTGAGGATGATGTCCCTGCCGGGTATTTTCTATTGTTATATGCCGCGCTTCAGGAAGCCTTTGAGCATAATGTAAGGCTTGTACGTTTTGGCAGTGGCGCCTATGACGTAAAGCGCAGGTTGGGATTCCATCTTGAGGATACAAATCATGCCATGGTAACGATAGCAGGCCAAACTTCGCGGGCAAGAACGCAGGTTAAGTCTTCCAATTTATCAAGAAAATGAACAGGAAGGATCCCTCCAAAAAAAGGAGCCAGCCACCAAAACGTATTATCGTTTTAGGTGTCATGCGCAGCGGTACTTCGCTTACCGCCGAATTGATCCGTTTGTGGGGAGCTTATGCTGGCAGTCAGGAGCATTTGTGGACTTCAGATGCAAGCGACCCGCGCGGGTACGGTTACATGGAATATATCCCTCTGCAAAATTTAAACAATCAGCTTTTGGACGATAATGACAGAGTTCCTCCTACCCTGGAGTCCCTAGATCAAAAAATATCAAATCAGAAATATAAGAGCCAGGCAAAAGAACTTCTGAAGGACATGGATGATCTGACACAAAAAAAAGGAGCGACCGGGTGGGTCTGGAAGGACGCCCGCCTGCCGTTGACGCTGCCTTTCTGGAGTGGCCTTTGGGGAGACGTCATTTATGTAGTTACCATCAGACATCCAGCAGAAATTGCGCTGTCATTGGCAAGGGCAGCGGAACTTGACCAGGATAACCTGCCGTATTCTGCAGGATTTATATATTGGCAATATTGTATGCTTCAGATACTCTCTTTCACACAGAATAACCCGCGTAAAATTTTCGTTGCTTATGACCAGCTGATTAATAACCCTCTACAGGAATGCACACGCCTCTGCAACTTCCTGGACGAAAACTGTGGAAAATCCAGCCAGGATTCCCATAAGAGACTCGAGGCTATGCTACTTCGAGTCGCGAAAAACCAACAACATCAATCTTACCAAAAATCCCTGGCGGAGATGCCGCAGGCTACAAGAGAGCAACGCGCGCTTTATGACTTTCTCAGAGTAAAGATTCATTATCCAAACGAGGCCTGCAACATCGATGATTTTGCCCTATATGCAGGCTGGAGGGAATATCTTGAAAGCATGGATATGCTGATGACCCTGCAGGGCGCAAGAGACATGTAAGTAAAACGAATGACTCGTTTTCTGAGCAGAATGGCTGCATAGGGCAAATATGTTAACAGGCATCGTTCAATCTGTCATCACTCTATTCACTGTCGGTATATTCTATACGATCGATTCCATTTTGATTCGTCACTATGATCGTCAGCGACATGCGAGCGGTTCGGGCCGCGCTTGGGATTTCACATTCTTCATCTTTGCCATGGTTGCAGTACTTGTTCTTCAACCCATGCTTCTCCCCATTCTCAGTTTTCGCACGGATCACCTCTGGGGATTAGTCATTCAACTGCTTGGTGTTTTCATCATTCTGGCTGCGCTGGGTCTTCACATTTGGTCGCGCGCTCATTTGAGACATTATTATGCTGAGCGGGTCGAGGTGCAGCCTGAACATAAAGTGATCGATACGGGTCCATATCAACTCATGCGGCATCCGGTAATCACCTCCTTTTTTGGAATCGCAACCGGGTTATTTCTTATCAATCCCGCGCTGACAACATTGGCGGCTTTGCTTTATACAATATGGGATTTTATGCGCGCCGCAAAACAGGAGGAGGACCTGCTCACAAAGACCCTGCCGGGCTATGCGGATTATGCGGATCGGACTCCCCGATTCCTGCCGCGCGTTTGGAGAAGCCGATGATTCCCTTTGAGAGTTTTCTGCAACTTCCCACTGCTGAAGTTGCAGCTCTCGTCCGCGCCACAGGACATAAGGTATGCGCATTCCCCGTCAATGGGACGCGGCGCTGGTTCATGCTGGAACATGGCGATAAGAGCGGGGACGATTTCGTTGAAGCTTATATGGAGGCCTCGATCAAGAATCATGTTGAATTATGCACCATGCTTTTTGATCATGGTATAGACACCATTCTGGCACCCGTCTTCGGGCGCGAACTCATGCACCGCGGCGACGAATACACAAAACGCGTCGGCATGGACGGGTTGGTGCGCACAGCCACCGACAGGCATTACCGTGAATTCTTTGAGAAATATAACGTGAGAGTCCGTTTCTATGGTGACTATCGCGATGTACTAACCGGCACACCCTATGAATATGCCTTGAAATCAATGTATGAAGTCACAGAGGCTACCAGGCAAAACGCAGGCTTTCGCCTATTCTTTGGCGTATTTGCCGATGAAGCGACAGAGACCGTAGCTCGCCTTTCAGTGGAGCATTACCTTGCACTCGGCGCAATCCCGGATAAACAAACACTTGTGCAAAAATATTACGGTGAGGACGTGCCCCCGGTGAGCATATTCATCGGCTTCGATAAATTCAGCGTATTCGATATGCCTTTACTATCCACAGGTGCCGAAGATCTCTACTTTTCTTTGAGCCCATCTCCCTACATGACGGAACGCCAATTACGCGCCATCCTTTATGACCATATCTACGTGCGCCGCACACCGGAACCTGAGTACATAAAACTGGAGTCCGAGGAACTCAACTGGTTAAGGAATTACTATCGCACCCATAAGGACTACGCTTTCGGGGTTGGAAAACTCAAATTTAACCTGTGGTTTCCAGAAACAGGGAACCAAACATGAAAGACCTGATCGCGAAACTCATTGATGAAATCGGGCCGGGTCATATGGCGAGTACCGCCTACGATACTGCCTGGGCAGCCCGCCTCGGCGAGGTTGACTGGGACCTGAGTAGTCACGCGCTGACATGGCTCGCAGAAAATCAATTACCTGATGGCTCGTGGGGTGCACCAGCGCCGATGTACTATCACGACCGTGTGATTTGCACATTAGCCGCAATGATAGCCCTTTCATATCGAGGCCGCCGGGAACATGACAAAGAACAGATTCAAAGAGGCAGGCTCGCCCTGGAGCGTATCGTCGGAAGTGCGACACAGGGGCTGCAATCTGACCCCAACGGAGCAACCGTCGGCTTTGAAATGATCGCTCCCACTCTGGCCGCGGAGGCCGAAAAACTGGGCATCATCAAACATCAGGGCGATCGCATTTTGGGGCGTCTATCCAAACTACGGGCCAAGAAACTTACCTATCTTAAAGACAATATGATCAGCCGGAATGTGACCATCGCATTTTCCGCCGAGATGGCTGGTGCTGATGGGAAACATATGCTGGATGTTAAAAACCTTCAGGAGAGCAACGGTTCGGTGGGAGTTAGCCCATCCGCGACAGCCTACTTCGCGACGTACATTAAGAGAGGCGATGAGGCCTCGTTGAAATATTTGCAAAGTGTGAAAAAGCCTGACGGCGGAATGCCAAACGTATCACCCTTTGACATATTCGAGATTGCATGGACGCTCTGGAACCTTAGCTTTATTCCTGATTTAAAGAAGAACGGAAAACTAAAGCCGCACCTGGATTTTCTTTCCAAGGCGTGGCAGCCAAAACGTGGAGTTGGCTTCGCAGCCGGATATTCGGTGAAGGACAGCGATGACACCGGGCTGGTATATGACACTTTGTTACGATTTGGCATCGAAAAAGATCTGGCAAGCGTGCTAATATACGAAGAGAAGGACCACTTCAGATGCTTCGATCTGGAGGCGAATCCATCCATCAGTGCCAACATCCATGTGCTTGGTGCGCTTGGGCAGGCTGGTTTGGATCAAAAAAATTCTTCTGTGCAGAAAGTGCTTCACTTTCTGCAAAAGACGAAGGGACAGAATCCGTTCTGGGTAGATAAGTGGCACTCTTCGCGCTATTATGCAACCGCGCACGCGATCATTGCCTGTGCAGGTTTAGCAAATGAATTCGTGGAAGAATCCGTGCAATGGATATTGAAATCGCAAAACAAAAACGGCTCCTGGGGCACATACATCTCCACTGCAGAAGAGACCGCTTACGCAATCCAGGCCCTGTGGGTTTGGAATGAGAAAGTCTCCAGAATTCCCAAAGCTGCTTTGAAGAATGGAGGAATCTGGCTGAAAGAACATATGAATCAGCCTTATCCACCCTTATGGATTGGCAAGTGCCTGTATAGCCCGCACCTTGTCATAAGATCAGCAGTGATCAGCGCGTTAGCTTTAGCTGAATAAAAATCTATGAAATATCTAAATACAATCCTTACTGTACCCACCCCTGATCCAGATGATGCGCGCCGCCGCCGGTTGCTCAATATCCTTTTGTTAGGCGCACTTCTTGCCGACTTAATGGGTTTGGCTTTCGTCATCGTCTTTAACATTATCAACCCGGAAACCAGTCAGTCCGACACGCAGGTACTTCTGGTAGGTATTACGGTTTTCACCCTGGGTATATTCGGCATTTACCTGGTGAACCGCCGCTTATCTGGGCGATGGGCGGCATTACTTTTTCTATTTCTGCTAACGATTATTTTCGTCTTTACCGATTCCACAGAAGAGGTGGTGAATGGTCGTTCACTATTTCTCTTTACTATTCCAATTGTCATTGCAAGTTTAGTCCTTGCTCCGCAAGCCAGTTTTCTATTTGCGGCAATCAGCAGTGCAATCATTACCGCGTTGGGAATACCCATTGGCTTTTCGATCAATGTCTTCGTCATCAGCGGCTTCTTCATTCTGGCCCTGGTCTCATGGCTCTCAGCCCGAAGCCTGGAAGCTGCACTTAAAGACTTACGCGCCATCAATACAGACTTGGATAGAGTAGTAGCCGAACGTACCCAAGCCCTGGCAGAATCCCTGGATCGTGAACGCATTGAAGCAGGGCGCAATCGGGCTATCCTGAATTCCATTGCGGATGGGGTGATCGTTTTTGACAGAAATTGGAATGCCACACTGGCAAATCCCGCGGTAAGAAGTATGTTGGACATTCCGATTGAACTGATCATCGATAAAAACTTCACAGAACTTATTGAGCATCCCAAGCTTGCTCATAAAAGCCGCGGCCTGCTCTACGCCATGATGGAACACGATACTCAACCCGTCGGTTTTCGTGTCGAATGGGAGGGAAAGACGATATCTGTTAGCGCGGCGCAGGTTTATAGTAGAAATGAAAATATTGGCACCGTGACCGTATTCCGCGACTTTACCCGTGAAGCTGAAGTTGAAAGACTCAAGAGCACCTTCGTCGCAATCGTCTCCCACGAGTTACGTACACCTTTGAGTGCCATTCTCGGTTATGCGGAAATGTTCAAAGAATCAGTGTACGGAGCCATGAACGAAAAACAGGTCAACCTTGCGGAAC
Organism: Anaerolineales bacterium; assembly: GCA_045402985.1. Lineage (GTDB taxonomy): Bacteria > Chloroflexota > Anaerolineae > Anaerolineales > Villigracilaceae > Defluviilinea. The sequence goes on from JAXIPJ010000013.1 coordinate 8,889, forward strand.
GTATCATGAAGAATACGCAACGCCTGCTTGGTCTTATCAATGACCTGCTCGACCAGGCCCAAATGGAAGCTGGCAAACTTACCATTCAAATGGCTCCCGTTAAACCCGCAGATCTGCTTGAAAGTTTGCATGGCGTGATGGATAAGACCGCATCAGACAAAGGCCTTAGGTTGACCAGCGAAATTGACGATAACTTCCCCGAAGCATTCAACGGCGACGCTGCGCGCCTGCAACAGATCCTGGTTAATCTCGTGAACAACGCGGTAAAATTCACAGGTGACGGTTCAGTACACGTGAAGTTGTTTTATCTCAGCCAATACAAATGGGGTATCGAAGTATCCGACACAGGACGTGGTATCCCCGAGTCTGAAATCCCTTATATTTTTGATACATTCCGCCAGGTGGAAGGGACAGCCACTCGCATCCATGGAGGCTTTGGGTTGGGCCTATCCATTGTCAAGCAATTGGTCAACCTGATGAATGGGGAGATCAAAGTGCAAAGCAAGCTGGACGAAGGGACTGCGTTCATCATCATACTACCTCTGGTTGTCGCTGAGGCAACACAAACGAATGGGAGATCGCAATGAGTGAACTTGCTCTAATTATTGAAGACGATGAAGACCTTGCAAGCATCTTCGCGGAGGCCTTGCGAGGAATTGGATATGAAGTCGAACAAGTTGCAGATGGAAGAGTCGCCCAGGAGAGATTGAAGAGCGGCACAGTGCCTTTCTTAATCCTCTTGGATATGCACCTGCCACACGTTTCAGGTGCGGACCTGCTGACAAATATCATCAAAAAAGATGAACGCCTTTCCAAAACGATGGTCATCATCACAACGGCCGACGCGCGCATGGGCGACAGCTATGGTGATCTGGTGGACTTTGTCATGATCAAACCGATCTCATTTGTTCAATTGCGAGATCTCACCGCAAGATTAAAGCCAAAAGAATAAAGTTACAGAGTGCCGCATAAATAAAAACCAGAAGTTTGAACTTAGCCAGTCAATTGTGAGACAAGCGATGGAACGCCAAGATTTCCAAAAATCTCGGCGTTCTGCATTAATCATAATAATTCGGCCAACAGGATAATTCCTCCCCATTGGGTGTCTCTACCAGGACGGGCCAATCGGTGTCAGTAATTTTATAACCATCCAACTGTTTCTTTACTTGCGCGAAAGCACGGTCGGCATAAAAGCGTGAGAAGTGGAAGGATTGCCAGGGCAAGACGCGCTGATCAAGTCCGCGGTCGTAATGTTTACAAGCCAGCGCCGCGCCTATCTTTTCATGGACAGCCTCTGGCAGGGATTTATTCAGGAACGCCTCAGCCAAGGCAGGAACCGCATCCTCAGATAGATCCAGAAAATACTGCGCGTCCAGATCAACGCGTCCCTGTGAAAAATCCTCATCGCTCGCGCTACGGATCTCACGCTGGATGTTTTGCTGCACGATAAAGGCATCCACGTTCAACAGGCTGAGCGAGATCACAAATCCAAGTGAAACCAAAACCATCGCCAGTCCGATCGCACGCTCGCGGCGCAGTATCTCAAACAACACAACTGACACAAGCAAAATTGCCAGCCAGATCATGAAGACATGCGTATAAGTGCGCAGGCGTGAGAAGCCATACGCTTGTTCATATAAAACAAGGCGTTGAAACGCAGAGATCAGCATCACCAGCACCAAACCCACAAGGCTCACGCCAAAAACTGAGAATAGCCTGCGCTGTGATTCAGATTCGCGCCGTGTGATGGCTCCCAGCCCGAGCAGCAGCAGCAGACTAAAGAATGCAACCGCCACGAGTTCACCGAACCCTTTGCGCGCATATTCAGAAAATGTATAGCCTTCGATATGAATGTTTGCCTGCCCGCCAAAAAAATATTGCAGTTGAATGACCACAAATGCAACGAACAGCACGATCACACTGCCCAGTACAATGGTCGACTCTGTGAAGCCAAGAAAGGATGAGACGATGGGTTTATCCTCAGATATTTTTTCATCTGCGCTTTGCGCGGCATGCAGGATTGTGCCCGCCAGCACATAGGCAACCAGCAGAATGAGTATCATACGGAAAATATATTCCGGCAAATTCTCAAGATTGAACAGTTTGATAAATTCATCCACCCGCGTTGCAAAAATGGGATCGGCTGACGAAAGCAGGGAAGCAAAAATGGCGATGACTGGCAATGCGATGACAATGCCGCGCAGGATCGGCCACATATTAACGCTGCGCTTCTCACCCACAGCGGGCTGATCCCGTATCTCCGCAGCGAATCCCAGCGGACGGGCGATCATGCCCCCGAACAAACGAAGATAACCAAAGATGTAATCGAGCAGGCTGTAGTGAAGCCAGCGTCCACCCAGATAGGTGAGGGCAAAGACTCCCATCAGAAAGAGGGACATGGCCACCGAGAGGAACACAGTCAGCGACTCCAGCCGGATAAATGTGACAGCGGCGAGGAACGCGATCGGAAGTAGAAGCCAGCCGGAGCGTCGCGCGAGGCGAAGCCCATCCGCATTAAGTAGGAAGATGCCGGTAGCGAGACAAAGGGTCAGATAGATGGAAAAGTTGAGGCCGATGGGCTTCTTCCAAAAGAGAAAGTCCGAGGCCCAGCCAAGCAGAATAACGATGGCCCAAAAACGGGTGGGATTAGTTTTCATAGACACTCCATGAGGCTGCATAAGATTTCGACAAGCATACAGCAGCAAGCCTGTAAGAGACTCTCAAAAGGTATCAGAAAATCACAAGCTGGGAAGGTGCGGCCCAATCCGGGAGCAGGATTACAAATCAATAAGAATCCATTTTCGCCTATTGACATTCAAATTGAAATGTGCCATACTTCCATTATTATTCAGGGGAGCAAACAATTGAGCCGCCATCCTATAGAAAGGAGGAGGTGATGTCTAACATGGATAGTAGTAACAAACCCAGCGCTGTGGCATCCCTCCTCAATTAAGAAGGAAGCCACAGCGCGCCACGGGTGCCGTCCAATTGGGCGGCACCCTGGTTATTTAACCCTATCGCCTCTTCCATATAGGCGAGGAAAATCATTCATCCCCGAAGGAAATGCCCATACCGCGGGCAGTGATGACAGCATCGTCGTTTACATCCACGCGTTTGGGGATTGCAATTGCTTCTTCAAGAGGGACATCAATGATCTTCCCCGCGTGTAATGAGACCATGCGATCAAACCCGCCTCGCGCTGCCAAACGGACGGCTGCCGCGCCATAACGGGTTGCCAGCCAGCGGTCAAAGGGAGTTGGCGTCCCCCCGCGCTGGAGGTGACCCAGCACCGTCACGCGTGTTTCGTATCCCTGCCGTTCTACATATTCCCCAACTGCCTGACCGATCCCACCGAGACGCGGGGTGTAAATTTCATCACCTCCGCGCGAGAATAACTGACTCCCACCAAGCGCTGTAGCTCCTTCTGAGACAACAAGGATGCTGAAAAGATATCCACGTTCCACACGCTCGCGTACTTTTGCCACGACCGACTCAAACTTGAATGGGATCTCAGGAATCAGGATCACATCGGCACCGCCTGCCACACCCGCGTGCAAAGCGATGAACCCGGCATTGCGTCCCATCAGTTCGAGCACCATCACACGATGATGTGCTTCGGCAGTGGTGCTCAATTTATCAATTGCTTCGGTTGCCGTAGTGACAGCAGTATCAAACCCAAAGGTGACTTCCGTGCCGCCAATATCATTATCAATTGTCTTGGGAATGCCAATGACTGGCGCGCCTTTCAGGAATAACTCATGCGCACTACGCAAGGTGCCATCGCCGCCTAATACAAGCAGGGCATCCAGTTCCAAGCGTTTGATTCCTTTGACGATTTCATCCGAGACATCTATAGTGACCTCTTTGCCATCCCGAATGATTTTGCGCGCGTATGGGTTGCCGCGATTCGCAGCGCCCAGGATCGTGCCGCCGCGCACCAGTATCCCGCGTACCTGGTCAATGCCGAGCGGGATGATCCCGTTTTCGTCAATGCATCCATCATAGCCATTGCGAATGCCAAAGACTTCGCATCCATATTCATAAATCGCGGTCTTAACCGCCGCACGAATAACTGCATTTAACCCAGGCGCATCTCCGCCGCCTGTTAGAATTCCGATTCGTTTCATTAGTGATCTCCTATCATTCCAATGATACCGCAGAGCAAACTTCTTCCATAATCACTATTCCGTAAGTTTTTGTAATGTAACCGACTATTATTTGAATCCAAATCCTGTTATGCTTATGATAAAGCCGGAAATAAATTCCTTCATGAAAATACAATATCCGGAAGGATGGAACATGGAAAATCAAGGTATTTCTCCTCAGCTAAAAAACTTTGTGGGAAAAATAATTACAATAGAAATTGCGTTACTTATCGTCGCCGGCGTGATTGCCTGGCTTTCAAATCTTTATTTTGGTATCGTTCTATTTGCATTAGGGATATTATTATCAGTCATTGGTGCATATCTTGGCAATCCCAACCCGCACGATCCAGAGAAACCTGAAGCCTGGAGTTCGAATCATTTTGATGGACCGTCGGCACAAAAAATTAGAGCTCAATTTTTGTTCTTTATCAAACATTCAGCGCCTTATTATGGCTTTGAGAATGTGATGTTTTTTACAGGATTTATTGCTATCTTGATTAGTTTACTATTTCTCTTCTAACACAACTAAATTTCTGCACGGACATAAGCCAAAATAAGCAATTCATCAGTAAAAGATGACTATTTAAGTAGCAGGGCTGTTCACTTGAACAGCCCTGTTTACTACCTTGTCTTCAACTCATCTTCCCGCTCAGGGATGGTGAAGCGGTTAATAGTAGTGTAATCCACCAGCCCGTTGAGGTTTCTATTCATCCACACGGTAAACGACCACAACCACGGAATGATCAGCATGGCACGCGGACTGCTCACCAGCTTCACAACTGTTTGACCCACCTGCTCAGCGGTGAGCAGCATGAATCTCGGTGTTGTGGCGTTCGTTTTACGTTTGATGCCCGCGTGCGCACCAAATTCTGTCGTCACGCCACCCGGGTAGATCATCGAGACGTCAATATTCCACGGCTTGACCTCGCGTCGCAACGCCTCGGAGAATCCATGTACAGCATGTTTGCAGGCAGCGTAGATCGTGTACGTTGGCGTTGCTACCAGTCCCGCCATCGAGCACATATTGATGATATGCCCTGAGCGCTGTTTGATCATAATAGGCAACGCCTGGCGCGTTGTCTGTATCACGCCCAGTACGTTGACGTCAAATTGCGATTGAATATCTTTGACAGGGTCCAGATTCTCGAGCCAGTCCAGCCTACCAAAGCCTGCGTTGTTGACCAGCACATCAATGCGGCCATATTTCTCCAGTGTCTTTGTGATGAGGGATTGTATATCTTCCAGTTTTGAGAGATCAGCCTGAACTACAAACGCTTCCGCACCTGTCCCCATGGCGGCGATTTCCCTG
>JAXIPJ010000352.1:0-24364 GCA_045402985.1 Anaerolineales bacterium
TGACACGGCATGGAATACAGCTTGTGAAGCTGTATGGGGACCTGTAACCCTATTATGGGTGGTAAGCAAAACATATCAACATACTGCCGAACACATCAATGATGTCATGCGAATTGGCTTGTTTTGGGATTCTTACGTTGCAGGCTAGCATGACCGAAAGCATTGCGAAGGGCAACGCGCTACGCGAGCGGTGGTTGAGTAGCCCCGAATGCCCTTTGAGGACGTATCGAAACCACAGTCCGCGAGTGGGGAGGAGTTGTCCCCTCCGTTTCACTTCGGGGATGCTACGCAATCCGTGTTGATGCCGTCAATACTTGATAAAGCGTTCAAAGGTGAGCTATGATGTCAAAGATGAACGGTTTGATAAAATTTGGTCTTTTAATCGGCGATAATTTTGCGCTTTCTGCGTAAAATAGAGTCACACCCCAAGGAGGCTCTTATGTCTGTATTAGCGACCATGCGTGTCAAAGTCCATGATTTTGAAGGAACGAAACAAGCCGTAGCAAAATATGGCGATGTGATGATTAAGGGTGGCTGTCATTGGTACAAAGTCTATCAACGTGATGGTGATGACAAAGAAGTATTGTGGCTGATGGAATTTGATAGTCACGAAGCCTTTGAAAATGTGGGCAAAGATTTTGAAGATGATTTTGTCTCGCTGATTAATCCCGCTAGCGATTGGGACGATGCCGTTTGGAAATTATCTCTCGAAGGATAGCTAATTTCGCGGCTTCAATTATTTGACTCTCCTCTCAGCAGTTCGCATCGTCGCATATCTGGATGGCTTGCCCCCTATCGGGGACGCTTCGCAGCAGGCGAAGGTCAACGCGCTACCTCACCTGCATCTGTCCCGGCGCTCTTTGCCGGGGTGTTCTTCAGGGCGGTTGCAGTCCGCGAGCAAAGCACCAAATGATAAACTTGATAGTGTTCAGCTTTGTGCGACCAGACTGACTGGAAAAAGCCTCTTCGAAACCCTTTTGACAATGAAGGTAATTATGAGTAAAAAAATGTCCTCTCTGCCCAAAGAAGAAATACCAACTCCAGACATTCATCAGGTAGTCAACCGTCTGAACGAATTCCGTATTCTCAGGACCTCAAGGGTTAGAACAATCTTTGGATGGATCCCAGCATTGCTTGTCTTATTGGTGTTCGTCGACTGGCTGCTTGGTGTGGGCACTTTTTCGCGGGATACATTTCGGATGACCGGCATCCTGACGGTTGCGCTGATCCTTCTGGCGATCCATATCCTTTTCAATCGGCTTCCTAAAGTGCTTGAGACCATCTGGAGGCGCGGTCTCATCGATGTGTCATCCAATGATGATAGCACCCACAGATTCCTGGAATATATCAACAAGTTTGAAGCCACACTCAACGCAAGATATGAAGTTGGACTTGCACTTCTATTTGCCGCCGGCTCCCTCTTTGCTACCTATCCATTTCGATACTGGATGATCGCAATGCGCTTGCCATTCGATTTTCAGGGGATGATGATCTACTATTTTGGAGGGCAGGCAGCCATTATTGCACCGATATTGGGCTTTATCGTAGGTGTGCTTGCCTGGCGGGTCGGCACCATTGCATACTTTATTGGTGTGCTGGGAGAGAAATTCCCTCTCAAGATTCAAATCAACCATCACGATCAATCGGGTGGTCTTAAACCTCTGGGCGATCTGGCATTCAATATCGCCATTATCCTCCTCATCCCTGCTATCTTCCTGGCAATATGGGGATTTGTCACAACCTTTTTTAATGATCCCTCCCTTGAAGGTTACATAACACTTTGGGGCAGTTTGTTCCGCCAACTGCTTGTTGTTCTTGGTGTTTTGTCAATTTTTGCCTTCATCCAACCTCTGTATAAAATTCACCTCCGCATGGAGGAATATGCACAAAAAATTCGTGCGGAGTTGGACAGTCTCAGCCTGAAAATCGAAACATTATCCCACGAGTTGCGTTCAGAGGCTGACGAAATCGAGCCGCAACAAGGCGAAGAAAAGCTTCGTACTATTGGATTTATGAAAAAGGTTTACGACGAAAATAGTCAGATACCTACCTGGCCGTTCAATTGGAAAACCATCTGGCAATTTGCCAGCGTCCAGGCAATTCCTTTGTTGAGTTTAATTGGCACAAGCGGTCCAGTTGTTGAAATTATCAAAGGATTATTTTCTCTGGCAAATTAGTGATGTGCTTGAAAGCAAGTTGAGCAGCGAAGGTCAACGCGCTGCGGGAGCGGTGGTTGAGTAGCCCCGAATGCCCTTTGAGGGCGTATCGAAACCACAGTCCGCGAGCGGGGAGGAGTTGCGCCCGCTCTTTGGGTTCCCTTCGGGCGTTGACATCGTCCCCTGCGCTTCTCTACGGGGATGCTTCGCAATCCGCGTTGCTGCCGTCCGTGCTGGCCTGCATTGTGCTTTCCAGTGATAGGGCGTCCAAAGGTGAATTGTAGAAAGGAGTCAAGATGCCAGAAAAATTCTACTCACGACCAAGAGATAAGTCCCTACAAGCGTACAAAGATTGGATACAAGATATAACCCACCGTCTCAACCCGAATGCAGAAGATACCATGACAGATGAGGAATGGATTGATGGTTGGAAGAAGTTTTGGGCGAAAGTGGATAGCGTTTCTGAATCACAGAAATCGAGTGATGCGTAGTGGAATGGCTGGCGTCGTCGAAGATCCTGTGCTCTCCAGGGCTACGGGAGTTACAGTCCGCTACGAAAAGGCACCCCGTCCAAGTACAACAGGGCGGGTGTTCTCATTAAACTGATAAGGAGATATTATGGCGAAAAAAACCAACCGGTATCAAGCCACGCTTAGGGATATGCTGGCCCTGGAATTTCCAACGAAAATTCGTGTTTCATCAGATGGAACCAGGGTCGCCTACACGGTGCCGACAACCAACTGGAAAGACAACCGTTATGAAAGTCATTGCCACATCTACGATGATGTGACTGGCGCCACGCGTCAATTAACTCGTTATGGCGATGTCAAACAAATGGAATGGATCGATGACGAGACCCTGGCATTGCTTAGGGCATATGACGAGGAGGCGCAGATCTGGTTTTTTGAAGGCGCAGTTGGCGAAGGTTGGCAGATCACCAATCACAAAACCGGTGTCGAATGGTTCCATCCCTTTGCAGGTGGAATTGTCTTTATGGCTCGCCATCCTGAGAAAGAAGAGAAAAAAACACGCACCGATCAATATGGAAAATATACCCATTTTGAACATGAGGAAAGCGCTTCGGCTATTTACTTTATTGGTATACGGGAATTGCTGGAATACCAGAGGCAATGGCGTGATGCAACGGAGGATGAAGCAAAGAAACTGGTAGCACCTGTCGTTGAATTGAGCAAGTTGTTCACCGAACCGATTGCGATCAAGGAAATCATCGTTTCGCCAACTGGCGACGCTTTGTACCTTAACTGCTGGCAGCGTGATGACATGGTGTACGCGCGCGAGACACGCGTGCTCCAGATCAGGCTGGAGGCCAAATCTGCACTTGCCAAATATCTCGAAGTGGAACGAGCCAAACAGGCGGAGAAGAAAGATTCGCCTCCTACGCCGGAAGAGAAAGACAAAAAGGAAGATGTGTCGTATCTCGGTAAATTAACTGAGTTGAAACTACCCAAAGGAGCGCGGGTCCTGGCAGTGTCTCCGGATGGAGCTGATTTGCTGATCAGCTACAAAGAACGTGACCAGATGTTTTACACCCGCGAGGATTTGTGGGTGGCCGGTGCAAAGGCTGTCGAACGGGCAAAGGATACAGCGAGATGCCTGAGCCGCATGACCAATATCACGGCCAGATTCGATCGGGAAGTGATGACCACGCACTGGACCGAGGCCGGGATATTTGGTGACTTCATCGACAGGACGCGCGTTTGTATTGCTCATTTGGACGGGCATGGCAAAACAACGCCACTTGATCTAGGCGTGTTCGAGTTTGGTGATTTCCATGTTTCGAAGTCTGGTCACGTAGCATTATCAGGCACAAATGCAAAGAGTTTTGTGGAAGTCTATCTTGCAACACCCACGAAAAAGAATAAGAAATGGAAAGTCAAGAGACTGACGGATTTTGGCAGGCAATTCGAAGGTTGGGATCTGGGCAAGGTTGAAACGATCACGTGGCAAAGCAGGGATGGAGTAGAAATCGAAGGTATCCTGAGGAAGCCATCCAATTTTGATCCTGCCAAAAAGTATCCACTTGTATTTGTGGTACATGGCGGACCGACCTGGTTCTCATCAGATTATCTCCTGGCCGGTGAAGATTTGCGCTATTACCCAAGCCTTCAATTCAATCTCAAAGATATATTGGTGCTGAAACCGAACTATCGTGGCTCGGCTGGGCGCGGTCAGGCTTTTGAAGAACTCAATGTCAATAATCTGGGCGTTGGAGACCTTTGGGATATCGAAAGTGCCGTTGACCACCTGGTCAAATTAGGGTGGGTTGATCCGCAAAAGATAGGTTGCATGGGTTGGTCGCAAGGCGGATACATTTCCGCTTTCGTAGGTTTGCACTCTGAAAAGTTCAAGGCGGTTTCGGTCGGAGCGGGGGTTTCGGATTGGTACACCTATCACATTAGCAACGACATCCCCGATTTCACGCGAGATTATCTCTCCGGTTCGCCTTTTCAAGACCGTGCGCTTTATGAAAAGACCGCGCCAATCAGCAATCTATCCAATGCAAAGACGCCCATGCTCATTCAACACGGCTCCGATGATCAGCGTGTGCCGCTTTCGAATGCGACCGAGCTTTACCGAGGCCTGAAAGAAATGGGCGTGCACGTGGAACTTTTTATCTATCCCGGCATGGGCCATCCCATCACAAAACCACGGGAGAATCATGCGGTGATGTATCAGAACCTGAACTGGTTCAGTCACTATTTGCTTGGTGAGGATTTGAAACTTGAGTAGCGTTTTATGAAGAAAGACCACAGAAATGGCAAAGGTCAACGCGCTGCGGGAGCGGTGGATCAGTAGGGCAAGCGCATTTCTTGCCCGTATCGAAACCACAGTCCGCTACGGGGGAGGAGTTGTCCCTTCGGGCGTTGATGTGTCCATGCGGTTAGGCGAAATGATTTCTCATGACCAATTTCCCTATAACAAGCGCGCACGAATAAGCGCCATGATGAGTATTCCAATAACAAGTATTAGCAAGGCTCCAAAAATTTGTGAAATGTTTTGGTACCTCTCTCCATTCCAAATCAATATACCGGTGAGGGGAATAGGCTGGGCTTTGATTGGCATATCAGTGGATGAATGAGCAGTTAGCTTGCCTGAATTGCATTCGTAAGAGCCAGACATGAACGTATCACCATATACCCAGAGGAATGATCCATTTCTAAAGGATATTGTTGGATACGATATCACACCTTCAGAAGAAGGTGGTGTTTGCGCTGTTTCCTCTCCGGGGTCCGGTAATACTACTCCGACCCGTTGTCCTTCATAAGCGCGAAATTTGGCGCCCTCTAATATTATGCAGGCAATGCCTTTAGAGATAAAAATTCCAATAATAAATAATAGCAAAACAATCGCTAGCACCATTTGAGTGTTTTTCATGAAATTTGACTGGTTCGGAATGGATGATGACATTTTCATAAGTACAATCGTTTATAGAACGCCTGAACATTGAGATTCCCACGACATAAGTAATTTGAAACTCAATGGAAAAATTATAATACAATCTCAAGAGAAGACATGTGATGTATTTATGAAAACACGACTTTCAATGATGGTGAACGCGCTGCCTGCCCTGCCTGTGTCCCGCCGCCGCTCAATCCAGGAATTGAAACGAGTTGATCACTGTATCATAAAACTTTTGCACCTGATCTAATTCTGTCATAATCTGGTCTTCCTGCCCCAATCCCGGGTGCATCTCCTTAAAAAGAAACCTCCATATGTAAACACGGTCTCCGTGCACGATGCTCACCATGTTCAATATTTCATCACTGCCCTCTCTCGAAATCCACATCGCTGGCTCGCCGTCCACCAGTATTTCATAGCGATCAAATCGAAAATTGGGGTCATTTTCATTTATGATTTCATTTGCAAGCTGGTCTGCTGTCCGGCCATTGGCATCACTGACTTCCAGGGCGGCGCTAGTCGGCAGCTCACACAGCACCGCGTCCGGGCGGACGTTCTGTGTAAGACAGATCCCTTTGGGTGTGATAACCACAAAGTATTCATCGGGATGGACCAGAGTATAGCCATCCCGGGAACTCGTCAGACGGATCCCCGGGCCGACCGTCTTGAGAGTCAAGCTGACCACTACGCCGACGGAACCTGTATTATCAGAAAACTGATCCGGGATGTCGTTCATACTCACCCACAATTTGCCTCTTTGTTCAGATGTCAGCGTGAGATGTTCACCGATCAAAAAGGGCAGGTTGTCTCCGATACGCCCAACCAGGCTGCCAATGGGAGCGGAGACAAGCAACGCCCTGGCATCGAACAAATCCACGCCGGGCGGACCATAAAGATTTGAAAATTGCGGGTCAGCCGGGTCATGACTCCAGGCACCGCTCGCCGTGATGTCAAGTTGATCACCCGGATGAACAAAGTAGTAGGCAGACTGCCAGCCCTGATTCGCCATGATTGCCATTGGAGCTTGTTGAGCTGGCAATGCGGGGGAAGGCGTGGATGTAGCTGGAATGGCAGGGGTGAACGTGGGTGAAATCGTTTCCTGGGTTGAAACTGAAGTGGGCATGGTGGGTGGCGTCGTTGCTTGCATCGGAGCACAAGCAGTCAGTGCAACTGCCAGACCTAGTACCCACCTGCCCGTGCTCTGGAAGAATTTGCGAGTCATGCTGTTCTCCTTTTTCACGTCTCTTATAGTATAGTAAACGCATTGATCACTGGTTACAGAATACTGCATAATTGGCTAAACTTGAAGGGCGCAAGATTCATTTACTCATGAATGTCCTTTAGGTGAGACGAAGATCAACGCGCTGTTTGCGCTGGGCTTTTCAGTGCAGTTACAATCCGCGACGGAGGAGGAATTGCGCCCGCAGTTTGGGCGGACACTGCTGCCGTCCGTGCTGGCCTGCACTGTGCTCTCCAGTGATCGGGCCTTTAAGGGAGAGTTGTAGAAAAAGCTCCGTACTTTATCAGTTACACTAAAGGTTATTGAAGGAACAAACCAGAATACTGAGGAGGTTGCCCATGCTGAAATTTTCCGCGGACTTGAAGGTTAATCGCCCAGTCGATAAAGTCTTCGCCTGGCTAACGAATGCTGATAATCAAGGAAAGTTTGACAAGAGCTCGCTCAAGATGGAAGTGCTTACGCCAGGTCCCTGGCGAACCGGAAGTCAGCTTCGGGAACTGCGCGACCTCGGAGGTCGGAAGACGGTGGTGCTTTCTGAGATCGCAGAATTGGAACCTAATCGCCGTTTTGTCGTTCGAAGTAAAACAGGTCCAGGTTGGCTTGGCATATGGAATTTTGAGCCAGAGGGTGCTGGAACACGTCTGCACTGGACTGGGCAACTTACCATGAAGGGTATCGCGCGGTTACTGGAACCACTCATCGGTAAGCAGATGCGGTCTCAGATTGGTCAACAGTTTGCTCAGCTGTCCCATTTGATCGAAGACGAAATCCCGCAATGATAACCATCCTTTTGCGCTACGGAAGACACTTCGAGGCATGGATCGTTCAACGCGCTGCGGGAGTGGTGGTTGAGTAGTCCCGAATGCTCTTTGAGGGCGTATCGAAACCACAGTCCGCGAGCGGGGAGGAGTTGTGACGATTCCCCCTTCCCGTCCTGACCACTCACTACGTTCGGGTACGCGGTGCAGTCCCCCAAATCCAATCCCACAAAAAGCGTGGGGCAGGCATGCGGATTTACCCTTACAGAATGCTTCGCGAAGGAAAGGGAAATGGAGAGTGTGAATGAAACGAGAGGCAGTCAATTCTGAAATGCCCGACCTTGGAGAGGCATTTGTGAAAATAAAAGAACATCGAGAGGAATTAGTCCATGTCCGATAACACCAGGATACTTGTTAGAAATGCCAGAGATCAAGATATTACTGCAGTTGCAGAAATCGATAGTGAAGCTTTCTCTCCTTACGGAACGGCTGAAAAGCCAGAAACTTTTCAACTCCGGCTGACGGCATTCCCAGATGGATTTATTATTCTGATAGCAGATAATGAAATTGCAGCCTATGGCTGTTCAGAAAAATGGCTGACGGAGCGCGAGCCAAGCTTGGACGAGAATCCCTTGGTGAGCCACCAACCGGAGGGTAGAATATTTTGTATCACAGCAATGGCTGTCAAAATGAAATATCGGGGGAGAGGCTATAGTTTACTTGTACTTGATAAGCTGATTGAGATTGCCCACACTGAAGGTTGTAAGAAGATTGTTTTAGAGACAACTCATGGTCAAGATTTATATCTAAAACGAGGCTTCAAGGCGGTTCAAAGTCGCACGGAACGTGGAATTTCCTTGGATGTCATGTCCCTCGATATAGAATCCTACGGCAGCAAGGCATGAACAGCAGTTCATCGTGATGTATCTCGTTGCGAAAACCTTCGAAAGGTCTACTTATTTTTGAGACAAGCGGCAATGGAAACGCCGATCTTGTGTTTGGAGCTGTTATGGCAAAAAAAGGCTATTTCATCCTGACCGACATCTCAGGCTACACCGAATTCCTGACCAGGTCCGAATTGGATCATGCCCAGGACGCGCTTCAGAATTTGTTCGATGTGCAGCTTGCCCATATCAAACATCCGTTTGTGATCTCCGGTTTCAGGGGCGACGCGATTTTCATGTACGTTCCTGAAACCAATTTCTGCGAGCCGCAAACCATTCTGGAATCACTGGAAAATCTATATTTCGTCTTTGCTGATGCGCTTCGGCAGATGATCTATAACACCACCTGCACATGCCGCGCCTGCCAGAACATGTCGAAGCTCGATCTGAAGATGGTCATTCACTACGGGGAATACGTCATTCAAAAACTTGGAGACCGTGAGGAGCTATTGGGCGCGGATGTGATCGTCCCACACCGCATGTTGAAGAACAATGTTATCGAACAGACGGGGATCGAGAGCTACGCGTTGTTCAGCGACGCGGCGGCTGAGGCTTCGAAACTATCACAACTTGCCTATCCGCTCGTCGCACATTCTGAAGTCTATGCACATATTGGCCTGGTCAACATGCAGGTGCTTGACCTCCGCAAAGTCTGGGAGCGCGAACAGGATAAGAAACGCTTCATTGTCGCCCCGCAAGAGGCCTGGCTGACTTTCGAATGGGATGCGCCCCTTGCACCCTCCATCGTGTGGGAGTATTTGACTACGCCTCGACTCGAACAACAATGGGCAGGGTATGACCTGGTTGAAAGGACAGATTCTCTAGGCGGACGCTTTCAAACCGATACCACCTATCATTGCGCGCACGGCGAAGTTCATTTTTTCAACAAGATATTGGATTGGAAACCCTTTGAATACGTTTCGCTCGAACAAACCATTAGCATTGGAATCAAACTTGTTCAAACCAGATGGCTTCGCGCAGCGCCGAACGGCACAAAAATTATCTTTCACGTTCGCAAGCCAGACGATCCAATCACAGAAGAGTTAAAAAATATCGTCGTCGGAGCGTACAATCAGGCTGCGGCGGGATTGGTAAAGCAGCTCGAAACGGACTTTAACGGACAATCAACGGATGGAAACATTGCCTCCACGCCCAGTGGGTAAAAGGTGAATTGTGATGGCTGGCAAATATACTCCTCACGAAAATTACTTGCGCGGCTTCCTGAAAGCCAAAGAGAAGTAAAGTAATTTCCCGCCAAAGAACAACGCAATAGATGTGGAAGGGTTAATAAATCAACGGACCGGGTAATTGATTTACGCTGGAAACGATCATATTCTGTACCCAATTTTTAAGGAGGCAACATGTCTACAGCCAGAGTACGAGCGACCACGCAACTAAGGGAAAAGCCTATGCCAAATGCACAGAACACCGAAACATTGCAAGCTGGCACGCAAGTTGAGATTATCAAAGACGAGGGAATGTGGCTTCATGTTGAGGCATCCCATAATTCCCACGCCATCCCAGGTTGGGCACAGCGTGAGGCGTTTACCTTTCCCCCAGTGCAGGACTCCGTCCTTTCATCCATGCTTTACTCAGCCAAGGCTAATGAGGCGCTGGCATGGAAGAAGAATGCTGCCTTAGACAAGCCCTCCTGGATCCCGGAATTCAGATGGGGAAAAATCGGTGTTGGAGGACAACAGACCATCAAGGATGCAATTCTTGGATTGTTTCAAAATCATCAAGAGGAATGGGATGCCTGGCTGGCAAGCAGGGAAGACGAGGCTCTCATGGAGGAATGGCTTGCCACGCTTCAAGGCGGACGCGATGTTTGGGCTGTCCGAGCTGAACAGATCTACCCGGACGCCGCGGAAAAGAACGGTGTTGGCTGGGTGAATGTAAACGATATTATGGGTTGGACAGGAAAGGTCAAACGAAACGACCAGGAGACAAAGTATAAGATTTGGTATGAGGTCAGCTTGTATAAGTCTGGCAAGATGCTCAAGGGTTGGTTCAAGGGTGTACTAATTGAGCCCTACGTTTATCCAACCGAAGCGAACGATACAGCCATTGATGCCAACAAAGATTCTCAGTTCGATCTGACGAAGCCTCTCCTTCGTCACCCCGCGGATACCGAAATTGATGATGCCCTTAAGGCAAATAGATCAGGGCTTCAGTACATTGATATCATCAAGGTTTTGGGGAGAAGCAAGATTCACCATAACCTATGCGGTGAGTTTTGCGCAGCGGCGCTGGCAGGTGTGGATGTGATCCCGTTTCTCAACAAGTGGAAGGCGGCAGATACCAAGGTCGAAAAGATCCTGCGCGATGATATAGGTACCGGACTGGGGGATGTCAAAAACATGCTTTCGTCACATCAACTCAAATTTGAGGAGTTCCGCTATACCCCCAGCATCACACCGGTTTCACCTAGCCGACTGCTTAAGCTTCTGGGAGAAGGCAAAATGGTATTCTGGGGCGTCGCCATATTCAAATCTAATGGTAAATTAGCCGGGACTTTATCCAACGACAAGACCACCCGTCATTGGATCGTGTTGGAGGATGTGATTCCGGTTGGCAACAGTGGCTGGGTACGTATCTACAATCCCTTCCGCAACCGTGAGGAAGTATACGAATACAACGTGTTTATGCAGTCTGTGGGGCAGTTCGGTATTGGGCTTTTGGTGGACGTGTCCTAGAAGGATTATGAAAATCAATGGATATGATGGTGAGGGCATTGAAATGGATGGAGGTTGAAAGATTAACAAACTTACCAAATTGTGTATAGTGATCGGCGGATATGTAGCAGCGTGTCTGGTCGCAAGCGGTGCTGTTTATGTTTACCAATTATTTACACAAGACGCCACATTACAAGCTTCGGCAGGGTGCTGCGCCAGGAGCGTTGTGACCAGACTGAATGGTTTACCTTAACAGGTACACGCTCACAACACCTTTTCAGACTGGCCCCCAGATAAAACCTGTCCGGTCTGGAATTGCTCCATTCCAAAGCTAAAGCATGAGTAAGGGCAGGTGACCACCAGTTCCACTTTCGGTCTGCTCAAGAATCCAGGCTATGATCCCAATGGCAGAACCACTCAGGGGCCTTTACCAGGTTGACAAGCCTCCTGGCTGGACACCCACCGCTCCCGGTGATGTGATCCAGTCCTGGACACCTGCCCTTACCAAAATATACGGTGAGGACGTTCAAACGGATTTCTTCCACGAGGAACGTTAATAATAGGATTGTTGCGAGGAGGCAGTTCCCATTTTTGGCAGGGATGATAAAATCGCATATTATGATCTGGATGATCTAGCACTTCAGGGAGTTAGATAGTCCTCAGGAGTGGCAATAATGGACGCAAGCAAACAACAGCGCATCATGGCATCTTGATAGTGTCCCCCTTTCGGGATCTTCGACAAGCGCGGCTCGCGTCGTCGAAGATCCTGTGCTCTCCAGGGCTGAGGTAGTCCCCTACGGGGATGATATTGCAATCCGAGACGCAAGAGGAATTGCGCTCTTCGCAGTCTGTGTTGCGACCGCACGCAGTCCCCGTAGCGCAGCGTAGTGGGAGGGAGGGGCGTTTAAGCTCTTACGCACATTCGGGGCCTTCGGCAGGGTGCTTCGCAAGGAGAGTTATGACCTCCCTGTGCCTCGCCCAAATTCGAAAGTTGACGATTGGTTGGAATATGAATTTTGCACAGGCTGAATCGAATACGCGAGAGTGAGGCGGAATATTGCCTCATCAACTGGCAGACCGCCAATCTATTGGCAGGGCGCTTTTAGCCACGTTTTGGTTTCAAACCTGTAGAATTAGTTTGGGGAGAAGGATCGATCGAAACATCGTCTAGGCGAAGGGACAATAATCATGTAGGGAACGACGTCTGCCGTTCCCTACATGATTGATTTAATTCAACTCAGCCTGCCGCTAGCGATCTGGCCGGTGAGTTGCTCGCAATGCATTGATGATCGGTTGGCCGAAGCCTGTCCGTGCGATGAAGCGGATATTAAGCTGTCCGTCGGTGACAACCACAAAGAAGACGTGATCATCAGCCGTGAAGCTTCCGACTTCTGCTGCAATGTCGTGGGCGGGTAACACCGTGGCGCCTTCAATGATGACATCGAAGAGATGTCTGCCGGGAAGTGTTCTCGCGATCTCCGCAAAGCGCAGATCCACCTCGTAGACACCATTCGGCAAGCCATCAAAGCGATATTCCTGCATCCTCTGCCGAAGGTTCTTGTAAAGTGGATCATCGAGTGTGTTAGCGATGGCTCTGTTTGTACTCTGTGTCGATGATTGACCCACATAGCCCCAGCTTCCAGCGGCATAGGCTTTGTCTGCTGCCCATGAGTCTCCGGCGAGGTCAGTATAGACACCGCCACCTGCATTCACGCCCTGCTGGTAAGCAGGGACGATCAGGTTGACTGGCACAGACAGGACCGGCTCGCGGCCACTGTTGGTGTTGATGAAGAGCGTGGCGTTATACACACCCGGCTGGAGCCCGGTGGCGTTCACCGTCACCGCGATCTGCTGCGAGGCTCCTGCATTCAAGACGCCGGAAGTTGGCGACTCGGAGAGCCAGGGCACATCCACGAAGGACGGCACGCCGCTCTCGATCAGGTAGGCTGTGTTTTGGCCCTGGCTGATCATCCACAAGTTGCCGGCCTCGTCCATCTCCAGCCCGGCACCGTTGAAGCCCGGGTTGGGATGCGGTAGCGTATTCAACACGCTGCAGGTGTCGGGATTGAGCTCGTAGATGGTGTCGCTTGGACTGTTGGTGGCCGCCCAGACAATTCCGAAGGCGGGGTTCCAGGCCAGACCGGAGATGTTGCCATCGGGCGGGCTGCACTGGCTGATCACCTCGCCTGGGTTTGGACCGGAAAGGCCCTGGATGTGATAGAGAATGCCCTCATTCCATCCACCGACATAGAACGTGTCGTCGTCCGGTCGGTAGGCCAGGCCGCGCTGCGAGATACCCGTCCAGGGTCCGCTGGTGATCGAGTCGACCACGCTGCCAGTGTCCGGATCCCAACAGTAGATGCCGTTATCGCCGCCAACGTTCACCTGGCAATGCAGGCCTCGTCCGGCATCGTAGGCAATATCGCCATTCCAGTCGCCTGCCCAGTCCGCGGGCCAGTCACGACCGGTGGCGGCACCGAAAACGTCAAACTCGGCGTTGTGACAGGATGATAGGAAGCCGCACAGGTCGCCTCCAGCCAGGGGATCCGACAACCAGACGTGGCTGTCGAAGCTGACACCCCATGCCAGGGTGAAACCGGCAGGTGTCCAGGAGCGGATCACGTCACCGGGAGCGGTGGGTGTCCAGCCAGGAGGCGTGTCAACCTGGTAAAGGCCCTGAGTGGTTTTGCCACTGGGATCATAGCCTGGATTCTTGGGCAGACCGAAAGTGGAACTGGTGGTCACCTGTCCGCCGCCGGTCTCGCGGATCTCCCAGGTCATGGAAGCGCTGCCCATATTGCTGAGAGTCAGATTCTTGGTACGGGTCTGTCCGGCGAGGACAATGAACTCCAGGGATGTGGGTGTCACCTCGCCTTTAGGAGTCATCAGGGCGAAGTCCTGGTTGATCACCTCATCTTCTAGATCGAGTACCGCTGGGGCCGAGGCAGTTGTGTAATTGGTTGCGCTGGCCTCTATGTCATAGCTTCCGAGTGGAAGCTGCATGCGGTAGAAACCGTCAGCGTCAGTGGTCGTTTGGCGCACTGGCGAGCCGCCTTGCAACGCTTTGACTGTCGCTCCGGCAAGTGGCAGCCCATCGTTGTAGTCGGTGATGGTGCCCTGGACGAAGCCGGAAGGCGGCAGGCGGTAGAGCACGGCGAAATCCGGCGAGTCGATCACCGCTTCATTGAAGGAGTAGTCGAAGGCGACCGTGCCGCTTTCGTTTTCAATACCCAGGGTGGCGGAGTTGCCCTGCTCGCGGCCGTCAGCAGCGATGTTGCGGTATTGGGTCAGGATTTGCCCGTTCTCGTACAAGACCACTTCAACGTCCACCCGCCGTGTGTTGTCGCCGAAGAAGTGCACGTTGAGCCATTCGATCACAAACTGGCGGTTCGGCGCGGCACCCAAAAGCTCGGTGCGCACGCTGGCCGAACCATCAACGAACAGGTCATCCCAGAAGGGGTAGATGGCTCCGTTCGGAGTAAAGGTGCTTGGAATGCCGCTGTTGCTGAAGGTGGCATTCGGCGCCAGGAAGTTGAGGAAGCCGTTCGTAGCAACGTGAGCGCTGTTGTACGTCTGGCCATAGAAGGTGAAGGGGAACGGCAGGCTCACCTGGGTTGAAGCATCATCGCCGCTCAATGGCAGGGCTGTATTCGCATCGATGAAACTGGGCGTGGTGACCTGGCAGAAATAGCCAAAGGCGTCCGTGCGCAGGGGCAGCGTAAAGTTGAGGGTTTCATCCCCGTTCACGACCAGCGTTTGCGTTTGCTGGTCACTGCAGCGCCCGGCTGAGGCCTGCACATCGTAGGTGCCCTCCGGAACACTGGCAAAGCTATAGAAGCCGTTTGCGTCGGTGGTCGCTGACGAGATAGGTGTGTTCAGGATGTTGACCGTAGCATTGGCGATCGGCTGCAGGAAGTTATCGAGTACAGTGCCAGAGACGGTATGAGATGGAGAAGCCACCAAAGCAAAGTCCTGGGTTGTAGTTCCTCCATCCGTGATGGCCACAGGAGATGTCTGGCTGGTATAGCCGAAGGCGCTCGCAGTAACATCATAGTCGCCGACAGGTAGCAAGAGACTGTAAAAGCCATTCGCATCCGTCGTCGTGGTGCGGTTGAAGGGACCAACCGCCTCAATCGTGGCTCCAGCGATCGGGTTGCCATTGCCGTCATCGGTGACAGTGCCCTCGAGCGTCCCAGTCGCGCCGATTGGAGCGGCGCTGACCGCGGCGAAGGCGTCCAAGCGGCCTTCACCCCAGACATTGTTGTCGGCAGGAGTGCCACCGCATTGCGCGTCAGCTGTATCGATTGCGGTTTGGTCCAGAAAGCCCATCGTGGCGGCAACATCACCGATAACCGTCGGCGCGGCTGACCAAATCAGCGCTACAGTGCCGGCAACGTGAGGCGAGGCCATTGAGGTGCCACTGAAAGCGGCATAACCATTGCCGGGCACGCTGCTGCGCACGCTGACACCGGGCGCGGCAATGTTGGGCTTGATAATCCCGCCAAAAGCGGACGGGCCGCGACTCGAGAACCCGGCAATGACATTATTGATGTCGAAGGCGCCGGCTGCGTAGCTTTCCGGATAGTCCCCTGGCGAGCCGGATGTGTTGCAGCTCGGCCCAGCGTTCCCATTCGAGAAGGCCGGGAAGATGCCTGAGGCTACCCAGGCCTGGACCATGCCCTGATACCATGGGTCGCCGCCTCCACCACCCCAGGAGTTGTTGACGATATTCGGGCGCAAGTCGGGCCGCGGGTTCTGACCGTTTAAGTCGGTCGGGGCTAGTATCCATTGTGCAGAGGCTAGCAGGGCAAAATCGGAGCAGGAGTTGGTCTCACAGCCTTTGGCAGCGATCCAGCGAGCGTGTGGCGCTACGCCAATTTGATTTGTACCCGGATCGCCATCATCTCCGACCATGGTGCCCATGGTGTGCGTGCCATGGCTATTGTTGTCGCATGGCGCCAGCGAGGGGCTGCCACAGACGTTGGAGGGATCAAACCAGTTGTAGTTGTGGTTGAAATTACCACCACCCTGGTTGCCGCGATATTGACGAACCACCGCAGAATGGGTGTAATCCACTCCGGTGTCGATGTTGGCAACCACGATCCCATCACCGCGCACGCCAAACTGAGACCAGACCTGTGGGGCGTTGATGCGGTCAATACCCCACTCGACCGTATCGACGCCGGGCTCAACCTGCGCAGGGAACGGAGCGGGGAGCGGAAACACCCGGGCCGCCAGGATCTGCTCCACCTCCGGGAGCTTCGAGATCTCATCCAGCAGGGCCTGGTCGCCGGTCACCTGGATCGTGTTGACGACCCAGAAGGGCCGGTGAGGCGCGTGGCGCTTCACCAGCAGAGAGCGCAGACCGGACTGGCTTTGATTGGCCGCTGCCTGCAAGCGGTTATAAACAAAACGCCCGCGCGCCTCCCAGTTGGGTATTTTGAACGCCGGGCTCAGATCAGCTTTGTCCCGCAGGATCACCCAGAAAGTGGTTGTGCCCTGGGCAGCAAGCTGTTGCTGCACAAGGGGCTCAACCAGGGCTGGCTGCTGAGCGGCAGGACTGGCAGAGACGCTCAATGGCAGAAAAGACGATGCCATCAGTAGCGAGGTCGCTGTCACAACAGCAAGAATCTTATGAACGAATTTTGAACCAAACATCAGAATCTCCTTATTCACAACTATGGATGGTTATGGCCATCCATACTGCATTGGATGGTTAACTTGTATCTGTCGTATCCACTTGTATCTGTCGTATCCATTTGAAGATCATGACAGGCTTGCCAGGCCAAACTTATAATCGTTGCGAAACCTCCTCTCTTGGGTGTGAGGGATCAAGGCTAGAAAATTATCTTAAAGCAAGAAACTATTGCGCCCAGTGAGTTCCGCAATAAGACTGGCTTCCATCGATACTCCATTGAAAGCAAGTTGCTCAGTTTCGTCGTTCCATCCACTGATCCCAGCATACCACCTCGATCAGACCTGAACTTGCGACTTAGAAAGAACCAATCATTCAGCGCACAGAAGAATCAATCGGTCTTCTAAGAGGGTTAGACGGCTTTCCCCCATGACTTGGATTCATTGTAGCACGAACAATTTTGGTTTTCAATACCCCAATTTCAATGTGTCTGTAAGATACCCGGTTGGTCAATTTATTTTCCCACTCTTGGGCCCGTTTTGATGGCTCATCCAGACGTTTTCTCCTACCACCTTAAAAACCCCACCGCCTATGTTACAGTGTCCCCACACTTTCCCGATCGACGCGGCGCGGCGGCGAGGAGTTGGCCGCGTTGCTGCTGTCCCTAAAGGGATGATCGCCATCCGTGCTGCGACCGCACGAAGTCCCCGTAGCGCAACGGAGTGGGAGGGAGGGCGTTTACCCTAATTCTGACCTACGATATACGGTCTGATGCATCGCCAGCAACACTACCGGGTTAGATAAATAAGGCAGATAATATGGACAATCCAGCACAACTTAAATCACAGGATACCGTGCAGAAATCAAGCCGTTTTCTATTACCAGCGAGTGCACTTATTGTTTTGCTAATATTTGCAGCAATGGGTATGTACACCTGGTATTCCCTGTATAACCCTTGCGAAGTGAACGCTGTGAGGGAGGCATCCGTCATCCTGGCCAGTCAGTTGAAAACGTATGATCATGCCTACCAGTTTGCAACCACCGCGTCTCGGACCTCGCTCGTCCGCCCGGTTAACACGCTGAAACAAATCTTCATGGATACCCAGGGGTTTGTTGTGCCTGCTTGTATGCAAACGGCAAAAAATGAGTTGATCAACTATATGGGAACTGTAATTCGCGCCTTCCAGGCATTCAGGGCAGGGGAATCAGACGCAACGATCAGGGACTTGGTAATTCAGTCCGATGCGCAGTATGAAAATTTCAATGCGGTATTGGAAGCGGTCAACAAGTGCGCGCCGTTCTGTATTCCTTAATTGAAGGAGAGTTGTGATGTCAAAGACCCTAATGGTTTCTTCCGTGAATATTCGGCATGTCAAGCCGTAGAGTCTTGCATATCGAGTCGCTTGTCAGTCGAGAAAACCTTTAGGGTCCCGGATGATGTTCGAAACACAACAGGAATTGCGCCTGCCCCTTCGGGGGAGCTGCTACTATTCGTGCTGCGACCGCACGAAGTCCCCGTAGCGCAGCGGAGTGGGAGGCGGGGCGTTTAAAAGGAGAGGGGATATACAGTCGGTCATGAGCGAGAAATTAATGATTGAAGTCCGGTTTGCAAAATGCTATACTGATAACAGGTTCAGCCTGGCACCCAACGATCGTTCTCTGTTGGGAATATTGCATGCGTGTACGGAAAAGCGGCAGAAAGGAGCGCCTTGCACACTATCTCAATGACCAACCTTAATTCCATAACTTCACAGATTTTCGTTATTTGCTACAGGAGGCTATGTTATGTCTGGAAAATACAGATCTCTACACTGGCATCGAAGACTCATTACCATTACCGCTGTAGTGGCCCTACTATTCGTCTTTACTCTACCAGCCTTGGCGATCACCTACGGTGAACCAGATGGCAACGACCATCCTTTCGTGGGATCGATGGTATTGAGCGTTCCGGGCGAAGGACTATTTCAGTGGTGCTCCGGCACGCTCATCTCTGAAAATGTGTTTCTGACTGCCTCGCATTGTACAGCCCCCGTAGATGCAGCGCTGGCGTCCATTCCCGGGGCAGAGATGCTTGTCACCTTTGACCCAACGATCAGCGAGAGTGGGACATTCTTTACAGGCACGTGGTACACAAATCCGAACTTTGGCTTCAGTGGTCCGGGTGGCGTGTCGGATCCGGGAGATGTTGCGGTAATAGTCCTCGATCAAGCGCCAGGGATTACACCGGCTAGCCTTCCACCGGCCGGGATGCTGGACGAACTCAAGGCCAATCATGTCCTCAAAGACACTCGCTTCACGGCTGTGGGCTATGGCACCGTGCGGGTGACAAACACGACTGGCTTTCAAGGGATTCTTGATAATCTCGACCGAAACCGCGTGGAGCAAGGCTTTCTCTCGCTCACCAAGGCCTGGATGACTCTGCCCATGACCCTAACAACTGGCAACGGAGGAACCTGCTATGGCGACTCCGGAGGCCCGCACTTCATTCACCTGGATGGCGTTGAAACCAATATTGTTGCTTCGATTACAGTCACAGGAGACGCTCCTTGCGTTGCGACTGACAAAACGTATCGTATGGATACGGAATCTGCGCGCGGCTTCCTGTCCAACTTCGTAGACCTTCCTTGAACCACAAGGTGCTGCGTAAATATCTAAGAATAGTAAAACATTAATCTCGTGCCCGGCTGTGTGCCGGGCACGAGCAGGGGTCTATCTCTATCTCATCGCAAATTGTTTTTGGGAAATAACAGATGTTCAGGCTTGGGGACGCGACTCGTGTCGTCGAAGATCCTGTGCTCTCCAGGGCTGAGAAAGTCCCCTTCGGCGATGATATTACAGTCCACAAAGGAACAGGAGTCGGACGCGTTGCTGCCATCCGTGCTGCGACCGCACGAAGTCCCCGCAGCGGAGTGGGAGGGAGCGCCGAAGCATCGACGGGTAGAGTGTTCCCAGATCACTCTTCATTGGGCTGATCGACCAGGTCTTTTACACCAAAAACCTTTTCGTAAAAGTTCAACAATGCATCCGCTTTCTGGCGAAATTCCAGATCCGCATCCTCCTGCCTGTTGGATTCTTCGAGGGTTTCAAGGTGTGCGACCAAACGCTCGCGGAAATTAGGGTTCAATGAACTCGGCAAAAGCGACTCCACTTCATGGATCATACCCTTTGCCTGTCCGATAACTGTCAATGCATAAGCTAGTGGGGTATTTTCATCAAGGACTTCTTTGAGTAGTTTGCATTTATAGGTACGACAAAAATGCGGATACTGAGGAGAAGTATAGATCGTGCACTGTCCCTGCCAGAGTGGGCAGGGCTGGCTAAATCCCCGCTGCCTGGGGTCAGACCCAAATACATTCAGCCCCAGCATCTTGGCGGAGTCGAGTTCAGATGACCTGAGTTTTGCCCAGATGAATAAATGGCCGGTGCAACATAACCCGCAAGACTTGCACAAAATGGTCCCTTGAGATTCGTTTGTTTCATCAATACCAGTCATGCAGGAAATAATATCCTAGTAAACATAAACTGGCAATCTTGCCCCCAGGTACAGGACTGGATAAAGCCCCTAAAGAATGGTCATGGTTGTTGAACTGGCGCTTGAGTTCCCAGCGGTTGAACGGGCAATTGCAAATAAAACGTGCTGCCAGGGTAATTGATTTCATCATGTCCTGAGCTTTCCACCCAAACTTTACCACCATGCGCCCGGGCCACGCCGCGCACAATCGCCAGCCCCAGGCCGGGCCCGCCGCCCTTGAAAGTCGTCTTTCCCGAAGAGTGAATTGCAACACTACCCACCTGATAAAACTTTTCAAAGACCAGTCCATGGTGTTCTGCGTCCAGGCCAATGCCCGTATCTATCACAGCGATCTCCACGCCGGGTATCTCGTCATCGATCAAACAGGGGCGCGTGCTAATGGTCACTTTGCCGCCATCGGGTGTGTACTTGATGGCGTTGATGACCAACTGATAAAGCGCCTTTTGAATCAAGGTGG
Organism: Anaerolineales bacterium; assembly: GCA_045402985.1. Classification (GTDB taxonomy): domain Bacteria; phylum Chloroflexota; class Anaerolineae; order Anaerolineales; family Villigracilaceae; genus Defluviilinea. The sequence continues at coordinate 20,818 of JAXIPJ010000352.1, forward strand.
GGTCGCCATATATGTTCGGTGTATCGGTACCATACTCAACGGTGATTTCGACCTTCCGTCCTTCGGCGGCTTTCGCAAAATCATGCACAAGGTCATTAATGACCTCCATCAGAGGCACGGATTCGGCTACAACCTTTAAGGTGTCGGTATCGATCCGCGTCACATCCAACATCAAGTTGACCACCTCATGGATACGGTCGGAGCCTTTGATAATGCCATCGATCACTGCTCCCAGCGCCGCGTTCGCTTTGACATCGGGGAACAAATTCAACATTTTGATGTAGCCATTAAGAACGGTCAGCGGCGTGCGGAGTTCATGTGCGACCACCTGAATGAAATCCAATTTGTTGCGGTCCAGTTGTCGCAGGATATTGTTGGTCCTTTGCAGCTCGGCGATTGCCATGTGGTCATTGGCTCGCATCCGATCCAATGTGATCCGCATGATATCGATCGCCATGCGGGGACTTCGGCTGAGGATGGTATCAAAATCCTTCTTCCCCATCTCAAGCATGGTGCATTCGGTGAGCGTCCGCACGGATGCAGCTCGTGGCGCGTTTTGGATCAGCGCCATTTCGCCTACCAGGTCGCCTCTGCCTCCCACACGTAAAATACGCTCTCCCGCCTCGCCCAACATTTTCTTGGAAATGACCACACTGCCCTCTGCGACAATATAGAACACATCTTCATTTGCACCTTCATGGCATAAAACATGGTCTGGCGGATACATGCAAAGTTTAGTTAGGTCCGCTATCTCTTGCAATTCTTTGTCTTCCAACCCTTTAAATGCAAGCCGCAGAAGGGAAATTTTGTCGTAGGTGTTTGTTTTGATCATCACGTCATAGTATAACCATGGCTGTGATTCAGATGAGTAAAAGCAATTGAATTACAATAAATCATCCGGGAGCTTTTACGGCTCTAGCACTCCAAGACCTGACTGTACAGGAACGCGGCTCATGTCGTTGATGTCTTCTTCTGGTGAAGCTATAGCCCTGATGCTTGAAGTGGATGGAGTATTTGAGGGAAAATTGTAGTAATATCCAGAAGGTTGATGTCATACTCGAGGCAAATAGAATTCTCACAATTTTGGAGGATGATCTATGGAAATCACCGTCAAAGAATTCGAGCAGACCGAACTGATCACGGTCCAAGGTCGAATGGATAGCGTCGAAGCTCCACGATTTACACAGGCACTTGAAGCTGCCAACCAGCGCGGCAAGTACAAACTGGTAGTCGACATGAGTCATTTGGAGTATATGTCCAGTGCCGGTTTCCGGGCCCTGGCGATTGCTCAACGTGATAGCAAGCGTCACAACCGTGGAGAAGTGCTATTGGTGCAGGTGCCGGAAAATATCCGCGACTCGCTTGAAATGGTAGGTTTCGCCGGAAACTTCAATATCTTTGATAATGTGAGGTCGGCCCTGGACTTTGCCGCAAATTTGCCTACAGACGATTCACACAAGGATGTCCTGCCGCCTCTCTCTTGAAATATAAAGAGTTGTAATTAGATCTGACAGGTTTCCGCGACAACTTTCACGACTCGTACCGTTGTCCACGCATGAGTTGCGAAGAATGACTGGCGCCACGATAAACCTGGCAGGTCTGGAGTTGGAAAGGCGCGGTCCGCGGCGTTGACGCATTTGCAGTCTGAAGCATAATAGTAGAGATATGACAACAAACCCTCAACCCAACAATCCCATGCACGGAATTACGCTTGAAACGATGCTAAAGCAACTCGTGAAGCAATATGGCTGGCTTGAACTTGGCGAGCGTATTCCTATAAAATGCTTTACTGACAACGCCAGTATCAAATCCAGTTTGAAGTTTTTGCGTCAGACTCCCTGGGCAAGAAAGAAAGTTGAAGATTTGTACCTGAAGTCTATACCAGAATGATCAGTGCACGAGTGCCGCCAAAAATTGACAAATATTGTAGATAAGGGCTTCAAAATGGATAGCTGGTATTCAAAAGAACTCGGGGATGCGATCACTGCATCCATGCCTTCAGATGAAATTGAGCAAGTATTTCAGTCATCGTTTGTCGCTGCAGGAAGGCCGCTCAGTATGGCTGTATTCACACGGCAAGAATCAGAGGGTCGCCTGCATTGTGAAGTGAAAGCATATTTCTCTCCTGCCGCCAAAAATGTAGCACAGGCTTTTGATGCGCAACCATGTGAAAAACCCGCCTGGTCAGGTTTGGCTTTGCTGGCAGGTGATACACTCTCGTGGTCGGTACTCTTCCCTGAAAGGGATTGATGATGCTTCCAGCAAAACGTCGCCAAGTCCAGATGAGGAGAACAGTATGAATAAAGACATGGGGCGCAGGAGTTTTCTAAAATTGGCAGGCGGAGCAGTTGGTATTTCTGCGCTCTCCTATTATCTTGGAGCCACGCAGCGCGTGGTGCCTACGCCTGACGATACGCTTCCCGACTATGCAGATAACAGACTTGGTTTTCCTGTTTTTCGCGGACCTTATCTGCAAAAGGATGCGCGTCTGGCGGCTTTTTTCTTTAACGCAGATAGCGAAAGCCTGACGGCACTCTGTGACCAATCTTTGAACGTCTCCGATTCATTTACATATAAATATGTTCCACTTACCTCCAGCGTGATGCTGGTCTTCGCGGATATGCTGGTCTCGTCGCGCGATGAGCGTGATAAACAGGTGGGACTCATCCCTGAAACAGAAGTCAGTTTTTGGGTGCTCACAGTTGCCATGCAGAAGACTCAAAGCGGCTTAGTGCCGCATCATCTGGCATGGTTTCTGCCTTATCTGCTGGTGGATGAAGGCAATGCCATTGCAACTGGACGCGAAGTATTTGGCTTCAATAAACTGGCGGCGCAATTCCAAAAACCTTCGCAGATCCAAAAACCTGACTTTGCGGCAGATGTGCTCGGCTTCAAACAGTTTGGCGCAGACTCGGTTGCGCAAAAAGAACGCCTGCTTTCATTAAGTTCTTCGTCAGCCGCCGATATCACTGGAGGCAGCGATCTTGATTCCATAAAAAATAAAATGGGAGCGGAGTTGTTTAAGAATATGCGGTCCAATCTGGGAGGCGGCCTGCTGGAATTCGCGGCGCGTTTCATTAACGATCATATTCCGCTGGTCTTTCTCAAACAATTCCGTGACGCGCAAAATACACAAAAGGCTTGTTACCAAAGACTCATCGAAGCGCCGTTGAAAGTTGAAACATTTTTCGAAGGCGGCATTTTACTTAACTCTTACACATTGAAGATCGCCTCATTGGCAAGCCATCCATTGGCGCAAAACCTGGGGTTGAATGGGGCAGAACAAAAATCCACACTCGGCGCGTGGATGCGGGTGGATTTTGTATTGGGAAATGGAATAGAGGTATAAGCCTCAGCTTCATTATGCGATGGTATGGAAAAGACAACTGAGCCAGCTCCTAAACCGAAGCGCGCACCCAAACAACAAGGGAAAAAGCCAAGATAAGGTAGTATAAAGTTTCTTAATAAATAGGCTCAAGCCGCCGTCCTCGGCGGCGTGTTTCCGGTAACCCTACGCTGAGGACGGCGCAGGGAGCAAGCCCCTCTA
>JAXIPJ010000333.1:0-2841 GCA_045402985.1 Anaerolineales bacterium
GTAAACTTCACATGATCGGTAACGCACACATCGACCCGGTCTGGCTATGGCAATGGCAGGAGGGGTTCCACGAGGTCAAAGCCAGCTTCCGCTCCGCCCTCGAGCGTATGAAGGAATATCCCGACTTCACCTTCGTCGCCAGTTCCGCCGCCTTCTACGAGTGGGTGGAGGTATCGGATCCCACGATGTTTGCAGAGATCCAGCAGCAAGTGAAGGACGGGCGCTGGGGCATTGTCGGCGGTTGGTGGGTGGAACCGGATTGCAATATCCCAGCAGGGGAATCGTTTGTCCGCCATAGTCTGTATGGACAGCGCTACTTCAAAGAGAAATTTGGCGTCACTGCCCAAACCGGATTCAATGTAGATAGTTTCGGCCACGCGGGAACGCTGCCGCAAATTCTCAAGAAGAGTAGCCTTGACTATTATGTCTTTCTGCGTCCGATGCCGCATGAGAAAGGCCTGCCATCCCGTTTGTTCTGGTGGCAGTCTGATGATGGCTCACGCGTGCTCGCATTCCGAATCCCGTTCGAGTATCTTTCTTGGGGAAAAGATGTGGAGATCCATGCCAAGCGCTGTGCCGATGAGATGAAAGAACCGATCGATGAATTCATGTGCTTTTACGGTGTGGGTAATCACGGCGGTGGACCAACGATTGCCAACATTGAAAGTGTTCACCGCCTGGACGCCGATCCCGAGTTCCCAGCTCATCTGGTTTTCTCCACCCTCGAGGCATTCTTTCAGGCTGCGGAAACAAAAAGTTGGCCGATTCCAATTGTTCAGAGTGAACTTCAACATCATGCCAGCGGCTGCTACGCCGCGCATTCTGGTGTCAAACGTTGGAACCGCCTGGCTGAAAATCGTCTACTCGCCGCTGAGAAATTGTCTGTTGCGGCAGCGGTCTGGGTCGAGGAAAAGTCTGAATTATCTGCTTGTACTCGTGATGAGCTTGCCCTTGCCTGGAAAGATGTACTCTTTAACCAGTTCCACGATATTATAGCCGGCACCAGTCTCGAAGCCGCATATGAGGACGCGCGCGACGCCTATGGTGAAGCGATCACGATCGCAGGTCGCGCGTTGAATCTTGCGACCCAATCCGTCGTCTGGAAGATCAACATTCCCACAGAGGAAAACGTCTGTCCATTGGTGGTCTTTAATCCACTGACCTGGCCGGTAAAAACAAATATCGAAATCGAATCATCGCGATTGAAACCGCAGAATGCCCTGTGGGATGAGTCAGATAATGTTATCCCTCATCAGGGAGTGCAATCGACAACGACCGCAGGCCGCGACTGTCTTTGCTTCACCGTTGATCTGCCCTCTCTGGGTTACCGCACGTATCGTTTGCTTCTATCTCCAGATACAATTCAAGAAGATCGAACTCGGGCCACAGTCCAGGTGTCCGACAACGTTTTGGAAAACGATCGCTTCCGTCTGGAGTTCGATACTGCGACTGGTTGCGTCGCAAGCCTGCGCGATAAGCTGGAGGAGGTAGAAGTCTTCTCCGGTCCAGCCGCACTGCCGGTTGTGTTAGACGATCCCGCTGACACTTGGGGACACAACGTCTTCAAATGGGATAAAGTAGACGGGACCTTTCAAGCAGAGTCCGTGCGGCTCGTGGAACATGGCCCGGTCAAGTCGGTAATCCGCGTCACTAGCCGTTATGGTTCATCCCAGCTTATCCAGAACTTTGCTATGTATCCTAACCTGGAGCAGATCGACGTTAGCGTGATGGTAGATTGGCATGAACAACTCAAGATGCTCAAGTTACGTTTTCCGGTTAATGTTAAGTTCATGAAAATTACCTGCGAGATTCCTTATGGACACATAGAGCGTTTTGCCAATGGCGAGGAAGAGCCAGGCCAATCCTGGGTGGATGTTTCTGGCGTTTCGCAAGATCGCGAAATTCCGTATGGCTTCAGCTTACTCAATGATGGCAAATACAGCCTGGATGTGAACGTGCGCGACATCGGCTTGACCATCCTTCGCAGCCCAGCTTATGCTCACCATATCCCTGCTGTGCTCGAGCCGGATGGCAATTATGCTTTCATCGACCAGGGCATTCAGCGCTTCCGGTATACATTATTCGCACATTCCGGCAGTTGGGAGACTGCTGGCACAGCGCGACGCGCTGCCGAATTGAATCAGCCTCCCATTGCCTTGTTCGCGACCTTCCATCCTGATGGGACTTTGCCGCAATCGGATTCATTCATCACTGTTGAGCCCAGGAACATGATGGTGACTGTGCTCAAACAGGCTGAGGATGGCGGCGGACTTGTGTTGCGCGCTTTCGAGACCATTGGAGCTGCCACGCGCGCTTCCATCCGCCTGCCGAAACTAGAACGCGTCATTGAAGCGGACTTTGGCGCGAATGAGATCAAGACCTTCCTTATACCGCGCGACGCTGCAAGAGCGATCATAGAAACGAATCTGTTGGAGTGGCCAAATGAATAGCCATATATCCCTCAACGGTTGGGAATCAATGGTATGCGCGTTTGGAAAGAGATCCAACCTGGACTGCCGTCCTGCGTATCTCTGAACGACCCACCCAGAATGCTTATCCTAAAATCAGGCAGCTTTGGCAAACGGACTTCTTTGAGCGAGCACTGGAGCATTTGAAGGAATCATGAAAAGAATTAAACAGCTTATCTCAACGTATCCCGAACTCGAGATCTGTACGTCAGATATCCGGGCTGCATTCCAGACCATGCGCGATTGTTTTAGCCGTGGCGACAAGGTGTTGACCTGTGGCAACGGCGGCAGTGCCGCGGATGCAGAACATATCGTTGGCGAGTTGATGAAAGGCTACTTGTTGAAGCGCCGGATTCCCGAGGAAATAATTGCC
>JAXIPJ010000307.1:0-2007 GCA_045402985.1 Anaerolineales bacterium
CTCTGGTACAGTGGATGAAGCGTTCCGTTCTGAGTCCGGGGAGAGTGTGAAAGAGAATCCCGAGAAAATGATCAAGGTTTGGAATATTACGCCGGGGCGTGCCAGCGAGCCAAATGTATTGTATGCCGGCGCGCAGCCCGCTTCATTCTTTATTTCCAAAGATCGCGGTGAGAGCTGGACCTTAAATGAGAGCCTCTTTGATCACCCACAGCGCGGTGAATGGAACCCGGGGAACGGAGGTTTGTGCCTACATACCATCCTGCTGGACCCAACGAATCCAGATCGGATGTATATCGCGGTCTCAGCTGCAGGCTGTTACCGCACCGACGACGGCGGGCAGACATGGGCACCCTATAACAAGAATGTGCGCGCAGACTTTATGGGGAACAAGTTCCCGGAGTTCGGGCAGTGTGTGCATAAAATGACCATGCACCCTTCAAATCCGAATATAATTTATCAACAGAATCATTGCGGCGTCTATCGCAGTGACAACGCAGGGGAAGATTGGATCGATATTGGAGAAGGCAGATTACCTTCACGTTTTGGTTTCCCGATTGCTGTGCACCCCACCAATCCGCACACCATCTATATCGTGCTTGAGGAAAGTGATGAGTATCGCATGAGCGTGGACGGAAAGTTTTCCGTGTGGCGCAGCCCGGACGCCGGCAACTCATGGGAACGCCTTAACAAAGGTTTGCCCGAGAAAGCGCATCTGGTTGTTTTGCGTGAAGCCATGGCAACGGATACCTTTGAAGATGCAGGCATCTATATTGGCTCGAATACAGGTCAATTGTTTTACAGCCGCGACTCGGGTGATAGCTGGGAATTGCTGGCAGATTTCCTCCCGCCCATCCAATCTGTGGAGGCTGCGGTCATCGAAGAGTAAGCAGACACAAAATAAATTATCAAAGACGGAGGCCAGAAACCTTCGTCTTTTTAGTTGTGTGGGAACAGAAAATATTTAGAACGGTTTGAAAACCATCAGCCACAACACAATGGCAGGGATAACATAGCCGGTCACGACCAGTCCCGTCAGGCTGGTCTTTTTGAGCAACGCGGCCACCTCCTCCGGACTGGAGGGCGGTTCAGCGGGCAATTCCTTATCTCTCGCCCTGTATGGCAACCCAACCAAACGACGCAATTGTTTATAGCTTGTCTCATTGAACATAACCATCCAGGCAAAGACGAACACCATCAGGATGATCGAAAGCCAGACCCAGACCTTGTTCCAGATATGGGTGAAGAAAGGCAGGGCCAGGCCGGTCAACCCCATGATCAGGAAGGAAACAAACATAATTTCAAGAGTCGACTCTGATAGGTCGAGCATGGCTCGGATGCGCGCGAAGTCGGTCTCTTTGCGGACTTTGAAAGCCATCGTTGCAGAGACGCCATGAGCCATGTAAAACGTAAGGGCGGATAGAATGTGCAGGAATATTAACCAGCGGATAAGCATAGTAGCAGCCATACGGGATTCCTTTCCTGTTTGATGAAGTCATTTTACGTCAAGGAAAGTCTAAATACAAGCAGGCGCCGACAATTTACTTGCGCAATGTGATGGCTGTCCAAATCGCCCCGAACAGATCCACACTGCCGATCAGCGCCAGCCTAGGATTCGCTCGTAGGAACAGGACAATACCCACCATCCCAAAAAAGAAAACGATCCGTTCAATGATCGAGATACGAAAGAAGCCAGTTTGATTTGTACGCCCACAATAAAAATAAAGCATGCCCGCGCAAAAGGCGAACAAGCCGAGAACGCGTATCCAAATATCGTTCGTTGGAGGGAAACCAAAAACGCCAAGCATAAGGTTTGGGATAAATAACAGACCTAATCCCATTCCCAGCATGTAGAAGCTGTAATAAAATACGCTTTTGGCAGTTACTGTCATTTTCACTCCGCAGCGTATGATCTTCGCTTAATGTCACAAGAACTGTATGGATTAGCTTTTTGATCTCACAGAAGGAGGGACTGTCTTTGCAGCTTCTATGATTCCCTGCGCGACAATC
>JAXIPJ010000449.1:0-2815 GCA_045402985.1 Anaerolineales bacterium
CCTGAGGGAGTGGCAGCAGGGACGCTAAAACTGGTCGGAACGGAATCCGCCCACATCGTCCGCGAAGCCGGCCGGCTACTGGATGATCCGTCTGTATACGCGGAGATGGCGAAGGCAGCGAATCCGTTTGGAGATGGTCACGCGGCGGAACGTATCCTTGAAGCATTGCTGGACAGTGAGCAGATGCTCAAAACCGAAACATGACAGGCTAGAGCAAACTCAAAAAACAATATCGGAACTGGAAGGTGGGAGGCGTCTTTACAGGTTTGATTGTGAGTATAATGAATCTGATGAGAGCAGTTGGACGATTTATTATTCTTTTTCTCGCTCTGACAATACTGCTGGCTTCATGGGGGGCGGCGGGATCCGCAAAGGCGCAGTCGGCAGAGGTGCAATACTTCCCGGAAACTGGACATAATGTACGTGGAGACTTTTTGCAGTTCTATACCAAGGCGAAAGATCCGACTTTGGTCTTTGGCTATCCAATCACCGAACAGTTCACCTCAAAAGACGGCAAGACAGTTCAATACTTTCAACGCGCGCGCTTTGAATTGGGCCGCGACATTTTTGGGAACGCTCGCATTCAAGTCACTTCAATTGGCAAAACGGCTTATGAACCTGGCGGGCAATTGGATATCAATAATTCGTCTGGGTGCCAGACGTTCCGCACTGGCTACCGCGTCTGCTTCGCCTTCCTAGACTTTTACCGAGCCAACGGCGCTGGCGCGCAATTCGGAGACCCCATCTCACCGTTCGAGTATCGCGAGAATCTCATTGTTCAATATTTTGAGAAGGCGCGCTTTGAGTGGCGCGCAGACCGGCCTGAAGGCCAGCGTGTGGTGATCACGGATCTCGGACGTACGTATTTTGACTTGCTTGGCGAAGACGCGGCACAACTCAAATCAGTGAATCCACTGGATGCGACCATCAACCCGGTGATGTCATTAAGAGTACGTGCTTATGTGTTAAGGTCAGTGATGGTATCGAGTGGTCAGCAAACTGTTTATGCCGTCGTCCAAAGCCAGACCTCGCAAGCTGTCCCAAATGCCGCGGGCAAAGCCACCATTCACTGGCCCGATGGGCGCGCGGAAGATTACTACTTCAACACGAACAATGCGGGCGTCGGGAGTTTTACGTTCAAATTTGTAGATCAAGAGCCGGGAGAACTCGTACCGATCGATGTGCTGGTGACGTATCAGGGTCTGGTGGGCATGACCTCAACGTCATTCAGGATCTGGTTTTAGCCCTCACCACTTCGACAGGCTCAGTGCCTCGCCTGCCCTTTGCGAAGCACCACCGTGGGGCTCCCATTGGGAGAGGAAAAATCATTCCAATCAAAAACAGGTCCATCCTTACAAGCCATTTTCCAACCGGATTTTCCTGTCACCGCGCAGACACCACACTCAGCCATTCCCCCACATGCGAGCGGCGTGCGGATGAGAACCTGCGCTTCAGACAGTGCCTTTGCCGGGTTGCCATTAAACGCGCGTTCCTTTAACCCAGGCAGATTCTCGCGCGCCACATCGAACGCGAAATAATCTGCCCAATCCATGATCTCGGACAAAGCAGCGACAGGTTGTACCTCCACTTCATCCGGCAAATTATCCAGGTGCGCGTCACACAGCAGCACAACTGCCGCGTTCCGCTGTAAGGCTGGCGTGATGAGACCATGCAGCCGCGCGGGAGAATCGTCGAACGCCACCAGCGCCACCTTCCGTGCGGACGAGGGCAACACGAACCCGCGTCCTAGCGGGCCGCGCAGGTAAATCTCGTGCCCGGGCTTCCAGGAATCAGGCACAGGCGGCGCGGCGATAAAACCTTTAGATGCAGAATCCGTATAGAAGATGGGAACAGGCAACGTTAAGTCAAAAGCGTCGCTGGCGAGCAGATATTGGCCTGGAGCTGGAATCAAATTTGCAGGGCAGTCAATGCGCGCGTGGCGAAGCCCATCCCATAATATCATTTCAGCTACCTGACTTTTCTTCGTATCCATATCGCTATGCTATCATGGCGGTATAATTATTACAACCTAATTGGAGGAACCATGAATATTGTTGATGTCATTCGTTCTGCGGCCGGACTTGCGTGGCTGGGCGTTATTGGACTGGGCATTTTGGCTGTTGCCCGCGCAAGCCGCAATCAAAACGCAAGGGGAACCAGCTCCACAGTGATCGTGGTGTTGATCATAGCCATCGTGCTTACCACGCTCGGCTCAGGTTTGGTCTATGTGGAATCCAGCGAGCGAGGGGTAGTCAGGACGATCAGGGCAGGCGGCGTTCGCTCTGACCCGCTTGGGCCTGGATTGCATTGGATTCTCCCTGTCGTTGAGCAAGTGGTGACCTACTCGATCTCGAACCAGACTTACACCATGTCCGCAGCCTCTCAAGAAGGACAGGTGCAGGGCGATGACTCGATCCGCGCCCGCACTAAAGATGGACAGGAGGTCATCATTGACGCCTCGGTCATTTATCAAATTGACCCGACCAAAGTTGTGCCGCTGCACATCGTTTGGCAAAACCGCTATGAGGATGGGGTTGTACGACCCGAAGCGCGCGGCATCATTCGCGATGCGATTTCTCAATATGGCGTGGAAGAGGTCGTCTCCACCAAGCGCGTTGAAATAGTAAATATTGTTACAGAGGAGCTAAGTGCCAGCCTGGCTGAGAATAATTTACGCCTGCTGGACTTCATCCTGCGTGACATACACTTCAGTGAAGGGTATGCTGCCGCTGTGGAGCAAAAGCAGATCGCCGAACAACAAGCCCAACAGGCTAGGTTGACTGTTGAGCAAAAGAAACAGGAAGCCGAGCAAGCC
>JAXIPJ010000416.1:0-39758 GCA_045402985.1 Anaerolineales bacterium
CGAGATGGTGATGCCGGGAGACAATGTGAACCTGACGGTGGAGTTGATCGTGCCGGTGGCGCTTGAGCAGGGTTCCAAGTTCGCCATCCGCGAAGGTGGTCTCACCGTCGGCGCGGGCGTCGTTACTAAAATTATTGAATAATAGAAAGTTGGTAAGTTAGTATGGCTTCCAAGAAGAAAGACGTTCGACCTGTGATTACGCTTCAATGCAACGACTGTAAAGAGCGAAATTACACTACTGAGAAAAATCGTCGTAATGACCCGAACCGTCTTGAGTTTAGCAAGTTTTGTCCGCGTTGCAGGAAACACACGGCGCACCGCGAAACCAAGTAGTTTGATGGTTGGGTAGTTGAATAGTTTGTGGTTGAGTACAAAACCATGAAACGAAATAACTACTCAACTAACTTAGGCCAGTAGCTCAATTGGTAGAGCACTCGTCTCCAAAACGAGCGGTTGTGGGTTCAAGTCCTGCCTGGCCTGTAGATTGATAACGCCGCTGTTGTAGGGCGGCGTTTTAGCCGTAAGAATCATGAAGGAGTCGATCTTGGCTGTCAAAGATAGAAGCACAAAACCAAATGCACTTCAGGCGTTTTTCCGTGAAACTGCGGGCGAGCTCCGCAAAGTTTCCTGGCCTACCTGGCCTGAAGCGCGCCAGTTAACTTTGCTTGTTCTATTGGTGATGTTCGTGATGGGTATCATTCTCGGACTAACCGATGGTGGCGCGCGCCTTCTTTTGAATCTGTTGTTGGGATTTTAGCGAAAGGAAATTAAAGTCCTCATGTCATTGCAGGAACCGCAAGATCAGATTGAACCTGAAATAGTAGACTCGACCGAAGAGCAGTCACAGGATGCGCCGGTTGAATCTGCATTGTCTGATTCGGATGAATTCACCTCATCAACTGAATCGGAGTCTGTTGACGTTCCTACGGATGAATTAGAGTCTTCAACGGGCGACAGCACTGATGCCTCAATGGAAGGGGAGAAGCCCGATAATGCAGATCTGCCCGCTCCTGCTGCCAAAAATCAGACTCCGTCTTCGGGTGAATTACCTCACTCTGAAGTGCCAGAGGGACCAGCCTGGTATGTCATTCATTGTTATTCGGGTTACGAAAATAAAGTCCGTCATAACCTTGAACAACGCATCGAAACGATGGGCATGAAGGATAAGATCTTCGATGTGGTCATTCCAACCCAGGAGGAGATCGAAGTCAAGGATGGCAAGCGTCGGACGGTGGAGCGACACATCTTCCCCGGTTATGTGCTGGTGAATTTGCTGTTATCTGAAGAGTCATGGTATGTGGTTCGCAATACACCGGGTGTGACAGGCTTCGTTGGCATGGGAAACAATCCCACGCCGCTGCGACCTGAAGAGGTCGCGCAGATCGTCAAGCGCATGGAAGCCGAAGCACCGACTGTCAAAGTCTCGTTCAAGGTGGGTGAGCGCGTCCGAATTGTGGATGGGCCGTTCAATGATTTCCGCGGCCTTGTTTCGGAGATCGATATGGAGCGCACCAAAGTCCGCGTGATGGTTTCGTTCTTTGGGCGTGAAACGCCTGTGGAGTTGGATTTCCTACAGGTTGAGAAAGCTTAATTAAACGGTAACAAGTTGCGGCTTGGGAAGAATCGGAAATTCCAATCCGTAATTTGAAACGGTGGGAGGGCGTCCCGCACCAGAAAACCGCTAGCACACGTAAATCGCCCGCTAAAACCACACCTGTTCCTGCGTCGCAGGTGCAGGCAAAGGAGTAAAAATGGCAAAGAAGTTTAAGGCAATCGTTCGTCTCCAGCTTGAAGCTGGAAAAGCCAACCCGGCGCCCCCGGTGGGACCTGCGTTGGCCGGTCATGGTATCAATATCATGGCTTTCTGTAAGGAATATAATGCCCGCACGTCGAACCGTCAGGGTGAAGTTCTTCCTGCAGAGATCACTGTATATACAGATGGTTCGTTCACATTTGTGTTGAAGACCCCGCCTGCAGCTGTTTTGTTGCGCAAGGCCGCAAAAGTTACAAAGGGTTCCGGTGTTCCAAACAAGGAAAAGGTTGGCAAAGTGACGCGCTCGCAAGTGAAAGAAATCGCTGAATTGAAGATGAAGGATCTGAATGCGATCGATCTCGAAGGCGCAATGAAGCAGGTTGAAGGTACCGCCCGCTCAATGGGAATTAATGTTGTCGAATAAATTTGTGGGAGGGTCACGTTGCGTGACCTGCTTGCACCACGGAGGATACAATGGCTAAACACGGAAAAAAATATAGGGCCGCTCTGGCCAAGGTGGATTTGGAAAAGGAATATTCTACACGCGATGCGGTTGCACTCGCGAAAGAGACCAGCATTACCACGTTCGATTCAACAGTGGAGGTGCACATGCGCACCGCCCTGGACCCACGTCAGGCTGATCAGCAAGTGCGTGATGTTGTTGTGCTGCCGCATGGCTTGGGAAAGACTGTGCGCGTATTGGTCTTTGCACAGGGTGAAGGTGCAACTTTGGCCCGTTCTTCAGGCGCCGACCTTGTGGCGGATGATGATGAGACCTTGAAGAAGATCGAAGGCGGCATGTTGGATTTTGACGTGGCCATCGCGACTCCGGATGCCATGGGCAAGGTGGGCCGTTTGGGTCGTGTGCTTGGTCCACGTGGTCTGATGCCGAACCCGAAAGCTGGTACTGTTGTCAACGCCAATGACCTGCCGCGTGCCATCAGGGAAGCGAAGGCTGGTCGTGTTGAGTTCCGTCTGGATAAGACAGCCAATATTCACGTCTCGGTTGGCAAAGTCTCATTCAGTGCTGACCAACTTTACGACAATTTTGCTGCATTGATGGATGCTGTTCATAAGGCGCGTCCATCTGGTGCAAAGGGTGAATATATCAAGCATATTACGCTTACCACTACCATGGGCCCTGGGATCAAAGTAAACCCCAGCGATACATACAAACTTGAGGTAACCGAGTAAAATTACTCGATAAACCGTAAGCCACTTCGCCGATGAAGGCGGGTGTGGCGCCTTGGCGCCACTTAATTCCCTGCTTAGGTGAAGACCAAAAGCAATCACGCCCTCTTTTTGGGTTTGCTTAAAGTCTTTGCCTGTAAAGTGGCAAAGACTTTTTATTGAAAGGAGGTGAGTGTCCTTTGGCAATTTCTAAAGAACGTAAAAATGAAGTGTTGGCCACGTATGTGGACTGGATGAAGCGTAGTCAGGCTGTAATTCTTGTGGAATATACAGGCGCGAAAATGAAGGATCTAGATGGCATCCGCGCAAAGATCCGGGATGCTGGCGGTGAATTCCATATCCTAAAGAATACACTGGCGCGTCGTGCATTTGTAGATAGCGGAATGGAACTTCCGGAAGATTATCTTGTAAAGAGTACCGCTGTTTCTTTTGCTTTTACAGATCCAGCTTCGACGGCGAAAGCACTGAACGAAGCTACAAAAGGCAAGGAGTATATCAAGGTTAAAGGCGGATTCATGAGCGGACAGGCTCTTAGTGCTGCTCAGGTCAAATCCCTGGCTGATATGCCGCCGCTGCCGGTTGTACGTGCACAATTGCTTGGCGTTATACAGGCTCCAGCCGGCAAACTGGTCCGTACGATTGCAGAACCTGCCCGCGGCTTGGCCGCTGTTATCAAGGCTTTCTCAGAGAAAGCATCCGCTGCGGCGTAATATCTGAAATATTATGCACTTTAACTAAACCTATCTTACGTAAGGAGTATTTTTACAATGGCTGACAAACTCGATACAATCGTGGAAGAACTTTCTACACTCTCCGTCCTCGAGGCGGCTGATCTGGTCAAGAAGCTCGAAGAAAAGTGGGGCGTCTCTGCCGCTGCTCCCATGGCCATGGCTGCCATGCCTGGCGCCGCAGCTGCTGCGGCTGAACCTGTCGAAGAGAAGACAGAGTTCGATGTGGTTATCAAGGAAACTGGCGCCAAGAAGATCGATGTGATCAAAGTTATCCGTCAGTTGACGAGCCTGGGCCTCGGCGAAGCCAAGACCATGGCTGAAACTATTGGTTCCAAGGTGCTCACTGGTGTTGGCAAGGATGCCGCCAATGAGGCCAAGAAGAAATTGGAAGAAGCTGGCGCAACCATCGTTCTTGAGTAAGATCTTTGTGTATAAGTAAAAGACGGCTCATTAGAGCCGTCTTTTTTTAATTCTTTTCAAAATAGGCCACTGGATCATCCAGTGGCCTATTGTTCATGGTTGAATTCTGTTTTTCGTCTATGCTGCCAGTGGTTTGTACATCTTGCGAATGACCATAACCACTTTGCCTTTAATCTCCAAAGGTTCACTCTTCTTGACGAAGATGGCTTTCATGGTTGGGTTGGCAGGCTGAAGACGATAGCGATCCTTTTCCTTGAAGAAGTATTTCAGTGTCGCTTCGTTATCGCGCGGCAGCCAGACTGCCACCATTTCACCATTGCGCGCGTCTGATGCTGGTCTCATAACGACGATGTCTCCATCGTTGATCATGGCATCAATCATTGAATTTCCCTTAACTTCAAGGGCAAAAAGATTGTCGCCTTTTTCTTTCGCAGGCAGGAGACTGCGGGCGATGTCCACTGCGTTCGCTTCGCTGTCAGTCATATAACTGACATTGGGATCCAGTTCTGGCAGCGGCAAACCAGCTGCGATTGGACCCAGAATAGGAATCCGAAGTGTGTCTGAAGATGAATTTAAACCTGAAAGACGCACGCCGCGTGAAATCTTGCGATCGCGTTCGATCATTCCCTTCTTTTCGAGCTGGTCAAGGTAGTAATTCACAACCGAAGTGGATGTGATGCCGGTCTTGTTACCAATCTCTCGAATGGATGGAGGATATCTGTTCTCGCGTTGATATTCGAACAGAAAATCCAAAATCCTTTGGTGACGTTCTCCCAAACCTTTGCTTTTGCGTACCATCATCATAGCAGCCTCCAGAGCATTCTTCGCTCATTTGTGCTATAAATGATAACCGAACGTCTGTTCTGTGTCAAGTGCGCGGAGGATGACTTTTCAAGTCTATATCCACGTTCGGCGGCGCATCCAAATATACATACCAATTGGCATGATGAAGATAGTGGCCAGAGTCAGATAAAAGACCGGATTGGATGTCCAGCTTCTCAAGGTCCCAAGTGGTTCGAAGAAGTTCATCCCAAAGTAGCCTGTCAGGAAGGTGAGCGGCATGAATAGAACAGTGATCATGGTCAGAGTTTTCATTATTTCATTCATGCGGTTGTTGACCACAGATAGATATGTGTCCAGCGCACCGCCGACAAGATCGCGCAGACTTTCATTCAGGTCGTGCAGTCGCACGAGGTGATCATAAATATCACGGAAAAAAATGCGGTCTTTTGGGTCAATGACCTTGTAATCATCACGGGCGAGTTTGTTCAGAACCTCGCGTTGTGGGAGCAGGATCCGCCTCATGGCGAGTAAAACGCGTTTTAACGCGAACAGTTGTTCGAGAGTCCGAGGGGTAGGGCGGTCAAAGACTTGATCCTCAATTGTGTCAATTGCGGCGTCAATTTTTTCAACCACAGGCATGTATTCAGCGACGAGATGATCAGTAATCCGATAGAGCAAATGATCGGGTCCATCCTGAACGTTGCGTTGGTCGCGGTCGCAGGCTGCCCAGGTATCATCAATGGCCTTGATCTGAAAATCATGGTGGGTAACGATATAGTTTTGCCCAAGGAAGATATCCAGTTCATCCACTTCGGTCTCCCAATGATTCTCATGCGGGCTAATATTCATATAGTTGAGAACGATATAGAGATAATTTCCCCAGTCGTCCAGTTTTGGAACATGGGTTTCCCGAAGGGCGTCATCGATCGCTAAATAGTGAAACCCAAAGGATTGCAAAATGGGGAGGCAGATTTCAGGGGTTTCACTTGTAAAATCCACCCAAAGGAGTCCACGTCGGTTGCGGATGAGTTCAGTGAATTCCTGTGGAGGAATATCTTTGCGGATCGATTGTCCCGGGAAATAGTACAACGAACGGATCATGGGCACTCCATCTAGGGGAAAATGAGGTTCTTCAAGCTGGAATTAAATATATTAACTTCTATATTCATTTTATTGATTTACACTTGACAAAATATAAGTAATACGTATAATGACATCAGAAACGTGGCCGTGGCCTTGAGAAAGTTGATTTTAGGATCAATTTTCATGAGATTAAGGAAAATGATATGAACCACTTGTACCCTGAAGATTTATATGAATTGAATCGCCAGAAGATCCAGCGAGATCAGGCTTTTATTCTCAAAGAAGAGATGATGAAGTCTAGATCCGATTTCACCTATTTTTTGAACCTGCTCGGAAACTGGATGATCATTGCTGGCGAAAAACTGAGCAGGCGTTACTCCTTTTCTGCGAAGCCGCGCAAGTTGGATCTTCTTCACGACTCAACCAGAATTTTTAAAGCTTGAAATAAAGCAGAATTACAAGCCCGATCAACCGGAGGTTTCCATGTTTGCAGCACCAACTCGTTGTCCTATTTGTCGCTCGGAATTAACCGTTGCTAAATTGCATTGTTCGTCGTGTGACACGTCTATTGAAGGCCGCTTCACAGGAGGGCCGATCTCTCATCTTACAGCGGAACATCTTGATTTTATCGTAACCTTCGTCCGCTGCGAGGGCAAAATCAATCGGATGGAACAAGAGCTCGGTCTTTCCTACCCGACGATTCGAAACCGTTTACATGAAGTGATTCGCGCCCTGGGCTTTGACCCCGGCAAGGACGAACCCCTTGAGATCAGCTCGGAAAAACGGAGCAGTGTATTGGAAGACTTGGAGTCAGGCAAGATATCAGCAGATGACGCCATGCGCATGTTGCGTGGCGAGGAGGCATAAACCATGAGCAGATCAATCCATGTTGGTAAATCGCCCCGCATCAAAATCCACTCTGTGGGCGGCGACCTCAGCATCATCGGCTGGGATCGCGAGGATATGCGGGTAAATGCGGATGAGGATGAAGTCCGCTTTGAGCAGAAGGATGGGGAAGTATCGCTCTGGTGTGACAACGATCTGTCCTTGCGTATCCCGAAAGGCACTGTATTGCTCCTTGAATCCGTTAGCGGAGATACATCCATACGCGGTGTGATGGGTGACATGGAATTGAAGGAAGTTAGCGGTGATCTTTCAATCCGTGAAGCTGGCTCGATTACCATTGATACTGTCCACGCTGATCTCAATCTGCGCGGTGCCAAGAAAGATCTTTACGTGAAACACGCGCAGGGAGACGTATCCATTCGTGATGTGGAGGGGCATGTCACGCTTGATTCTGTTGCCGATGATCTGGCTTTGCGTGGCGCGCGCGGGAACATAAAGGTCAATGTGGGGGAGGATGTGGTCGTCTACCTTGAGCCAAAGCCGGATGGTGAATATTCTATCACTGCCGGCGATGACATATTGCTTGTGCTGGCTGCAAATGCAAATGCGACTCTCACAATGCATGGCGCTGAAATTGATGTGGACTGGCCCGGTGTGAAAGCTGAGGAAGATGTAACCGAACGTGTTGTTACATTGGGCAATGGCTCTGCAAAGATCTCCTTGAACGCAGGCGGCGATGTGCGTGTTTCCAATAATGCGGACGCGGGTGCATCCGCTGATGAATTCGGTAATTTTGCAGGCCTGAACTTTGATTGGTCAGGCTTCGGCGAAAGGATTTCCCAGCGCGTGGAACAGGCTACGCAGCGCGCGGCGAAGCGTGTGGAAGAGGCAGCCCGCCGGGCCGAGCGGCATGCTGAACGGCAGACGCGACGCTGGAACCTGGATTTTTCGCCAAAGGGTGTACCCAATCCGCCACCGCCTCCCTCAGAGCCGGTTTCGGAGGATGAGCGCATGGCAATATTGAAAATGTTGGCAGAGAAGAAGATTACAGCAGATCAGGCTGAGCAATTGTTATCTGCTTTGGAGGGAGGTAAATAATGTCTTCTGAAGAGCGCAAAAAGATCCTGCAAATGGTGGAAGAGGGGAAGGTCTCCGCGGGCGATGCGGCCAGGCTAATGCTCGCTCTCGACGAGGATGCGGAATCGGCTGACGCAGAGATCGAAGTCATTCAAACGGGAGCCGGCCAGGGCTTTGAGAGTACCGCGGCTCCTGAGTTTGAGGAGATCAAGTCGCGCGCGCGTCGCTTTTCATTGATCCCCCTTTGGATCGGTGTTTTTATCACAGTGATCAGCGCCTGGGTTATTTATGGTATCCAGCAGAATGGCGGTGCCAACTTTTGGTTTTATTGCATGGTGCTGCCGCTGTTGGTTGGCGTTCTCTTGATCACGCTCGGAGCAGGCGGAAGGTCCGCGCGCTGGATATATGTAGATGTGGATCGCCCTAACGCAAAAAGAGGGGATGGCCCCAGGCGTATCACACTTGGTTTTCCACTGCCTCTGGGTATTATTGACTGGTTCTTCCGAACATTTGGAAATTATTTTCAAGGTCTGAGCAAGGGCCGCGTGGAGGGCATCATTCAGCTGATGAATGCGACCCGCAATTCGAATGAACCGTTCATCCTCAACGTTGACGATAGCGACGATGGCGAGCATGTGCGGATATTTATTGGATAATCGGGAGCAATAATGACGGAACAAATTAAGAAGCAGCCTTTATTAAGCGGATTACTGATCCTGTTCCTGGTTGCAATGATCTTTGCAAATATTGGTGGGAATATGTATCAGTCCTTCATGCCGCTTTATGTAAAAGATTTGGGCGCGTCGATTCGCCAGATCGGGCTGTTCTTTACGCTTGCACAGATCGTCCCGCTTTTCCTGCAAATTTTGGGTGGATGGATATCCGATTCGCTTGGAAGATTACGCGCCATCGCCATCGGGAGTGTTTTCGGGGTGATCGGCTTTGTCCCGCTTGTGATCGCCGACCGCTGGCAATGGCTCCTGGTTGCTATGGCTGTGGGCTCGATCGCCCGTGCGCTGGTGGGACCAAGTTTCGATGCCTTCATTGCAGAACATTCCAGTGAAGAGAATCGCGGCAAGGTCTTTGGGCTTTCGCAGGCGATTTTTATGATCGTTTCCGTGGTTGGCCCTCCTTTAGGCGGCTGGCTGGCTGGGTCATATGGTTTCAGGCTCATGTTACTGGTGGCAGGCGTTTTCTACTTCATCGCCATGGTGATGCGTTTGGGGATGGCGCGCGAAGCGGCCAAAGGCGCTGCTACATCCAAACAAAAACTTTCATTTGATAGCCTGAAGATCAATCTTCGAACCATGTTTGGCATGATTGTTTCAGGTGGCTTGATCACATGGATCCTTTTGACCGACGGATTACGTGATGTCTCTTTTCAGTTTTCAGAGAATCTCTTTCCCGTTTATATGCAGGAGTTCGGCGGACTTTCACTCCAGCAGATCGGCTGGGTCACTTCAGTTTTTGGCATTTGCATGATGTTGGTTACAATTCCCGGCGGCTGGCTTTCAGATAAAGCAGGTGAGCGGGTTGGGATCGCAACAGGGATGATCCTTTTGGGAAGCTCTTTGTTGATCCTGATCAGCATTCCCCAAGGTATGCAATGGCTCTATTACGTAGGCTGGGGTGTGGCGGGTATGGGCGCAGGCATTATGACGCCTGCCTATCAATCTTTGATCAGCAAAGCAGTTCCGGCACACATGCGTGGTACAGCTTTCGGATTGTTCGGTACAAGTTTGGGGCTCGTCTCATTACCCGCTCCCTGGATCGGTGCGCAGTTGTGGGACCGGGTGAATCCTCAATTTCCGTTTCTAGTCACTGCAATCGTTTTATTATTAGCCGTGATCCCCATTTGGTTAAAGTTCAAACTTCCCAAGATTGTAGAAAAGGTAAATGTGACCTCAGACGAATCAGCAGTGGTCACAACCGTATAAGGCATTCATAAATCGGAGGTAATTATGGCATCTGTAGAAGAACGAATGAAGATATTGAAGATGATTGAGGAGGGAAAGCTCAGCGCGGAGGAAGGGACAAAATTGCTGGCAGCCCTGAGCGAAAGGCGACCGGGTCCGCCTCGCCCGCCGGGGATGCCGGGTCCCGCGCGCTGGCTGCGGATTCGCGTCACTGACACGCGTTCGGGCCGCTCGAAGGCCTCTGTGCAGATCCCACTTGCACTGGTGGATGCAGGTTTGAAGATCGGCGCGCACTTTGCCCCGCAAGTGGAAGGCGTGGATATGTCTAATGTGATGGAAGCTTTGCGCGCTGGTGTAACAGGTAAAATAATTGACGTTACTGATGAAGAAGATGGCGAACACGTTGAAATCTATGTAGAGTGACCAAAGCATTTCGGTACAGGAGATCACATGGATAACACAACAAACCGCCCGAGCGGGATGTTTGGCTTTACGATTGTCTGGCTCGGCCAGATCGTTTCCGTCCTTGCCAGTACGATGAGTCAGTTTGCGCTAACGATCTTTATGTTCCAGGAGACAGGGAGCGCGACTGCCCTGGGACTGATGCAGGTATTTTTCATTACGCCCTTTTTAGTGATATCTCCGATCGCGGGCGTAATGGTGGATCGCTATAACCGTAAAATGATGATGATGGTCAGTGATTTGGGTGCAGGTCTGGCCACGTTGGTCATTTTGGCGCTTCAAGCTTTTGGACTTTTGGAATACTGGCATCTGTATGGCGCCTCCATCATTTATGGGTTAGGGATGGCTTTTCAGTGGCCCGCATATTCTGCTGCCATCTCAACTATGGTACCCAAAGAGCAATTGGGCCGCGCAAACGGAATGATGTCCCTCATCGAAGCAGGACCCGGCGTGATCGCTCCGTTATTTGCCGGCACGTTATATCCACTCATTGGACTCACAGGTATTTTGTTTTTTGATGTGGTCACTTTCCTGCTTGCCATTGGTGCATTGATGATCGTCCACATCCCTCAGCCGCCGCGCACGCTTGAAGGTCAGCAGGCGAAAGGGAATATGTTGAAAGAGGCAGCGTACGGGTTCAAATATATTTTTGCCCGTCCCAGTCTGTTGGGTTTACAGTTGATCTTTTTTGCGGGGAACCTGTTCGCTGGCATCGGCTTTACGGTTCTGGCTGCCATGATCCTCTTACGCACGAATAACGATACTCAAATGCTGGGATATGCCCAGTCAGCAGGAGCAATTGGCGGCGTGGTCGGAGGCGTTTTGATGAGTGCTTGGGGCGGATTTAGACGGCGCGCGCATGGAGTCCTGCTGGGTTGGATCTGGGGAGGCCTCGGCATGGCTATCATCGGATTCGCCGGCGGATTGCCCATTTGGATCACCGGCATGGCACTCACATCCATTATTGTGCCTTTAGTAAATGGATCGAATCAGGCGATTTGGCAATCGAAGGTCGCGCCTGATCTACAGGGCCGCGTCTTTTCCGCCCGACGCCTGATCGCGTGGTTAACGAATCCGATCTCACCCATCATCGGTGGCACTCTCGCAGACTTTGTGCTTGAACCCGCCGCCCGTGTGCAAACCGGACTTCCCGCCACATTCGCCTGGTTGGTGGGCACTGGGCCTGGAGCTGGTATGGGGCTGCTCATCGTGATTTGCGGATTCGCTTCCGCGCTGGTTGGGTTACTGGGTTATTTCTTTCCGGCCATTTACAATGCAGAGGCTATATTGCCAGATCACGACACGCTCGCTAGGGCAGAACCTGCATGACTTAAGATCTGAAATGACATTATAAGAAAACAACCCATTTTCAGGGTTGTTTTCTTATATGCGCTGTGTTATGCTTTTCCAAAAGGAGAATCACCAGCTTGGATTTTTTGTTCCGCCGCCCGAATGGGATGAGGGGGCTTTATGTTATCTGGAGTGGTCAGATGATTTCGGGCATCGCCTCCAATATAACATTTTTTGCCTTGCCCATCTGGATTCTCAGCATGACCGATATCAGCGGGGGAGCCCTCGGTCTGTGGGAAGCTTTTTACTTTGGGTCATATCTTCTAGTCGTGCTTTTTGCGGGCGTTCTTATCGATCGCTACAACCGCAAAAGAATGATGCTGGTATATGACTTCCTTTCACTTTCAGCCACTGCCATTCTGCTGGTGCTGCAAACAACAGATAATATGGAAGTTTGGCATCTGTATGTTGCTGCTGTTTTTCAAGGAGTGGGTTTTGCATTTCACTCACCATCCTATACTGCTGCCATCACAACATTGGTTCCCCGAAAACAATATGTCCGCGCAAATGGATTGATGTCTCTGCTGTACGATGCCCCTGAGATCTTTGGACCAATCCTGGCGGGAGTATTGTATATCAGCGTTGGTCTGGGTGGCATTCTGGCAGTGAATCTACTTGCGTTCGTAATCTCCATTGGTGCCTTATTATTTGTGGAGATCCCGCCAACACCTCATTCAAAAGAAGGGGAACAATCCCAACGAAAATTCTTAACCGAGGCGTTCTACGGAATTCAATACATTTTCAGGCGTCCCGGTTTATTAGGCATACAACTCATCTTTTTCTTCGGTAATTTTTTCTCAGGCATTGCATTATCGGTTACAGCACTTTTCACCATGATCTTTTTGCGCTCGGGTGATGCGAGCGCGGCTGGTACCGTGCAGTCGGTTGGCGCGTTGGCAGCTGTTTTGGCAGGCGTCTTTCTGAGTACGTTGGGGGGTATAAAGAAACCTGTGCGCGCCATCTTGATCGGTTGGGTGATTTCAAGTCTTTTTGGTCTTACTATTCTTGGGATAGGGCAGGTCCTAATTGTATGGGTGATCGCCATGGTGATCAATTCGATCTTTGAACCAGTTGTGAACGTGGCGGTCGAAACTTTCATGCAGACGAAAATTCCGCCGGACCTGCAGGGGCGTGTCTTTTCTGCCAGCGATTTTCTTTCACAAGCCATGATCCCTATTACACCATTGTTGGCTGGCTTCTTTGGCGAAACGATCTTCGAGCCGGCCATGGCTGAAGGAGGCGCTCTCGCGGACATTTTTGGCTGGTTGGTTGGTGTGGGACCAGGCTCAGGCTTTGGTTTGATGATCCTGCTTTGCGGCCTCGGAGCTACTTTCGTAGGGCTCTCAGGATATCTGATATCTGCCATACATAACGTGGACGAATTACTCCCAGATTACACTCCCGTGCCACCTGCTGGAATGGTGATGCGAATTCAGCCGCGTACCGCCAAACGCAACGCACGTTTGGCCGCTGGCAATCAACTTAAGCCGAAAAAAGTGGTAAGCAGATATGAAAAAGATATGGACGACGATGAGGTAAGGCTCGATCCTGAAGAATAATGCACACTAGGATCAAAAAAATAAAAAGGCTGAAGAGCATGCTCTTCAGCCTTTTTATTCAACATCGCTGCGCTTCCATTTACGGTTTATATGCCATGATCTTCGCGCTGTATATCGCCTTGTATACTTCATCGCGCGAAAACGTTTTCAGGTCAATGGCGCCATCCAGATCAGCTAGTGCCGAATCTACAGTTTCTTTGTTGAAGAAAACAGGCTTAACGGAAATATTTGTAAAGCCAACGGCCTCCATCATTCCCCTGTAATCATTTGCTTCGACGGCGCCCGCTACACAACCTGCCCATGCGCTCAGGCTTTGTTTCACCGCCTCTGGCAGTGGGCCATCGGTGACGATATCTGAAACAGCCAGTTTTCCGCCGGAGTTCAATACGCGAAAAGCCTCTGTGAACACTTTGGATTTATCAGGTGAGAGATTGATCACGCAATTTGAAATGACGACGTCCACGCTGTTGGATTCAACTGGCAAATCTTCGAGATAGCCCTGACGGAATTCCACGTTGTGGAGATCCAATCGCTTCGCACTGGACTTGGCGCGGTCGATCATTTCGGGAGTCATATCCACGCCGATGACTTTGCCTGTCTCACCGACCTTCCTGGCGGCAAAGAAACAATCGAGTCCCGCGCCTGAGCCGAGATCCAGGACAGTTTGCCCGGGCTGCAGAGACGCGAGGGTGATCGGGTCGCCACAGCCATAGCTGATGGCAGACTCGCCGTCGGGCAGAGTGGCAAGTAACTCTGAGGGGTAGAGACTGCTTTCGGAGCTGCAGCAGTCCGAAGCGTCGCCGTGAGCCGGTCGAAGGGATCCGCAACAGGAAGCGTTGTTCGTTATCCGTTCTGCATAATGTTCTCTAACAGCTTCATGAATGGGCGTATTTGTAGTCATCTCTCAATCTCCTTTTATAGATATACTTGCGGGTCATCGCCTTGTTCTCTCCGCTTTTGGCGAATTTCAAGGATCGTTTCTGTGGATCGAATCAGCCCAAAGAGGGTGAAGCCGATCACAACAATCAGGATTATCTCAAAGTTCATTTTGTCTCCTTATATCGAAACTTGTCTATGTATGCGGATAAAAAAATACCTGATGATTTCTCTCTGCTCATCTCGCGATGAACAGAGACTCTTACTTAGCAGCAGCCTCCGCCGCCGCAACAACCGCCTTCACATTCTTCGCAATCGCCGTCGTTGTTCATTACGATCAATTCGTTCATGACATTCACCTCCTTTCATATAGACGTTTGTCTATGGATTCAGGTAAAAAAAGAGATGCCTAATTCGAGACGACCTTAAGCATCACCTGCGTTGCTTTTTCTTCGGGCGCGAACTTGAGCATTAATTGCCCGCAGCAAACTGCAACACATTCCTGATTCAGTGTATAAAAAGTTTGCTTGCCTTCCTCGCGGATATCCACGAGGCCCGCCTCGCGCAGGATGGCCAGATGATGTGAGACAGTGGGTTGGGATACGCCAACCTTCTCCACAATCTCATTGACAGATAATGTGCAGCAACAGCACTCGCTCATGATCTTCTGGCGGGTATCATCAGCAATGGCTTTGGCAAATAGGACTGGACTAAGATTTGTTTTCATTCGAATGCTTCATTGAATTCAGCGCGCAGGAATTCCTGTGTGCCTTCAGGACCGGTAAGCAGTAATGAAATTGGCGCATCATTGGATGCGATCTTCAATGTAAACTCCAGGAACGGACAGCAGCGCCGCTCGTTGAATATAAACTCAGCAAGTTGTGAAATGTTCTCTGACCTATCGGCGTTTGGAAACATAAATTCAAAACCGTTTTCTGCTTCGTGAATGGCTTGCACGTTTTGAAAAAGTTGAGTTGTGGTCCGAATATGGTCTTCGTGTTCGGCTGGCGTAAACACATCCATATTACAGGCGAGGGGAGTATTCTGAGCAGGTGTTTTCATATCGACATCCATCTATACGTGATTATATCGAAGTTTGTCTATTTGTCAAGTGGTTGTTGACATAAGTGGCAATCCATTCTATAACAGGAGTATAAAACCAAGGAGGCGGCCATGAGCACAGATTCGATCCGGTCACTGATTCTCTCAGGCGGCGGCGGACGCGGCGCGTTCCACGCTGGCGTCTATAAGTATCTGATGCAAAAAGAGAAAAGAAATTTAGATTTGGGACATGCTGGTTTGTGGGAGCCGCACATCATCGTGGGCACATCCATTGGCGCGGTCAACGGCGCAGCCATCGCACAAGGCATGTCCGCCGATCAATTGGTGGAGGTCTGGAAGTCGCTCGAGGAGAAGGATATTCAGGGTTTGCCGCCCGGTATGCGTGGCATTGCGCGTTGGGCTGCCCGCGCCATCTTCGGCGAAGTGCTGGATGCGCGGCTTCCGCAGGTTGCGCCGCAGGATGCCACTTCCCCCATCCCAAAAGAATATTGGCCGCCTCTGCCTCTACTCCCAAACTGGATGGCTGAAAGGCTGGTGGGGCATTGGATAAATTTGCTGGATACCGGCCCTCTGCGTAAGACGCTTTTCACCCGCTTCAATCTGAACGAAGGTGAGCTGGCCGCCAGTAAAAAAGCTTTGCTCATTGCTGCCACCAAAGTGCGGACGGGCGAGCGTGTGCTCTTTTGCAATCGGGATGTATTTGATCATAAACGCGGCGAGCTTCGCCCGGATGTTTTCACGGGTATCACCGCGGACCGGATCCTGGCTTCGTGTTCGATCCCACTCGTCTACCCGTGGACATTTGATACTGGCACCGAATCTTTCTATTGGGACGGTGCCTTGGTGGCGAATACGCCTCTCGGCGCGGCCATTGACCTGATGGGCGATGATGTGAACGTGCCCGCAGAAGTGGTGGTGGTGCTGATGACGCCCTGGTGGGAACGTGGCGACCCCGCACCTGCGAAAGCGAATATTGAACCGAAATCCTTTGGCGACGCCATCACATGGATGCTGGATTGGATGCTGCTCGCATCCTTCCGCGAGAACCTGAAAATGATCCGCGCCTTCAATAAACTTGCGAAACGCGAGCGCGAGGAAAGCCAGCCTCCATATCGTTATCGCCTTATCAACCCGATCATCGTTTCCCCGCTGGATTTTCTGCGAGCCGAACGCATCATTGATTATGATGGGGATGTCTCTGCACAATTAATTGATGAAGGCTACAAAGCCGCGCAACATGCGTTTCATAAGGCCTTTCCAATTGAGTGATCAATCAACCACAGCATTTTCAAGGACCCTGAAATGCTGCGCATCACAATCAATTTCGGCTTGCACTCCATACGGTAATACAAAGACCGGATCGGTATGTCCAAAATCCATATTTGTAATGATTGGTAATTCGGAAAGCCCTTCTTCTTCAGTTACCACCTGAAAAATAACATCATCATATTCCTTGAATTTTTCCACAGGAATATTCCCTCCCGGGCGACCAAACAAAATTCCTGAGAGTTGCTTCAATACGCCCATGGATGCATAACTTCGCAAGATATATTTCACGAGATGTGGAGGTGGCGCTTCTTCAGAGGTTTCCAGAAACAGGATCGCATCCTTCCAGGCCGCGGAGTCGGGCCAAAAGTCTGTGCCGCGAAGAAAATCCAGGACCTCAATACAGCCTCCCAGCAAATGCCCCTGCCGAACGCCGTTGCCTTGTAGGAATTTCCACCCTGTTGAAGGATTTAGTCTCCGTTTGCGGGATTGGTTTTCGGGCTTTGACCAACTCAGGGCTTCAGCAGTCCAGCCATCTATATTGGTAGTGAGGTTCCCAATGGGTGCTGATGAAAAAAGTGATCTTCGTACTGCCTCAACCATGAACGGAAACAGTCCCGCGTTCTCACCAAAGCCTGCCATGATGGACGGGCCATAAAATGAAACGAGGCCCGCTTTGAAACAAGCCAGATGTGTAATGGTCGTGTCGGAAAATCCCATAAATATTTTGGGGTTGGAGCGGATCACGTCCAGGTCCAGATATGGCAATATTCGGATGGAATCATCTCCGCCAATGGTGGATATGATGGCCTTGATGGATGGGTCGGCGAAAGCGTTCATCAGGTCCTCGGCCCTGGCTTTTGGGTTGTTGTGAAGCCAGGCATCGTCGCGCAAGGCATGGCGTGTTTCAATGACCTTCAGGTCGAATTCCTTTTGCAATTGCCCCTTGCCTGCTTCATAACGATGTGGGATGGTTCCCGGGCCTCCCCAGGACAGGCTGATTGCCGCCACTGTGTCGCCAGGTTGAAGTTCTTTTGGTTTGATCATATGAGTTTGTATTCCTTATTTATTAGTGTTTCTTTGATTTTAATGCCCAACCTCGCCTAGAGTTTTATATCAGTTGATAGAGTCTATTGCCAGGATATAAGGATTAGCTGTACTTGTGCGTTGACAATTATATTCAAAATGAATATACTGGGAACCATTATGATGATTCGAATCCGCGAACAAAATGTGGACAGGTCTCCACGCCTTACCCATCTTATTCGCGGTATATTGCATCAGTAATTAAAATTCCCACATAAAACACATATGCCATGAATTAGCGATGGGATCGCGGGTTCATGGCTTTTTGTTAAGAATGCGAGGCCATGACTGAGAGATCAGTCCAGTCTCGCGTTTTCGTTTCACCATTTCAATCAACGAAAGAGGTGAAACGTGGCAAAAAAATCGCACCAACAAATTATCCTGGCACAAAACTTCCTCAGAAGTTCAAAACTCGTGCGCTCACTGCTCGATACAAGTTCTATCGAGTCATGTGATATTGTCTGCGAAATCGGTTCAGGGAGCGGGATTATTACTGCTGAACTGGCTCGAATCGCTCGTAAAGTCATTGCAATTGAAAAAGATCGAGTGCTTGTGCAACAACTGCGCGAACGTTTTCAGGGTGTCGGCAATGTTGAAATCATAGAAAATGACTACTTGCAGTATCGCATTCCTAGCAGAGAATACAAAATATTTGCCAATATTCCATACAACAGTACGGCAGATATTGTACGCAAGATTCTCTATGCGCCCCCTATACCAAGCGAAGCGTATTTGGTGATGCAGAAGGAAGCAGCAGAAAAATTTTCAGGCAATCCCAAAGAAACACAGTTCTCAATCCTGGCCAAGCCTTGGTGGAACCTCCAAATAATTCGAGAACTGCGAAGGACAGACTTTGAGCCTATACCTAACGTAGACACCGTACTTCTACACATCAAAAAACGCTGTTCGTTGTTCCTCCAAGAGGAAGATACTATCCTTTATCATAGTTTTGTTCGCTATGGCTTTGGTAGGTGGAAAAATAGCCTGAAGTTAATCTTCAAGCCAATCTTCACCTACCAACAGTGGAAGCGGTTATCGAAAGACTTGCATTTCCCATTCGATGCTACTCCATCTGAGCTGACCTTCGAACAATGGTTGGGTCTATTTGACTGTTTCAAACAGAGAGTTCCAAGTAATAAACAGGCGTATATAAAGAGATAAACTGGCTACAATCGTTTTATCTGGCAATATACGCCTTCAACGGTCTGCACGCTAATTCACCATCAAAGACAAGTCCCTTACTTAGCTCGTCAACTCTTCCAAACGATTGATGTAATCGCCTAGGACCTCGAAGGCATCTTCGATCGGCTTTGTGCTGGTCATATCCACACCGGCGATCTTGTATATTTCCATGGGCGGTTTGGATGAGCCCGCTTTGAGGAAATTGATATGATCCTCTGCGGCGTTTGCTTCGCCGCTGAGGATCCGTTTGGCGATGGCGTTGGCAGCTGAGATCCCAATTGCATATTGGAACGAGTAAAAGTCGATGTAAAGATGCGTAGTAAAAGTCCCCCAGGTAATGCCGACGCGTTCGCGATCCAAATCCATATTACCGCCGAAGCCTTCACTGAAAAGATCCGCCATTAACTCGATCATTGAATCGGCGGTGAGCGCCTGTCCTTTTTCGATGCGCTGATGTGTTTCGAGTTCAAAGCGGGCAAGCGTGGGCATGATGAAGAAGTAACGATGGAAGTTATCCATGGCTTCTTCCAGCAGGGCGATCTGGAAATATTTATCAGGGTTGGTATTAAGCAGATGTGCGCGCGTCATGGCCTGGTTAAAGTTGGATGCGGTCTCTGAAATGATGGACGGATACATGTAATAGATCATGGGCTGGGCGCGGCTGGCGTAGTACGCGTGTATGGAGTGACCCAGTTCATGCGAGAGCGTGCTCATACTGCCGATGTCATCTGTATAGCTCATCAAAATAAATGGATGCGTATCCTTCGGAACACGCGTCGAAAACGCACCCTGACGTTTCCCCGCGTTCGGTGCCCAATCGACCCAGCGATCTGTCAGACAGCCCTGGCGCATCACGCTCACATATTCTTCGCCCATCGGGGCGAGTCCTTCGCAGATCCAATTCACCGCCTTCTCAAACGGGACTACATGCTTTTTGGTGGTGAGCGGCGCCCATACATCATATGGATGCAAGGTCTTCACGCCCAATGCCTTGCGCCGGATCTTCCAATAGCGATGCCATAGCGGCAGATTCTTTTTGAAAATATCGAGCAGGTTGTGGAACATTTCAACAGGAACATCCCCGTTGAAGAGCGTGGCTTCCAGCGCTGAATCAAATCTACGGGCGCGCATGTTGAACACATTTTGCTTGATGGAAGTGGCGAGATTATTCGCCAATGTATTTTTGTGTTTCAGATATAGATCGTTGTAATTTTCCCAGGCCGTTTTGCGCGCTTTGCGGTCCGAGCTGTTGAGAATGGCGTCGAACGTGCTTTGGGTCAGTTCCACTTTTTTGTTTTTGCGATCCCGCGCCGGCTTGAATTTGAAATCCGCATTTGCCAGCAGGTTGGTGGTTACGCTTGTACTGCTGAATGGGTCGCGCAGCATGCCGAGCAATTCCTCCACCTCCGCATTGCGCACATGCGTCTGTTTGCGGAAGAGGTCATTGAAGTAATGTTCATACAGCTTCAGGCGGGCATCGTCATTCAGCCATTGACGCAATTTACTTTCGCCAACGGTCAGCAGTTCCGGGTCCACGAATGAGCTCGCCGCGCCGACCTGTGCCAGCGCGCTCATGGCTTTGCTGATCATCGCCGCGCCTGCCTGGTCAGCAGTATCCACCGCGCTGGACATCGTCGCATACACGCGCATCCGGGCGGCGCGTTCAGAGAGCGCATCCATCGCATTCATGGCTTCGATGAATGTATCCGGACTATCACCGAGATGCCCTTGAAACTTTTTGAGTGAGTCAAGACTCGCCAGGATGCTTTCGACCTCCGCCTCAAATTCTGCGGGTGACTTGAAGACGCTTTCGGCGTTCCAGGTCTGGTTCTGTTTGACTTTGGATCGGGGAAGGGGAGACGTCATGATCGTTGTTCCTTTGACTTCGTTCTATTTTGACTTTTGGTGGGCTGCTGTTTCTGTAGAATTTTACTTCTGATCGAGCTTTTAGTAGCTAACAGTCGAGGGAGGAGGCGCGTATTCATCCAGCAGTTGTTCCACTTCCTTTGCCTTTTCCGCGAGCTCGGAACTCTCAAATTTTTTGATCTCGAATAGATGCGAGAGTTGCTCATATAGCTCGGGCAATCCCAGAATCTCTTCCAACTGTTCGCGGATCCATTTATCGTAGGCAATTGGATAGGTGCGTCGTGTGATGAATAAGGCTTGCAAAAACTCCCGGTATGCATTGTACAGCCGGTCAAAGGATTGGAAGTATAGACCGCGCTCCACATACAATGGAATGTGATGCAGATTGTTGAGACAGTACCATCGTACTCTTTCCAACCTTTGCTGGCGCAATTGCTCGTTGTAGTAGGGGAGCCATTGTCCCTTGATTTGCGCCAGATAATCACTGCCCTGCCATAATGGAATGCTGTATGCCAGGAAGTTTCCAACCTCCACTTCGAAATCGTCTGGTCCAGCGGCCTCATCTTGCTCCTTAGGCACAAACACTCCATCTGTAAAGCCTGGATGCACTACAGAATACTTGCCAACTTGATACAAAGCTCTGATGTCTGGATTTGACTTCTCAAATTTCTCCCACTCTGCTTCCATCACGCTGAATGATGAGCGCGACTCTTCCGGTTTGGCAAGCACAACGATATCTAGACAGCTATCCCGTGTCGCTTTGCCACGCGCACACGAGTTGACCAGTAAGACCGCATCAATTTTGTAATTGGACACGAAGTGCTCAACGATTACCTCTGCCGCGGTCTGATGTTCTGGAGTTGGATAAGTGGCTTGTAGTAACATGAGTCCTCTTTATATTAATTGCCCTGTTTCTCAGCTACGAACACAAATCTTGATAAACGTCTTTCACTTGTCAATTGATGGACTGTGGCGAAAAATTTCTGTAATCCCTCAAACCGTTCTTCGCCTTCGATCTTGATCAACTCGTCGCGATGTTTTTGGCGGGAGGTGTGCCAGCGCCCTGAAGTCAACTCGATATTGCCTGTCACATCTTCGCGGTGGATGAGTTTGAAGCCCGCC
The DNA here is from genome assembly GCA_045402985.1 of Anaerolineales bacterium. GTDB lineage: Bacteria > Chloroflexota > Anaerolineae > Anaerolineales > Villigracilaceae > Defluviilinea. The sequence goes on from JAXIPJ010000416.1 coordinate 21,632, forward strand.
TCCCTGATGAAGTTTTCAGTGATTTCAAGTGGGATAAAAATAAAGAAGCCGATGCTGCTGCGGGCTGCCAGTTCTTCATTCGAGACCGGACCAGTAATGACGACAGGGTCGGTCAACAGGATTCGTTTTCCTGTTTTAAGTACTCGATGCCATTCATGCAATAGTCTCAGTCGATCACGGATGTGGTTCATCGAGTCTATGCAAATAGCTGCGTCGAAGGTTGAATCATCAAACGGCAGGCGTTGATCTGCGTCCGCAACCTGGAATTTGGCATCTGTTATCCTGGCGTCCAGCGTCTGCTGATTTGCAGTTTTAATCCCGGCCTCATTGATATCAAGCCCTGTGATGCGACACTTGAATTTCTTTGCGAGATAAAGAGCAGGTCCGCCGGAACCGCTGGCGACCTCAAGGACATGATCGCCCGCAGAGAGATTTAACCAGCGGTGGAAGGTGTCATATTCATCGGTGGTTATCCAGCTCGTTTGACCGATATCTTCCCCGTACGTTTCCTGCCGAATCTTGGCCAATACTTGCTCTTCGAAATTGCCATAAGTGCTGTTGAACAGATCAACTGGTTTTGACATATCATTCTCCTGTTTCTAAAGCGATGTAACATCAAAATGCTAAAACACTAGGCTTGAAACGCTGGTTACGCTCAGCTAGGAACAGTACAAAGTTCAGCCGTTAATCTGCACAATGAGACACAGATAGCCCTCGCAATCTCCTTTCCAAACCAATCTTGCCTAACCTTACTTAATTTCAGGGAGTTGGTTCGTCTCACTGTCTCTTTTCGTTTGACGATCTTGTTGCTGAATTCTGACATAAAGAACAATGAAAATTATGGGAAATACTAAAATCCAACTCCAGAACACGGCAATCGGAGAAACAGGAAAACCGAGCAAATAATCATTGAAAGTAGTAAGCCAGCTTAACGGCATAAAGAAACCAGACACATACCTAAATATTACACTGACTGAACCAATAAGTAGCAGTCTAAATGAAAACCTGAGAGCATTATTCAGCTGATAAATAAATCTTCTTGTCAACAGGACGATTGTAAGAAGAGCTAATATTGCTAAAGCAAAAGATGCTCTGAATATCTCGAATAATATTTTTGGTAACGGATTGCATGTAAATCCTGTGAAGCAAGTATAAGTACCGCTTAATACTTGGAGCAAGGTTTTTGAGCCAATTTCAATCCAGAGAGCAAATAAATTAAAAACTATCGGCACAAGCATTAAAGATATGATTGTTAATATATGCTTTTTGTTTGCTCTGAGAAATTGGTTTGCTTTTTGCATGGTAGTTTATTGACATCCTAATCGACCATTAGTATCTTGGCCAATTTCCTCGTGAAACCGTTATCAGAGCGACTACATCTTTGAATGGGGTTGGAATTTCAGTCTGGAAGCCGAATGGACGCCTGTCCGAAGGCGTAACGCCAGCCAGTGGGGGTGCGTATGTAAGTATCGCTGAACCAGAGTTTATCGTCGAATGGCTTGCCATTATTCATACCCTTTTGCCAGAGTAGGGCCGTGATGACTGCGGTATCTCCCCAAATGCGCACTGTCTGCTCCGTGTCTTCCTGATGTTCGTAGATCACCTCCTGATTTCTTGCAGAGTTGAGCAGATCTTCTTTTGTGAAAACGGATCCGCGGCCAGTGACTAGTATAAAATCATCAGCCAGAATGCGATCCATGGTGACTGCATCATTTGCCTTGACTGCGGCCTGGTATTCAGTATCGAGCGCCGCCACACTGGCCTTATCGTCCACTACATTGGTCACCATATTTTCTCCTGTTAAAGCAAAACATTATGAGTATACGTTTGTCACACTTGGTAGGGCGAACGCTATGGACTAGATGGTGCATTATCATTATTTCTTTCCAGTCAGTTCTTTCACTTGAATCCAAAATTCCGCGCGATGATTCGATCTATAACACGCTTCGGTAGTAACGCCTGAATGAAGTGACGTATGGGGTTACCAGGCACTACAGCATATCGGATGCGTGGCTTGGGAGTCGTGAGGGCATGCACAACGACTTCGCCAACTTTTTCGGGCGGGTAACCATTTCTCCCATCTTCGATCATATACTTATAAATGCGCCGAATAGCCTCAGCATATTCAGTGCCACTATAAATTGATATATCGAGTTCCTCAGCTTTATCCCAAATCGGTGTTGCCACCGAGCCAGGACCAACGATGATGACATCAATTCCATAAAGCATCAACTCTCGCCTCAGGCTCTCTGAGAATCCTTCCAGGGCAAATTTTGAAGCGGCATACGCGCCTAGAAATGGATAGCCTTCCCTGCCTGAAACCGAGCTCATATTAATGATCCTGCCAGGGTTTCCCTTTAGGGAGCGGTCGGTGCCCAGTAATGGAAGAAATGCCTGCGTGACGATCAACTGACCGATTAAGTTGATTTCCATTTGCTTTCGAAAATCTTCGATGGGTTGGTGCATCAATGGCGAGGGAACAGCAATACCTGCATTATTCACAAGCCCGAATAATGTCTCCCCATTCAGTTGCTCGCGGACCTGCTGCGCGGCAGTTTGAACCCCTGCTTCGTCTGTAATATCAAAGAGCAATGGGACGAATGCCTCACCAAACTCTCTGGTCAACTGTTCAGCATCCTGTGCCTTTCGCACACTTCCAAAGACGCGATAGCCCTGTCCGATCAGAACTTTCAGGATGCCCCAGCCGATCCCTGTTGAAACTCCAGTCACAACGACGCTTCGCATATATCACTCCTGTTAGATGACCATCGTATCACAATCAGTTGCGGCGTATAAACAAACAACAAGCCCCAATTTCTTTTGGGGCTTGTTTTGGCGGCAATGATCGCCTTAACTGGATTGTTTTTTCTACTTATCTATTTGTGGATCAGTAAAATAGGTGCCAAGCTGATCCTTAACCAGGATCCATCCCGTGGAATATCCTTTTACAGGTGGGCTGAGGGTTACTTCCGCCCATACCTTCCACTTACTATCGATGAAAATAGAGTCTTCTTTATATCGCCACTCTGTCTTATCAAGAGCCGATGCGATGATGGTGCCGCCCGGCGCGCTGCGAACATACAACCCATGTTTATAGGCGATGCTAAGGGTTGAAAGTCCGGTTGAACCACCGGGGGCAGGTGGATACGTAGGATGGCTGGGAGGAGGGTAATAGGTTGGAGGCGGAACGTTGACGTAACCAGGCAGATTGATCACCTGGCCCGTATAGATCAAGCTTGGATTCCAGATCTGCGGGTTAACAGCCAGAATGTCACGCCAACTAACTCCGATTCTCGCTGCAATTTTGCCGAGTGTATCTCCCCTCTGTACCATGTACGTTCCACCGTAATTTGGATAGTTAACCGGGGCGGAGGAATATCCAGTTGGGATACACAATACCTGTCCAGCGTAGACCCACCAGCCCAGGCCGGGGTTCGCCGCCTGAATAGCCTCGACACTGGTGCCGCAGGTCGCGGCGATACCGCTCAAGGTGTCACCCCGTTGGACAGTGATGTAGCTGGCACAACCCCAGGCCAGCGTGCGGCCAGAAGAGGCAAAAGATGTAACCAGAATGGCGAGGACCATCACCAATTGGAAAATTCTTTTCGTAGCCATAGTATCTTCTCCTGCTTTCATACCTTGAATACGAATCAACGCGACTGAAAACAAACCAGGCAATCGGTATCTCTAAAGAATACTCAAAAAAAATCCCTTGTCAATAGGCAATTATTGAATTTGCCCGACAACCCCGCGCATGCCTCTCATTTAAGTGTTATAGTCTGAAAACCATTATGCAAATCTCCACCCCAGCGGAATCTGAACATCTGGCCTTGGCCCTCGCCGGAAGCAACGAAGCCTTCACGGCGCTGGTCGAGCCGCATCGCAAGCCGCTGCTCGTCCATTGTTATCGCATGAGTGGCTCGCTTGATGACGCCGAAGACCTCGTCCAGGAAACTTTTCTGCGTGCCTGGAATAAACTCAAATCTTTTGACGGGAGTGGTTCTTTCCGTAATTGGTTGTATGTGATCTCCACTCGTCTATGGCTGGATGAAGCTCGCAAACGCAATAGGCGGATTCTTCTTCCACTGGATGGCGACGCCGCGGACCCAGATTCCCCACCTCAGCTGCCTATCTCCCCCGCCTCCTGGCTGGACCCTCTGCCTGAGTCCTGGTTAAGTAGCGTTTCCTCATCCCCGGAGTTTTCCTATGAACGCCGCGAGACGATATCCTTTGCGTTCATGGTCGCTCTGCATAAACTGAACGCGCGCCAGCGCGTGGTCTTGATCCTGCGTGAAGTCTTCAACTGGAGCGCAGAAGATGTTGCGAACGCGCTCGAACTGACAGTTGATTCGGTCAACAATCTTTTATATCGTGCGCGCAAGAACCTTGAGCCCTATCAATTTGAAGAAACCCCTGCTCCAAAACAATATTTGAATCAATTTGTCAACGCCTGGGAAGCAGGCGACGTCTCTTCGCTGATCCAACTCCTGCACCAAAAAGCAACCTTTGCCATGCCGCCTATGGGAGTCTGGTACGCAGGACGCGACTCCATTCAACGAGCGTTGCAAAACTTCGTCTTCTTGCCAGACTCAAAATGGAAACTGATTCCCATCTCCGCAAACGGACATCACGCTTTTGGCATTTATCGCGGCGACGGGGAGGACTATCAAGCCTTTGGCTTACTCCTGCCAATTTTTGCAGATGGCAAGGTTGTAGAAGTCACTGCGTTCCTATCCCCGCAACTCGTTAATAAATTCGGGCTGCCAGAAATAATCACTTAGGATTCAATTCGCGCTGAGCGGAGGTCGACAGACCGAAGTCGAAGCGGCTTTATCAACGCGTCCTTCGCCTGCGCTCCGCTCAGGACGAATTTGCGTCTATATCTTCGCTTCGTTATACCCATCAATAGCCAGCACAGTATTCGCCACGAACACTGCCGCAAACATGATCGGGTACAACACGGGCGCGGCACCTTTCAATTGTAATTCTACGTAAGTCAACGCGATGGCGCCCAGAGTGAGTCCCAGCCCGGTCAACTTGCGGCGACCGATATACAGCGTGCCCAGCCCCATAAAGAAGAAATTTAATACAGCAGCGATCCACGGATTCTTTTTCATCTCTAACTCCTTTGGAAATTTGGATATATAGTTAAGACGAAAAAGCCCAGGCAAACTTCTCACTTTTTCAATCGTCCAAATTACTTGACAAAGTCAAGTAATTTGGGTAATATGCCACTATGAGAAACAACCAGGAATTGATCGAACAGATCAGGAGCTTCAACAGGTTCTATACGGGCGTCATCGGGTTGCTTGACCAGCACTTCCTGGAAAGTCCCTTCTCGCTTACGGAAGGGAGGGTACTATATGAAATACGACACACTGAAGATTGCTCCGCGAAGAAAATCAGGGAAAAGATTGGCATCGATGAAGGTTATCTGAGCAGGATACTCGATATCTTTCGAAAGAAAGGCTTGATTACCAAAGCTCCGTCATCGGAGGATAGACGCCTGCACATCATCAAGCTTACTGAGAAGGGGCGAAAGGAATTTGCAAGCCTGAACGATCATTCCGATAAATTGATTTCTCGAATTATCGAGAAGCTATCCGAAGAGGAAGGCGAAGAACTCGTCAGCATGACAGAAAGAATTCGCCATCTGCTTAGCAGAGATTAAGCAATAAGCCAAACTACCGTGAACAGCCATTCAATATCTTAGCCAGGATGAACCAACCCAAACCTCCGTCAAATGTTTTTATTCGCAGCGCTGTCATGTATGAGGCTGCGTCCATTGCCTCAGTGCTATATCAAGCCTTTGTGGAGTTCGAACCGCTATATACGCCAGCCGCTTTTTCTGCGACCACACCCACGTCTGATCAAATTCAGAAGCGCTGGAGCGAGGGTCCCGTTTGGGTCGTGGCAGAGGCAAGCCAACTTGTGGGTACGATCTCTGCCGTTCCCAAAGGCGAAGGCTTATACATTCGGAGCATGGCAGTTCTCCCATCTCACCGAGGTCAGGAGATCGGGTACCTTCTGCTTCAGGCCGTCGAGCATTTCGCCAACACGCAGAGCATTCAAAGCATGTTTCTCAGCACAACTCCCTTCCTGGCAGGAGCCATTCGACTATATGAGCAGTACGGATTCCACCGAAGCAATGCCGGACCACATGAATTGTTTGGAACTCCACTCTTCAGCATGGTAAAGCCTCTGGAGCCTGCAAATCAGAACGTGACCAATATCCCTATCGAAGATAGGAAGGTAAGAACAGATGAAAAATAAAGTCTTGCTGGATGATATTTCAATCCGGACAGAACTTCAACCTGGCGATATCGGATATGCAATTCACATGCATGGTGCGCTCTATGGGAAGGAATACAACTACGGGATTGAATTCGAGACTTATGTTGCAAAGGGCTTGTGTGAGTTCTATGAAAAGTACGATCCCGAAAGAAGCCGCGTGTGGGTCTGCGTGCACAACAATGAGATGATCGGCTTTCTCTTACTAATGGATCGTGGAGAGTCCGCCCAGTTGAGGTATTTTCTGATCGAGCCGGAATATCGGGGAATCGGTCTCGGCTCAAAACTCATGAATCTATACATGGATTTTCTGAGTGAGTGCGGATATCAAAAATCCTATCTGTGGACAACTCATGAACTGACGACTGCCGCCTCGCTTTACAAACGCGTAGGCTTTCGGCTTACCGAAGAAAAAGAATCCACTTCATTCGGCAAACCATTGCGCGAACAACGCTATGATCTGGTTCTGCTGTAAGAAAGAACATTGTAGGTGTAGGTCACGTCTGTGACGTGACGCTTTTGACAATCGTCATGCTGCCCACATGTGGGACTTCGCAAGCATGACTACGTGTGCTGCCGCATACTTCGTGCATGAACTTTCGCCGTTATTATATTCCTGGCTCAGCGGTTTTTATCACACAGGTTATCCAAGACCGCGAGCCCATTTTTCGTGATCCAAAGAATATCAGCCTGTTGCGCAAAATTCTATATAATGTCAAGCAACTCCACCCTTTTCCCATGTTGGGATATGTCTTTTTGCCCGACCATTTCCAGGCGGTTATTCAACCAACAGGGGGGAGTAATTTCAGCGACATCATGCACTCTCTAAAACCTAACTTTACCAAAGAATACAAGAAATTTATCGGGCTTGCATCATCTCAATCCTTGAAATTCTGGCAAAAACGGTTTTGGGACCATGTAATCCGAGATGACAGGGATTTTGAAAACCACCTGCATTACATTCACTACAATCCTGTCAAACATGGATATGTAAAAGACCCGCGCGACTGGAAAGACAGCAGTTATATCGAATGGGAAAAACGGGGATTATATCAGCCTGCCTTTAATTGGGATGAACCAAAGGATATGAATTGGGGCGAGTAAGGAATGCCAAAGTCACGCTTAAAGCGTGACCTACTTTACTCCAGTTTCAAATTCCCTTTTTCGTCGAATGGGAAAAATGCATTGTACGCCACTCCCCAGCGATAATCATCGGGGTCGGCGAAGTAGGAACTGTATCCGCCCCAAAACGCCTTCTGCGGTTCCTTGATGATCTTCACGCCTTTTGATTTCAGGTCGGCAATGATCTCATCCACTGCAGATTCGCTGCGCGCGTTATAAGCCAGAGTGATCCCTGAAAAGCCGGAACCCTCTGGCGAAACAAGTGCATCCTCTGCCAATTTCTCACGCGGATAAATTGCGAATACAACTCCGCTCGTCTGAAAGAATACGACATCATCCTGGCTGGCATTGGATGGCTTCCAGCCCAGAGTTTCTGTATAGAATTTTTTCGACTTCTCAAAATCCCTCACGCCCAAAGTGATCAAATGAAGATTCTGATTCATATTCGACTCCTTTATGCCGGGTTATCCCAGGGCGTGACTTTGCGCCCGCGCTCGTCTCTCAACGACCCGTAAATTGATTCCGCTAAATGAGGCATGATCTCCGCTGTAGCCGCCAGCAGCCCGAAACAGCCCGCGATCATCATGTCACCGAAGGGAACAGCGAAATATGGTTTCAACTTCTGGAGTGCAGGCATTTTCGACAGCAAGCTGTCGGACTCCAAATTAAATATACTTCGTCTTGGACCCGTCACCACCACATCGAAATCATCTCTTCCAAACTCAAACTTGTCCTGCGAATACATCAATGCACCGTGGCCCATGTCATTAAATACATCTTCATGTTTCAAAGAGCTGTCGGCTAACCTTCGTAAAAGCGATTCCAATTTCGCCAGATCGATCTCGCCTGTGTGATGTTCAAAGACGCCCTCAATTCCCATTTCTCCCAGGCGAAACGCCAGCGTGTGGAAGTTACCCACATTGCAAATGATCTTCTGCTTACGCTTCGCAACGACAGGGTCAAAATTCGCACCCAACACTGCCGCGGGCGCGGTATCCATCACAACCAGCGGACAAGGCAACTCGCCTGCAGAATCAGCAACCGCTTGAAGCCGCGTCATGATTTTGGGAATATCTGTGGAAGGAAAGATGAAAGAAGAAAGAGAGTTCCTCGCGCGAATCCGTTCATCCAAATAATCAAAGCGAAATTGCCTGTCTGAGACTCCCGCGGGTGCATTGCCATGATCGAACACTGCCACGGCGATTGCTGATAAATCGTCCAACGAAACACCATAATCATTGAATGTTTTGGAGATCAACTCAAAATCAAAATCCCTCAACTCCAGACGTTCGATCTTCGACGTTAGACGTTTTGCCTCATCTTCCCCAATGATCTTTATCCCCAACGCTTCCACTTTATCGAGTTCATCGTTGAGCGTCGTCGCGGCAGACGCGGTCATATACACGGGAATGTCTGCGCGCGCGTATTCTTCGATTGCCCATGCGGAAGGGCCGCCTCCCATTTGATGGCCTGTCAGCAGGATCGGGGTCCGCGCCTGAAGCAACTGTTTCAGGCGGCGATGAACCATCATGGTAGGCGAAGGTAGGACAAGTTTGAATCCATTCTCAACGTCGAGATTCGAATCGTAAAGGTAAATATCCTGCGTGCCTGTGCCGATGTCTACAGTTAAGATTTTCATGACTGATTTTTCACAATTTCATACTCTTTGTCAAACCGCTCAGCAAGTTCCAGGAACTCCTGTCCCCAACCGCTGCTTAAACTTACCTCCTGGATCGGACCTGTAGGAGCGAATAGGACTCTCATATCAGGAACTAAACCATTCTCTAGTTCTGTGATTATTGAGTCGATTTCAGAAATGGCTTGATATTGGTCCCCCCACGATGACCATGAAAAATCATTGCCTTCCAGAGCAAGCAATGCCCGGGCTTCTTTCAAAACGTTGATTAGTTTCTGGAAGCGCTCCATATTACAAAGTACCGCATAAATAACTAAACGATAAATTTGATTTCAGACTATAAATTGTTCAGAAAGTTTAGCCATTAATGAGACAAGCGGTAAAAAGGCTATCTTGTCACATTGCAAACGGAATCTATGTGTTATATCTCAATCCCAAGCCAAATGCGGATGAGATAACCAAGGATGAACGAGAATATTGCCACACCAAGACTCAAGCCTGCCATTTCCAAAAAACGCTCACGAAAAGATTCATCCTTCGCAACAGAAATATAGTAATTGAAAACCGCGATAATAATGACCGCAGTGGTGAGCGCGATGCCAAGATCGAGATAATAATTATCGAACAAGAGGTAAGGGAGAATCAGAAGGAACACCGTGCTGATATATGCTATGCCTGTGTAAATGGCTGCCCGCACGGGGCTTTTATTGGTTTCCTCTGAGCGTGTTGAAAGATACTCACTCGCCGCCATGGACATCGACGCGGCCACCCCTGTGATGAGCCCCGAAAGGGCGATGAGCTTTACATTTTGCAGGGCCAGCGTCAGTCCCGCGAGAGCGCCCGTGAGTTCCACAAGCGCATCATTCAGACCCAGAACAATCGAGCCCGCGTAGACCAATCTCTCTTCGTCCAACATCGCTACAAGTTTTTCCTCATGGATTTCCTCCTCGTGTTTAAACGTGGCGGCCTCGGGGATCACTGCCGTGATCTCGTCATAATCTTTTTGCACTCCCTTTTCGCTGCGTTCCATGAGTTTGATACCAAATGTAAAACCGAAGATGCGGCTGATAAGGTAATACGTCCACATCGTCACCCAGTCCGGTTGAATATCCCTGCCTGAATACTTTTTCAAGCCCTCGTAATGCCTCAGTTCATCCTCTGCGATCTGCGCAACGATGCTTGCGTTTTCGGGCGATTTGATCTTACCTGCCAGTTTTTTGTAAATGTGATATTCCGTGATCTCAAGACGTTGAAACACCAGTATCTTTGAGCGTATTTCCTCGGCGATCTGCATTTTTCTCTCCTCGTTTTAATGACTCTATTCTACCGCTTGTTGCAGGAATATCTCAGGCTTGGCTCGTTGCATAAGGTTTTCCTTTCGGCTTATCGAATCCCCAATAAACTTGTCAACGTCCTGTAACTTATTTGCCCCAAAAACGATTGAACTTTTCATGCGATTACTGTAATATGGAGATTAACCTAAATAAAGGAGGGTTTATGCAACCCCAAAAACCAAGTCCTGTTTTAATGTTTGTATCCATATTGATGCTTGTTTCTTTAGCCTGCAGCACATCCGTGGTAGCAGAGCCAACATCTACGAGTACACCCAACCCCACCGCGACCATTACTGCTACTCCAACAAAAACTCCCAAGCCAACTACCACTCCCAGGCCCACGCGCACCCCAAACCTGGCGGCTACCCAGCGCATGGATGATCTAAACGCTGAAGCCAAATCATATTTTGATCTGGGCTACCTGGCAACTGCTGACGGGAAATTTACCGAGTATGATGATTACAAAGACGAGTGGGCCCAACTTGGCTGGTATCAGTGGGCGCCTCTCGATAAAGTAGACAGCGATTTCTATTTGAGCGGTCATTTCAAATGGTCCAGCGCCTACCGCAACTCGGACATTTCCGGCTGTGGCTTTCTCTTTGCCATCCAGGAAAATAACGATCATTATGCTGTATTTCTCGACAGGGCAAAAATCCTATTCCTTGATTCGAATCAGACCGCCAGTTATTCGCGCCCGGTTGGAACAACTCGCGGCACGGGAATTGTGAAATTTGGAAACCCGTTTGACAGCCCGGTCGAGGCAGATTTCACCATCATCGTCAAAGGTGTCTACACTTATGTACTCGTGGATGGGGAAGTGGTTGGTGAGTACACCTTATCACAAAGCCGGCTTATCGGCGGCTATCTGGGCTTGAGCACTCTCTCTGGCACCAATAGAGATTATGGCACCCGCTGCGAAATATCCGATCTGCACGTCTGGGTTGCCGAGTAATAGTAAATTCAATTTACTGCACGATGAAGCATGAGGCAGGCCCTTGCAACGGTGCGGGGGCCTGTTTTCATGAAGATCAATCTAATAAAGGAAGGTGTATTATGCAACCCCAAAAATTAAATCCCGTTTTGATGTTTGTATTCGTATTGATGTTTGTTTTATCAGCCTGTAGCACGTCGGTGACAGCAGAACCTATGTCCACGAGTACGCCCAACCCTACGTCGACCATTACTGCTACTCCAACAAAAACGCCCAAGCCAACTACTACGCCCAGGCCCACGCGCACTCCAAACCTTGCGGCCACACAACGGTACGAAGATATGTCTACACTCGTGCAGGAATATAACGAAAAAGGCTATCTTTCGACTACCGAAGGTGAGTATATTGAGTTAAATGACTTTAAAGCAACAATGGCAAAACTTAATTACTACGATTGGTACCCAACAGGACATAAAGCGACCAACTTTGTTATATCCGCTCATTTTAAGTGGTCCACCGCCACCAAAACTCCTGATGTTTCTGGTTGCGGCTTTGTGTTCGCTCTTCAAGATAACGGTGATCTCTATGGGGTATTTCTCGATAAATCTTTGCTGCGCTTTTTGCGAAATGACTCCAAAGGGACATATCGGCTTGGGAAGACAAGTGGTTCTGATGCGTTCAAATACGGCAACCCAGCTGAAGCAGATTTTAAACTAGTTGTAAATGAAGGTCATGCGTACGTATTCATAGATGAGAGAATGATTGAATATAGCTTTGCCAAGAATGTAAACTTGACCGGCGAACTAGCATTTGCATTACGGTCGGGCACAAACAAAGATTACGGCACGTCTTGCGAAATAACCGATACCAGCGTTTGGATCTCAGAGTAGCTGCAATTTCAAGTTACGTGAGCAGAACATAAAATGTGGGCCTTCGTATGGGGGCCCACATTTATTTAATGACGAGATAGATTTTTGGGTCATATTTTATGCATCCCCTCTCAAATAATCGTGATTTGGTGTATCATGGTTAAATTCAGTTTGCAATTGTGCGAAAGTTCAGGAGAGCTGCATGTCCAACCCCGCGCTGACGGAAATACTCGCCAGCTACGTTCCAAAACTTATTCAAAACCGAATCGTTGCTGACCCCTCCCCGATAGAATCGCCAGTCACAGAGGATATGCCGGCGGCCATCCTGTTTGCCGATATTTCAGGCTTCACACCACTTACAGAACGGCTGGCTGAAAAAGGTCCTACTGGGGTCGAGGCTCTCGCTCGCATTCTGAACGAGTACTTCGGGGAGTTAATAGATATCATCCATGAATATGGGGGAGATATCGTGAAATTTGCAGGCGACGCGGCGATTGCCGTCTGGCCCATTATTCCAGATCTGCCAGTAACAGATGATCTCACAAATGTAGGTACATCCTCTGATCAAATACGGCCGGGCCGGGCGGACGCCATTACACGAGCAGACCAATGGCAATGGACAATGCGCGTGGCTGAATGTGCTCTTAAAATCCGCGAGCGCCTCACCAACTATAAGGCCGAAGGCACAAACCTGGACCTCAAACTTGCCATCAGCACAGGGAATATCACTACCGCACATGTGGGAGGAGTCTTCAACCGCTGGGAGTTCCTGCTTACAGGTTCCCCGCTGGTGGAATTAGGTATTGCAAATGGTCTCGCAAAGGCAGGCGAGATCCTTATTACTCCCTCGGCGTGGAAATTGATCAGAAATGACAGTATCGCTGAGCCCATGGAATTCGAATTGAAGGAAGCCATCGCACAGGGTGGGAGGTTGAATGGCCTCGACAAGCCGTCTTCCATTTTCTCTTCGAATGTAAAGCCCACCATCCCGGATGGAGCTGAGAATTCATTGCGGGCTTACATACCCGGGGCGATCATCAACCGCCTTTCGGCGGGTCAGAGTGGCTGGATCGCGGAATTAAGACGCGTGACGGTGCTCTTCATCAATTTGCCCAATCTCGACCAGGATACTGCATTGGAAAGATCTCAAAATATCGCGCGCCTGATACAGCGCTCTGTGTATCGCTATGAGGGCAGCATCAACAAGATCAACGTGGACGACAAAGGCATCACCATCGTGGCCGCCCTCGGCCTGCCTCCGTTTGCCCATGAAGATGACCCCGCCCGCGGAGTTCAAGCTGCGTTGATGATCAGAAAGGAACTTAATAGCCTGAAGGTCCGCAGTAATATTGGCATCACAACCGGACGCATCTTTTGCGGATCCATCGGGAATGACTCACGCCGCGAATATACGACCATAGGGAACGCGGTCAATCTCTCGGCGAGGCTGATGAGCGCGGCAGGCAATCAATACGAACTCATTGAAAAGTACGGCGTTCCGATCCTGTGCGACCGGCTCACCTACGACGGCGCGAAAGATGTTGTGGAGTTTGAGTCGCTTTTACCGCAACATGTAAAGGGTCGCATTGAGGCGGTGGAGGTTTTCCATCCGCTTGATCTGAAGAAAAGCGTCATCCGCCCGAAGACTGAATTGATCGGTCGTCAGGAGGAAAAGACATTGATCGCCAATGCCTTGCAGGAACTATCGCGCGGTACGGCGCATCAGACGATCATTTTGCAAGGAGAAGCAGGGATCGGGAAGTCGCGATTATTTGAAGATCTTGCCCGTCAGGCCGAAACCTTGGATGTAAAGATGTTCAGTGGCGGCGGTGATTCAATTGAGAAATCCAATCCATACCATGCATGGCGTCCCATCTTCAACCGGATCCTCGATATTGAGAATATTTCCACCAGTGGGGAACTAACAGAGGAAGATCGAAATGCGATTCAAAATCGAATCCTCGCACAATTGAGGGAGATTGACCCGGATCTAGCGCGCTATGCACCACTACTGGATGTTGTTTTGCCGATTACGATCCCTGATAACGAATTGACTTCTGCCATGTCGGGCGAAATACGCGGGAGCAATATTCGTGAGGTGCTGACGCGTTTGCTCACTCATGAAGCGGGTCGGGCGCCTCTGTTGATCGTGCTGGAGGATCTGCACTGGTTTGATTCGGCCTCCTGGTCATTGCTGGTTGATGTTCAACAAAAAGTGCGCCCGATATTGCTTGCGCTCAATACCCGACCCTTATCTGACCCTGTCCCATTGCAGTTCAAGCAGCTCCAGGAGTCTGCTGAAGCGCGACTGGTGAGGCTCGAAGCGATGCTGCTGGATGATGTGGAAGCGTTGGTGTGCCAGCGACTGGGAGTGAAGTCCATTCCGCCCATGATCGGCAGGTTGATCCGCGAAAAATCTGAGGGGCATCCCTTCTTTGCGGAGGAACTGGCTTATGCCATGCGTGAATCGGGCGTGCTGATTATCCAGGATCAGGAATGCCTGATCAACCCGCGCTTTGCGAACTTTGGAGATCTGACTCTTCCTGATACGCTGCAAGCTGCCATCACGAATCGCATCGATAGCCTGGACCCGTCGCAGCAACTGACGCTCAAAGTTGCCAGTGTGATTGGGCGTATCTTCGCGCTGCGTGTTCTGGAGGCGGTGCATCCCATTGCAGCAGACAAACCTTCCCTCCCTGATTATATGGAGGCTCTCACGCGCCTGAGTCTGACGTTGATCGAATCTGAAGCGCCAGACCTGGCTTATATTTTCAAACATGCTGTCACGCAGGAAGTGGCTTATAACCTGATGCTTTATTCGCAGCGGCGGCAATTGCATAGGGCAGTGGCTGAATGGATCGAACAAAGCAATGAGATGAATATCGAATCCTATTACGCCTTGCTGGCCTATCACTGGACCCAGGCCGCTGAAGCAACAGAGGCATTGCCTAAAGATCAGGCAATTCACAAGGCTGTGGAATATCTCGAAAAGGCGGGTGAGCAGGCCATGCAAACTTATGCCAATCAGGAGGCGGTGCAGTTTTTCAGTCAGGCGCTTGAATGGGACGCAAAACTGCCGAAACCAGATGGCAGGGAAGCGTCATTCAACCGCCAGATCCGCAGGGCACGCTGGCATAGCAGGCTCGGTTTGGCACATTATGGTTTGGGGTCACTGCCCGATTGTAATATACATGTGCGTGAAGCTCTGCGGCTGATGGAAAGTCCGCTTCCCAGCTCCAGAGGTCAATTCGCGTTGCGTTTGATACCGCAAATTATCCGTCAGATATTCCACCGCTTTTTCCCATCCCGATATATTGGTTCAATTTCCAATGAGCAGGAGAGACAGGTGACCATCGATGTTGCCCGTCTGTATGAATTGATGGGGCGCATCTACTTCTATTCCAATGAAACGCTGCCGATCATGTATTGCATCCTTCGTTTTGTGAACACTGCTGAAAAGACAGGGCCATCACCTGAACTGGCATCGGCTTATTCCGGTATGGCAGTTTTAGCGGGACTTGCGCAGTTACACCCACTTGCAGAAACATATGTGGAGCGTGCGCTCACAGTTGCGAAGGAAGTGAACCAGCCGTCCAATCTGATCACGGTCAGCGTGGTGACCAGTGTCTATCAGCTCACAGTGGGCAAATGGGATGAAGTGCGTACGCGGGTGGAGGAGGCGAAAGCCATTTGTGAGCAGATCGGTGATTCCCGCCAATGGGGAGATTCCACCGAGCTCCTAGGTGAAAGTGCCTTGATCTCAGGTGATCTTGAATATGCAACGAACATGCTGAATACCCTGCTGGAAGCTGCGCGCAGCAGACTCAACCCCCTACAGCAGGGATGGGGACTATTCGGGTTAGCGGCAATTGGCATCCGCCGGGGGAATGAAGCGGAGGCAATCCCCATGCTGGAGGAGGCGCTTCATATCCTGGAAGAGCTTCCTAATCTTGCATCATCGATCAACACGAACGGGCAGCTTGCGCTGGCCCATTTACGGTTGGGTCAGCACGGGCAGGCACTGGCGTACGCGGGAGTGGTCCTTGAGCTGGCAGCGGATATTTCGCCAACAGTCTATTCCATGGATCTCGGCTTTGCCGCTACGACAGATGTTTATTTTGAATTATGGGAAAAAGCGCTTCGAGACTCGACGGGGCAAATTGATCCCCATAAATACAGATTGTTCGCCGAAAGAGCGCTCAAGCTTCTGCGCGCCTTCCAAAAGGTTTTCCCGATCGGCCAGCCAGTGACCCCTTATTATCAGGGCTGGTATGAATGGCTGACGAATAAGCCTCAGGCGGCCATCAGTTCCTGGAACAAGGGTCTCGAAGCGGCCAGGAAATTCAACATGCCGTATCAGGAAGGATTGATGCGCGTCAAATTGGGGGCCTCATTAAAGGATAATGCGAATGCGCGCCGCGAACACTTCGAACGCGCCATCCAGATCTTCGAGAAGATGGGTGCCGTGCACGAATTAGACCTTGCCAGATCAGAAGCCAGGAAAGCCGGGTTCTAATTAAATCAGATGAAACGTGAGTTGGGAACATTCGAGCGCGCGCTGATGATCGCCGACCGACATGCGCCGTTTCACATCGTCAGTGTTCTCCACCTGCAAGGCGCGCCTTCCCCGCAAATCGTCAGAAACGCACTGAAAGTTTTGCAGGACCACCATCCTTTCCTCTCTGCGCGCCTCCTTGAGGAGAAGGGCCGATACTACTTTGCAACACTGGTCGACCCCGGTCTTCCATTTCACGTCCTGCCGCGCTGGAACGACGCACACTGGGCGGATGTCGCCGAATTGGAAATGGGGAGTCGGATCAATACTTCCATGGGTCCTTTATTCCGTTGCACTTATTTGTATGATGCAACCCACGAACGCGCGGAAATTATCCTGACTCTCCACCTCACCATGGCGGACGCAGCCTCCACCGCGCGACTCATGCACGAACTCTTAAAGGTCTGCGCTTCATTGCGGGACGAAAAAACAGTTCCCGTCTCCGGGCAGATTCCCCACGCTGCTGCAGTCGAAACCCGATTCCCTTCCGTGTTTCGTGGACTGCGATTAACCTTGCACACGCTGAGATACGCGCTCGCACAACTGGCTGATGAAATTTCCTATCGCATGCAAACGCGCGGCAAGCGGATTCCGCCACTTCATCCGAAGCCCACACGCGGACATATCCACTGCATCCAACTGCCTGAAGATCTGGTGGATGAGCTTTCACGGCGTGCCCGCCTTGAAAAGTTGACTCTTAACAGTGTCTTGAATGCCGCCATGTTACTGGCCGTCAATCAGGAACTTTACGCGGGGCAGCCTGTCCCCATGCGGACGTTTTCCTTTGCGAATTTGCGTCCCTACGTCCACCCGCCGTTGAGTGACGGGGAACTCGCATCCTACATTTCCATGCTGCGCTATACAGTCCCCGTGGAGGGCGGCATAGACTTTTGGCAACTCGCGCGTGACCTGCACACAAAGATCTATTCTTCTTTGAAATCTGGAGATAAATTTGTTGCCAACCTCATGACAGAATCGCTGATCAAGCTGGTCACAAGTCTCAAATCGTTTCGCGTGAGCGCCACCGCATTGAACTACAACGGCGTTGTACCTATCGAACCCAGCTATAGCGCGATGAAAGTAACGGGCATTCATGCGTTTGTATCCGCTTACGATCTAGGCCCCGAACTCTCGGCGCAGGCACAGCTTTTCACCGATCAGCTATTCTGGGACTTCGTCTATCTCGACGCGGATATGACCCGCGATGAGGCAATCGCAATTACGGAGGAGATACGCACGATCCTGGCTCATGCGATTGGGAGATGAATATCGGGAATCAAATGGGCAATAAAATTGTAAGGTATTTTCTCATCTGTCTTATATCAGCCGTCCTAGTTTTGACAGTGAATAGAATAATGGAATTCACTGAACCCAGGGTGATGGAATATC
>JAXIPJ010000246.1:0-73078 GCA_045402985.1 Anaerolineales bacterium
GGCATGGGCGGTCATGGCGATGATGGGAATATGAGTCCCGCGCTCCTTCTCCCATTCACGGATCTGTTGTGTCGCTTCAAAGCCATCCATGCCGGGCATTTGCACGTCCATCAAAACGGCATTGTATTGATTCGCCTTGACCTTGGCCAGGGCATCCAAACCGTTATCCACTGCATCCACCGAGTAGCCGGCCTTTTGTAAAACGGTCACCGCCACCTTCTGGTTGATCGGGTTATCCTCCGCAAGCAGCAGACGCAGGTTAGATTTTCTCTGTTCGGCAAGAACGTGACGCGTGATGAGCCCGGGGCTTTCCTCCTTTTCACGGCCCAGCACAGTGATGACAGCATCAAAGAGCATTTGTTGTTTAACAGGTTTAAGCAGATAGCCTGAACAGCCCAGCGCTTCGAGTCGAGCGGCATCCCCACGGTGACCCATCGAAGTGAGAATGAGGATCTTAACATCTTTTACAGCCGGATCACTCTTGATGGCACGCGCGGTTTGTTCACCATCCATGCCCGGCATTTGCATATCCAGCAGGACGACGTGGTATGGGTCTCCGGCACGATGGGCGTTGCGAAGACTCTCCAATCCTTTTGCGCCGCTGGAAACGGCATCGACCCGGCAACCCATTGCTTCCACATTCTTCGTCAGAATCAACCGGTTGGTCTGATTATCATCAATGACCAAAATTCGGGCCGCGCTCAGGTTTACAGGCCCGGCGAGAGAAAGAGGTGCAGTGCCGCCACGTTTCTCAAGCGGCTGCTTTTCGAATTTGACGTCAAACCAGAAAGTGCTTCCAACGCCCGGTGTGCTTTCAACACCGATCTTTCCGCTCATTGCTTCAACCAATTGTTTACTGATCGTCAGGCCGAGACCCGTGCCGCCATATTTGCGAGTTGTAGATCCGTCTGCCTGGGTGAAGCGGTCGAAGACCGCGGCCTGCCGCTCGTGTGAGATGCCGACGCCCGTATCCTGAACAAAAAAATGCACAACCGCGTAGGTTTCGGTCTCTTCAATTGGTTCAGCCTGAATCACGATCTCACCTTGATGGGTGAACTTGATCGCGTTCCCAACGAGATTGACCAATATCTGTCGCAGGCGGCCAGGATCGCCGCGCAGGTTGGCGGTGATGTCGGGATGGATCAAACAGGCGATCTCAAGTCCTTTATCCTGGGCACGGGCTGCCAGCGTGTAGGCTACATCCTCCACCGTATTTCGAAGATTGAAGTTAATTCGTTCAAGATCCAGCTTGCCTGCTTCGATCTTTGAGAAATCCAAAATATCATTAAGGATGGCCAGCAAAGCCTCGGCACTGTGAAGGGATGTTTCAAGGAAATCTCTTTGCTCTGTGGTTAGTTGCGTTTCCAGCGCCAGCTCGAGCATGCCCATCACACCGTTCATCGGCGTGCGGATCTCGTGACTCATATTCGCCAGAAACTCACTCTTGGTGCGACTGGCCTCTTCTGCTTCTGTACGCGCCCGATCCAATTCGGTGATGTCGTGATAGATTGCGAGAGAGCCAACGCTCTCTTCACCCACAGTAATGGGGACGCCGAAGATCTCCACGCTGGCAAAAGAGCCATCTTTCCGCCGGCGTTTGCCAAGACCATAGACCAAACCAGTGAGGGCCTGCTGTGTATATATGCTGGCCTGGTCAACCGTTTCCGGAGTTGTAATGAGCGAATCCAGATTTTTCCCTGTGGCTTCCGCAGATGTGTATCCATACAACTGTTCGAAGGCCGGATTGCTGGAAACAATATTTCCCTGATTATTCAATATGACAATAGCCGCAGGGCTGTTCAAGATGATGGCTTCCAGAAATTGTTTCTCACGGAGCAGTTCCGCTTCCACCCGTTTGCGCTCTGTAATGTCGCGGTCAATCCCAATGATCAGTTCACGTTCACCGATCCTGATCAGGCTGGTCGAGACCTCGACCGTGAACACCTCACCGTTTTTTCGGCGATGCTGGGTTTCAAGCTCAACGATGTTCGCATCACGCAACCCGTCTAAATAAGCCTTCCGTTCGTCTGGGGCTCCAGAAGAAAGATTCAAAATATCAATGGATTGCCCGATCAATTCCTCCCGTTGATAACCGTTCATAATGCAGGCTGCCATATTGCAATCAATGATGGGCCACGAGACATTGGGAACATGAGGATCAATGACTAAAATGGCATCTGGTGAGAGATCGAAAAGCCCGCGAAAAAGGGTTTCGCTTTGTTCCAGAGCGGCCTCTGCTTGTTTGCGCTGGGTGATATCACGCAGGATAAAAAGACTTTGCCGCTCTGCACCTTCCACCTCGATCGGAATTGTAGACACATCATAGATGCGACCGAACCACGAGAATCCTTTTGCAGGGTTCTTGGATTCTTCCATGCCATCCTGCTCGCCGGGAGACAATATCTCGGAAATTGGTTTTCCGATCACATTGAGATAACGAGTATTGAGACGGTCGATGACCGCATGGTTGCAGCGAATGATCATCCCCTCAGAATCGGTGACAAAGATCAGATCTGAAAATGAATCGAAGATGGCTTCCCATTCTTTTTTGCCCCGGGCGATGATGGCCGAGAGATTGTACTGAAACCCGAGCAAGCCCGCCATAATGCCGAGGATAATTGGAGTCAGGTCCAGTATATACAGCATGGGATTGATCCTGTGGATATATGGAAAAGCCCACAACGACAGTGGCAATTGATGTTTATCGAATGAGAGCCAAAGCCCTAAAATCAGCAGGAGAAGTCCCCCGAGAAACCCAATGGCAGCAAATTGCTGCACCTTACGGTTTTTGAGCCAATCCATGGAATTCCTCCATAACGATCAAGCAGTATCGCATAAATAACTAATCTGGAAGTTTGAGTTGAGCCTGTGAATTATTACAAAGAGGTTTAGTGATTTATGAGATAAGGGATGGGACAACAGACTTGCTTTTTTAGTATAGCATACAAGCAGTGCCGACATCTTACAAATGAATGGCGTTTCCAAAAGATTTTGCTTTGGCATTCTTACTCCCCTCTCTAATTTAGAGAGGGGAGTAAGTTATAGAGGAAGGCAATGTAAAGGTCACCAATCTGAGAGTGATCATTGGGACAAAAACCTACTCCATTTTAACTATCGATTCAGTCCGTATTCAAGAGAAGGAGCCCAAATTATTTCTGCCAGTATTTTATATGTTGATGGCAGCCGTTTGCTCAGCCCTGGTCGCTGTGTCAAATTTGGATGATTACTCACACTATTTGGAGATCGGTCTGTTTATGGACATTGGGGGATTACTATTCTTTCTACAAAATACAACATACGGGTCAGAAGTTCTGTACATGAACTGAATATTTTCGAAGCCAATAACAGGGATTCGGTGGAAAGAATCGTCAGCGTAATGAACAAAGCGATCAGCCTGCAGGTATGATTTATTCAGGCAGATGCTGGGAGGCACGCGAGAGGCCTCTCCTGAACCTGAATCGCAATACCCGCCACTTGCTCAATCAAGGCTTTTCTTGTATCCTTATTTCATCCAATTTTGAGAATAATATTCAATGCCTGAATTTACCTTCAAGATTTCATCATCAAACTGATATACTACTAGATACTAGGATTTCTCTATTGATGAGGCGTGCAAAGTCTTTAAAGGGGAATACTTTACAGGAACTTTTTGAGCTACTTTCCATAAAAATGGATAATGAGCTCAAGATTTTTCTGCAATCATTCAGGGAATTAGAGAATCTATTTCAGGCCCTGCCAATTACCAATAGCCAAGTTCAACTATTAAAAGGTGTTCTTTCAGGGATTCAGAAGAATGCCGAAAACCTGGCCCTGTATGACTCAATTACCCATGCCCTTAATGCGCGTGCAGGAAAGTGGTTCCTGCCCAACCAGCCCATGAAAGGAATGGCAAAGATCGACATTTATGATATGCGGCAGGCCAACAAGGTATATGGGACCTCCGTAGTGGATTTGGAGCTGCATAAATTAGCATATCAATTCATGTCCATGTTCACCCTTGATGAAGGCGATTTTGTGCATAGGTCTCCCGGCAGTGACGAATTCAAGATATTTTCCATATTGAAACCGCCTGAAGAAATGGGACTTCTGTTGGTAAAACCATACATTAACCAGGAAATGAACTCGCTGTTAACCTGGGATTTTGGCATTGGCCTTACAGAAACTGAGGCAGAGAATGAGCTTCAAAAGCAGCGTAAGACGTACAGACCCCTGGTACTCAGACAAACCATTTTAGAGAGCCAATCAGAAATTCCGGTACGAATGGAGCACGATAATAACTACCAAAGCTGGGATGAGTTTAGCGGACCTTACGAAAGGCTTATCAAAAAGATCTCTGCCTTAAAGTTACCCTCGACACTGGAGCAACAAGCAATTGAGCAGGTTCGGATCACCAGGAACATTGTGGAGAACATAGTAACCAGAGATGCTTTAACAGGGGCACTCAACGGACTTGGAGCAAAGTGGTACCTGGATAACAAAATTGTTCAAAGCATAGCTTTGACGGACATGCTTAATATGCATGAAGGAAATACCCGATATGGTGGGGCTGCAATAGACCAGGATCTGAAGCGGTTTTCAACCATGCTTTCGAAGCATTTCCCAAAAGCTGAAGGTTTTTCACTGTTTCGATCTGAACGTGCAGGCGATGAATTCATGATAACGTCGACGAAAAGTACGATCCCGGAACTGGAAAGCAAAATACGTATGGTCTGGCAAAATGACCTGCATCGTGGTCTGCTGGCATGGAATTTTGGCATCGGATTAAATGAAGGCGAAGCGCATGCTGATCTGTATAGAAACAGAGTTAAGGAAACAGAAATTCTGGAAATTTCAATTCTAAGCGGCAAATCAACTTTTATCATTGTCAGGCCGGAAAGCGAGGAATATTCCAGTCTATATCAGCATTCGGAACAGATAGCCCAGGTTGTCAATGGAGCGCCAATCATTGATCTGCATTTAACCATACAGGCAATTCGAAATGTGGACGATTTTGCTTCCTTGCGAAAACGCCTGGAAGAATATTGCCTGAAATTACGCCCCTTTAAAATCACACTAAGAAATATTGTGAGAATGAATGTGAATAATCAGGTGGGCAGGCTATGGTTGCTGGCAGAAAAAAACACAGCTTTGGAAAACATATATAACGATCTTGGTCAGATCGCAGGCGACATGGGATATGAGAGCTATCCTTACAAATCCCAGAATTGGCTGCCACATATAAAAATCGTCGATCTACCGGAAGATGGCTCAACCCGAATAAAAGACCCTACCTTTGGAGCCAACGAAGATATCACTTTCACCGTAAGACGTTTCGAGTGGACTGTACAGAAAAGTGCAGAACATTGGGAGCTTCTGGATCAATTCCCATTTCCAGAGTGATCCTCCTTCTTATTTCCGTGATCGTGTAAGGAGGAAGATGGCAGTTTCCCTTTTTTGATCGGGTGGAGACAGGTTGTAATGAATTTCGTCTTGCACTGAAAAAGGTTTTCTTGTATGCTTACCCATACCCATTTAGAGATCAACTCCAATGCCTGAATTCACTCCGCAGGATTTCGTCAGCAAATGGAAGCGTGTTACTTCACGCGAGAAGCAGACCTATCAGGAACACTTCATTGACCTGTGTCGTTTGGTCGATCATCAAACGCCGAATGAAGCGGACCCCACGGGCAGGCGCTATGCATTTGAGATGGGTACAGCCAAGACCAGTGGCGGACAAGGTTGAGTGGATGTAGAAAAGCTTACATAACCCAATATTTGGCGTTCCCATCCTTATATTCAACATGTGGGCATGGATACACCCGAAATCATTGAGTTTTACTTCTTTGGGAAGAAAAAGAAGATATATAATAGACCTAAATGCGCTTTATCAAACCATCTGTCAAGAATTGAGGCCATGTTGGTCAGACCTTATCTGCGCCGACAAGTGAGCCTGAAAAGCCAAAGGGTACATCCAATGGATAGGGAGTAAACATGAATTGGCCAATCAAAGAATACGATATCGAAAATCTATATCTTGATCAATATAACATTCGAACACCTATTTCGGACCAAGACCAAAATGCGCTGATCCAGGATATGTTCGCCAATGAAAGTGCTTTTGATATTGTTAGAAGTTTTGTGCAAAATGGTATCTTTCCCGATGAGCTTCCCATTGTGGTAAAAGAAAACAGCAAGCTAATCATGATTGAGGGAAATCGTCGGCTGGCCGCACTGAAGGCATTGAAAGAGTCCCATATTGTTCCGATCTGGCAGAAAAAAATCGAAGCGCTCAATAATCCACGCATAAATAGAATACCAGTTGTCCTGGCGCCGAATCGTGAATCTGCCATCAAGCATATTGCCAACAAACATACGGTTGATTATCGGCGTCCGTGGAAACCATTGCGTCAAGCATATTTCTATAAAAGCCAATTAGATAATGGCAAATCTCTCGAAGAGATCACTGCGGAATTTCCAGAGCATGATATTCCCCGATTTATCAAGATGCTGGAAATACACCACATGGCCAGATCCGTTGATATCAACGACGCTCTCAAGGAAAAAATCCATGATGAACGCGGCTTTCCAATTACGACTCTCGAACGCTTTTATGATGACAAGACAGTGGCGAACTTTTTGGGCATTGGTTTTGATGATCTGGGAAAAGTCAAGGGGAACATCGATAAGCAAGAGTTTGAGAAAGGTTTCAAGAAAATCATAGAAGACATTGCGACCGGCATCATAGACTCGCGCAAATTTAACACCACTGAAGAGCGACGCGATTATATTAACAAGTTACCCGATGAATACCAGCCAGATCTGTCTAAGAAAGGCACCTTTGGCACATCAGACTTCAAGCCCGTGGCGGTTCCACAGACTAAAACCAAAACAAACCAGAAACGAAGTAAAAAGATTCCTACAGGTCTGTTCTTTCAAGGGGATGTACCATATAATCTATCCAGCTCATCATTGCGCATTATTTATAACGAGTTGAAAGACATCAACGTTCATGATTTTCCCAATGCAACACATGATCTCTTGAGAAGCTTCTTAGAATGTGCCTTAGTGTATTATCTGAAGGAAACTAATGAATATCAGTTGATTCAGAAGAATCCGCAACACAATCCAAAGCTGAGTGAGCTATTGACATTTGTGGCATCTGCGCGATGCAAATCGATCACCGATAACAACATCAAGCAGATCATAAATCAATTCAAGCAAAATTGGGCAGATGCTTATTCTCTTGAGCGATTGAATATGACCAACCATAATGAAAACTGGAATACAACAGAAACAGAAGTACGTAGTACTTGGGCAAAATTAGAAGCATTCTTTAAAATCATATTGAACCCAAATATTTACCCGTCATATGGCATAACCTGAGCAATTTAGTGAAGCATTTTGGAATCCTGCGTAGCAATTTAAGTCTCATATGCATGCCTTAATTACTCCTCTCCGATATCCTGGCGGCAAAGGGCAACTTGCCAATTATATTAAGCTATTAATCAAGAAAAACAAACTTATGGATGGCTGTTATGCTGAGGTTTATGCAGGAGGGGCCGCGATAGCAATGTCTCTGCTCCTTGATGGGTATGTATCTCAAGTGATTATTAATGATATTGATCCAGCACTTTATGCATTTTGGTCAATAGTTCTCCATCAGCCAAGTGATCTAAGTAAACTTGTCACTGATACACCGGTCAATATGAGTCAATGGCATAGACAAAAGGCGATTCATGCTGATTACCCTAACTACAGTCAACTTGAGCTTGCCTTTGCTACACTCTTTCTAAATCGTACTAATCGATCGGGTATTCTAAAGGGAGGCGTGATCGGTGGTAAAGAACAAGCTGGGAAATGGAAGCTCGATGCTCGGTACAACAAAACCAATCTTATTAATCGTATCGATCGAATTGCAAGACATGCCGACAAGATAACTGTTCTCAATCTGGATGCAGCGAAGTTTATCAGAACGGTCGTACCCAAACTTCCACGAAATACATTTGTGTTTTTGGATCCACCTTACTATGTGAAAGGAAAAGGTCTTTACGAACATCATTACATCCATGCTGACCATGTGCGCATTGCCAAGCTTATCAAGAGCTACGTGAAGCGTCCCTGGCTTGTATCGTATGACGATACAACACAAATACGGCAACTGTACAACGGTTTTCACCAGCAATCTTACAAACTGAGCTATAGCGCCCAAGACAGATATAAGGGAGCAGAGCTACTGATTTATAGTGAGCGCTTATCTATTCCTTCTTCTATGAATCCTTTAAATATCTCAAATCGAATAATTAAAGAAGCTTGATGGATGCTTTTTCACGAGCAAGTTAGCATGGCAGCAAAAAATAAAAGAGACCGATTGTCCTACCTCATCAATTCGATTCAAACTCAATCGGCCGACGAGTTAACATGGGGTGACTCCATAAAGAGCCCAGCAGTCCATTTCTTAACTCAGATTGTAAATTTGAATAAATCGTTACGATACTGCATGGAGAAATTCCCCTCGCGGAATAGGTCAGTTTCCAAACCAGTCTATAAATCTGTTGACAAACTAACTGCGGATGGTCAGAAAGTCATTCACAGGCTTAGTGCAGCATCTTTCGTCGCTATGATGGGACATTTTGAAATATATCAACGTTCTTTTGTTTCCAGGTTGTTCGAAGCAACAAGATTCCTAAGAGATCTGAACATAGATATGGTAATGAAGAGAATTTTAGGTGATAGCAAAGATAGTGGGATTCGAATTGTTGATATTGCCGCGTATCGTGGCCAGCCCGCCAATATTGGCGGGCTGCTAACAGATAACATTTCGGGATGGCACAACCCTCAGCGAGTAAATGAGATTATTAAAGCTATGCTTGAAAAAACTGATTTTTATTCAGGCGCAGATATTGATTACCTAAATTGTCTTTGGCAAATACGCCATTCGATAGCCCATACAGGAGGCTTGTTGACCCTGCCAGATGCGCAAAAAGTGCCGCGGCTAAAAAATATTGGTGATAAGCGCATGTTTTTTGATCACAATTTTATCCGCCAAGTTCACGAAGAGTTTCATGAAATTGTGAAACAGTCAATTGGTCGAGCGGCACAGGCGTTTAAGAACAATGTTGAGACTGCCTATAAATCTGATGAAGATGAAAAATATAAAATCTTGTCGAGTGAAGAAGTTGAGAGCCTATTTAAAGTTACTTCTCCACGGCAATCGCAGTTGAGAGATTGAAATCAGTAGAATTCCATGTCTAGTCGATCAACGTGACTGCTGGCTCAACGCCGCATCGTCCCCACAGGGGGAAGGTCTCAGTGATACAGATAAGAAAAAGCGAACGCTGACAAACTTATACAATGCCCGTCCCACCTGGCTTGATCTCGCGCACAAGCGGCTCGATGAAGCCGTCTTTGCCGCGTATGGCTGGAAGTCTGATTTGTCCGATGAGGAGATTTTGGAGAAACTGCTCGCGTTGAATTTGAAGAGGAGCAAGGGCTAGATAGGTGATATTCACCTTCTAAGAGGAGAATAGTGTATATGTCAGTTCAATCAATCCTCAGCAGTATTTCCAGCCTGCAACGCGAGATTCAATCCCTTCAACGTCAACTAACGGACGAGGCAAAGAAGTTGGCAGACAAGTCTGGTCGAATCGGTCAGATCAGCGGAAGCATCACTAAATCAACGAGCCTTTCTACATCGCAGAGCAAACAGCGTGACATTCAAAATCTTGAAAAAGATATCGTGAAAATACATAGTAAACAGGCAGAACTCCACAGACGTATTGCAGATAAAACAGCACAACTGCACAAAAATGAACAACAGCTTTATACAGAACAGGGTAAAGAGCGAGAGAAAGAACAAAAGAAACTATTAGATTCTCTAAAGCGCAAGGAACAGGAAGATAAAAGCAGACAGGACCAAATGCTAAATGAAGTTCGTGCGTTTGCACGAACAACACCCATGCGGTTTAGTTCCATTACATCCAGTAGTCCTCAGCCAAGTTACGATGCTTTCATTTCTCATGCTACTGAAGATAAGAATGATTTAGTCCGTTCATTAGCAGAGTTGTTGCAGAAAAATGGATTTTCAATTTGGTATGATGATTTTCAGTTAAAAGTTGGAGACAGCCTCAGACGCTCTATTGATAAGGGACTAGCTAACTCTCGATTTGGGATAGTTATACTCTCGCCTCATTTCTTCGCTAAGAATTGGCCACAGTACGAACTGGATGGGCTAATTGCCAAAGAAATGGCTGGAGGAGAAAGGATACTTCCTATTTGGCACAAAGTCTCAAAAGATGAGGTACTGAGTTACAGTCCCACCTTAGCTGATAGAGTTGCCTTGAACACAGCAACGAACACAATTGAAGAATTAGCTCAAGAGTTAGAAAAAGTGTTACAGAAAAATTGAATTCATCAACTTCACAACTCATCCTCACCTACTTCTACAAAACCTGTCCCGTTTGGCTTGATCTCGCATACAAGCAGCTGGATGAGGCAGTCTTTGCGGCTTATGGCTGGAAGTCTGATCTAAGCGATGAGGAGATTTTGGAGAAGCTGCTGTCCCTGAATTTGGAGCGGGGAAAGAAGGAATAAAAATTGCCCCATTCGGGGTGAAGGAGGCAGACTCAGGGGTCAGAATCGGGATAAATCAACTCTACAATCCATCGCTCATCATCTCTACGCTGTGGAATTGGTCAGATGCTTGGACTTTTGCAGTCCCATTTGCATCCTCCCTTGCTTTAGAATTATGATGTAACCTTGCGGTTAGCGCATACTTGTGGCGCGCCCAGACAGGCAAGGTCCAACTTTTTACTTTACTTTGCAATGAAAGGATTTATCCATGGAAGATAAAATGATTTTGATTGTGGAAGACAATCCCGACGACGAGGCGCTGACGATACGTGCTTTGAAGAAGAACAACATTGGCAACCGTCTCGTTGTCGTTCGCGATGGAGTAGAAGCTTTGGATTTTTTATTCTGTACTGGCATCTATTCTGACCGTGATCCTCATGATTTACCTCAAACAATCCTGCTAGATTTAAGGCTTCCGAAAGTGGATGGGTTGGAAGTGCTGAAACGTATCCGCGCCGACCAGCATACCAGCATGCTTCCTGTTGTGATCCTCACATCCTCGAAAGAGGAGCAGGATGTGATTGAAGGCTATAAATATGGGGCTAACTCTTACATACGCAAACCGGTGGACTTCAATCAATTTGTTAATTCTGTGCACCAGCTGGGTCTTTACTGGCTGGTGTTGAACGAGGCGCCCTCGCTTCAGGAGGCTGGATAATGGGAAAAGCATTGCGCGTCCTGCCTGGCTGAACCACATACAAGCGGCTCGATGAGGCAGTCTTTGCGGCGTATGAGTGGAAAAGTGATTTATCTGATAAGGAGATTTTGGAGAAGTTACTGGCGTTGAATTTGGAGAGAGGGAAGCCCAGGTGACAGTCACCTGGGGTCTTGACTGTGTCGAAGGAAAAGGTTTCCCTTGCCAAGCGAATAAAGGAAATCATTTGATCGAGAGACTAATATGACGCTTCAGTCCACATTATTATTCAATACCCTCTTCGCCGTGACCTCCGCCAGCATTTATGCTTATGTTGGCTGGCGCTTGAGCAAGCGTGTTATTTCTTCTTCAGAGGCCAGGCTGGCCTGGGGATCATTTACGGTATGGTGGTATGGGCTGGCGGCAATAACATTGATCGGCGGTTTCCTGAGTTTGTTCGGCGCGTTCGGACTGACGAGTCTCCCGCTCTTTGTGACCGCGACCTATATTAATATTCTGGTCATCTGCGTCGCGCTATGGGGTCTTTTGTATTACCTGATCTACTTGTTCACAGGGAACAGACGATTACTCCTACCTTTGGCTGTCTTCTACATCATCTACTATATCTTGCTTGTTTACTACATCACTGCCAGTACTCCTGAAAACGTAAACGTGGGCCGTTGGAATACAACACTTGCCTATCGCGCGCCTCTAACAGGGCCTTTCTTTGTCCTGATAATCGTTTTGCTCCTCTTGCCACAGATTATTGGCGGACTTGCTTACTTTACACTCTATTTCAAAGTGCCGGAGGCAACGCAAAAATATCGTATTCTCCTAGTCTCCTGGAGCATCATTGTCTGGTTCCTAAGCCCTCTATTCGCGCTGGCAGGAGGATTGGCGCAACAAGATTGGTGGCAGGTTGCGAGCCGGTTCATCGGGTTGGCCGCCGCTCTGACTATTCTGATGGCATATCTGCCGCCGCGCTGGTTGAAACAGCGTTATGGCATTCTTTCACTCAGCGATGAGAGCCAGGCCGGATGAAACTTTACTCTGTAATGAAAGGGTAAATGTATGGAAGACAAAATGATTTTGATTGTGGAAGACAACTCCTACGTGCGCAAGCCGGTGGACTTCACTGAATTTCTTGAAGCTGCAGGTCAGCTTGGCCTGTATTGGCTGGTGGTGAACGAGTTATCTCCGCGCAAGTAAGGAAAAAATAATACGAACATCTTTGCGCGTCCTGCCTGGCTCGACATTACAACAAGGCACCAGATGAGGTAGTCTTTACATCGTATGGATGGAGAAGCGATTTGAGCGATGTGGAGATTTTGGAGAAGCTGCTGGCGTTGAATTTGGAGAGGAGCAAGCTTAAGAGACAGTCACCTTAAAGTTGAATGTCTCTTCGCAATTGGCTTAAATTATACTAGCGACTCCAAGAACAATACCTGAGTTTATCCAGATTATTGTCTAAAACGGCATCAGCGGTGGAACGGATATGATACTGGCGACAATAAGTGCACCAATACTTTTCGACCATAGCTGTTTTGCCTGAAGTAACGCCTTGTGTATAAAATTTCTCTCCAGCATCAAGCTTTTGGACCACCTGTGCCAGAGTAAAGCGTTCGTTTGCTTTATTTGGGTCACTGCCAACCCCCACCGCTACGATATGAGCATGTGTGGGTGGTTGGGATGC
Organism: Anaerolineales bacterium; assembly: GCA_045402985.1. Classification (GTDB taxonomy): domain Bacteria; phylum Chloroflexota; class Anaerolineae; order Anaerolineales; family Villigracilaceae; genus Defluviilinea. The sequence continues at coordinate 12,936 of JAXIPJ010000246.1, forward strand.
AGGTTGTTGTTCTGTACAAACGATCCTATATGTTGACATAATCTAATCTCCTTATGATTACCCTTATGATTACCCATCTGGTGGATATGGATCCTTGCCATAGGTATGTTCGGTTTGAATTTGTCCATTTTTCTTGTGAATCACAACTTGCGACGGCTTTTGTTTTTTAGCAATATTTACTCCACCCTTTACGGCATTGCCCTTGATTCGATGGTTGCTAATCACTTTGCCACCCTTCTTTACCGACCAGTTTCCGTTATTGGGAACAATATGAATCTTTTGTCGAGATTTAGTCATTTGAACTCCTTTTCAATTTCACTTACTCACTAATACTGACTAATTTCATTTTCTCGCCAATTGGCAAATTTTTGGCTTATCTCGGTATTAAAGAGTGTAACTACTTGATCGACAGGTAGAGGAGAATGTACTGAACCCAGATTCATTTAACCTGCTCCAGCAATCCGACTGGGGATCAATATATAAAAGGCTGACACGATATGCCGTCAGACGCGCTCAATTTTATGGTTGGTATGATAGCGAAACGCAAATGCTGTCTGGAAGGGATTTCACCGTTGATGACATTGTTCAACACGTAATGGAAAAAACGTTATCGGGAGAACGAAAGTGGGATCCGAAGCAAGGCTCATTATTGCCCTGGTTAAAAAATCAGATAAAAAGCGTTATGGATGCTTGGATAAAGCGGGAATCAGGAAAACATGAAATATCTTTTGGAGATGATGAGAATGAAGACGACGAAATTAATGAAGGTCGGACTTCTTCTGTCAAAATGGAAAACACTGTCGATGCCAATTCACCACAACCAGAAACAGCATTACTCGAAAAAGAAACGGCAATTGCACAATCAAAAGTAATCAATCGCGTATTTCAAGCAATATCAGGAGATACAGAATTGGAGGAACTTTTTGATGCGATAACTGAAACAGGCAGCACAAAGCCGCGTGTCATTGCAGATTATTTAAAAGTAGAAATCAGTGAAATTAACAATCGGAAGAAACGTTATTACAGGCGTCTTGCTGAACTATAAATATAAACCCAGAATAGGGCCAAAATGAATAACAATAAACGTATAGAAACTGAAGAGCAACTTTTGCAAGCTCTTGAGGAATTCTTTTGTGACGTAACTGAGGATGAATCAATTGAAGATATAGAAAAAGAACTAAGAGATTTAGGTTACGACCCAGGTAAACTGGAGCAAAAAGGGATAGAAATCTCAATACGTCACTTAACTAACTCACCATTGAATTGGCGAAACACTGCTGAGCAGGCAATTAAAACCGCCAGAGTCAGACTTGATGAAACAAAATCTCAGGAGCTTCAAAACTTAGACAGAGCATCATTAATCAGCGAAATTCAGAAAATCTTAGACACCTTAGGTCGCAAAGATTCCAAATTGATACCCGCACATTTTAGAAATTTCGAGACAGCATCCGAAAGTGACTTACTTAGCATACTTAATCAGCTCCAGTATCTTAAGTCCAACAAGAAAAATGAAGAGGGGGAATAGTGTCTTATCCGATATCAGCAGCAGATCGACTTATTAGTGACCTTGGTATTAATGACTTAGCTGATTTATTCCGCCTTGAAGAAATCGCTTGGGCAAGAGGAGTACTTGTAACGGATGATAAGCTTGAGGGTGCAGAAGCTAGCCTCGTTATCTCGTATAGTCAAGGAGTGATTACAATCTCCACAGCCATGCAAGATCAAAGACGAAGGAGGTTTAGTATCGCACATGAGCTAGGACATTTTGAATTGCATAGAGGCACTCAAGAGCTATTAATTTGTCTAAATCAAGATATCCGAGAATCACCGCATAAAGATGTAAGCAACAAATTAGAACAAGAAGCTAATGAGTTTGCTTCTGAACTACTGATGCCTAAACGTTTTTTTGCTCCATTGTGTCTCAGTGAAGAACCATCATTGTTGTATATATCTAGCCTTGCAAATAAATTTATGACATCGCTCACGGCAACAGCATTGAAGTATATAAAATTTTGCAATGAACCTGTTGCTATAATTCTGTCACAAAACAACAAGATACAATGGTTTCAAAGTTCTCTTGATTTTGATAAGCTTAGAGATGATCTAAACTTTTTCATTAAACCACAAAGTATTCTCGACCCCGATACACTAGCAGCAAAATTACTCAAGGACCCAAATTATCCCAAGAAAAAAACCAGAACACAAGCATCACGTTGGTTCATGCTAGGGAAATACAACAAAGATGCCACAATCGAAGAGCATTCGATTGCAATGCCAAACTACGAAGCTGTTCTGACATTGCTTTGGATAGATGATGAATTAGAGGAAGATTACTACGATATGTGGTAGAGCAAAACGGGCGAGGAAACTCGCCCGCTAACGTTTAACCTTCAAACTTTCCAACTTTCTAGCACTCGCTAAACCCACAGGTGTAAAACTCTTGGCGCGGGTTGCCCATGCAACCTCTTCATTCAGCATGGCGGCATTATATCCCTTCACTGTTCAGAATGGTCAATATCTGTGACAGCATCACTGTGAATTTGGAGAGGGCGAAGCCGGGAATAAAAATTGCTACGCAGATAGATAGGTTGGACGCTTCGACACTTCTTACAGTCGCAGCGCGACGCATCACCCCCGTCCCCTGCGCGCAGCACCCCGGTGGGGCTGTCCGCTTTGTGGGAGGTGTTAGCGAAGTATATGAGTTTTGTTGAATCGAAGGGGGTGGGGCAACCAAACACAAGCATGTGTGATATGATGAAACAAGATAAGTCAATTAGAAATTGTAACTGATACAGTTTACCCTTGCGGCCGTCTGCGTCATTTGCAGATGGCCCTTTTATTTTCTCTAAAGGGCGTCTCTGCCCAAACTGTGCGACCAGTCACAACGGGGATCAACACATTCTGACTTAATCCAACCCATATATGCGCCTCTCTTCACGAGACGCACACCAATCATATAAGGAGAAGAACCCATGTTATCAGAAACCAACAAAACCGTCTCGCGCCGTTTCTTCGAAGAAGTCTGGAATAAAGGGAATCTGGCTGTACTAAACGAGATTATCGCCCCGGACCACGTCGACAGTGGCCCAGGCACTCTTCCCGGGCTGCCGACTGGCCCCGAAGGCAGCAAACAGCTCGTCACGGTGTACCGCAACGCCTTCCCGGACGTTCATTTCACGATTGATGAACAGATCGCTGAAGGGGATAAGGTCGTGACGCGGTGGACAGGGCACGGCACGCATCAAGGTGAACTGGCAGGCATCCCCGCCACCGGTAAGTCGTCCACTGTCACAGGGATTAATGTAGACCGAGTTGTGAATGGAAAAATCGCCGAGAGTTGGGGCATCTTTGACCAATTCGGCATGATGCAACAACTGGGCGTCATACCCGTGCCGGAGCTGGCAGGCAAGTAACTCATCGGGTCATTCCCCATGAGTCCTGCAAAGTATTCCTAGTCATCGCTGGTGTGCGCCTCTTGAAAGGGCGCACACTTACGAACTTGTACGACGCACGTCCCACGTCCCACCTGGCTTGATCTCGCTCACAAGCGGCTCGATGAGGCAGTCTTTGTCGCGCGTATTGGTGAAAGTCTGATTTGAGTGATGAGGAGGTTTTGGAGAAACTGCTGGCGTTGAATTTGGAGAGAGCGAAAACAATGGGATGATAACGAAGGATGAAGATAAAGATAGTTGAATCTTAGGAGGGTAATCATGATAGATATAAATGCCATCATCACCTGTCCACAATGCGGGTTTGCCAAAAGCGAACAAATGTCGCCTGATACTTGAGTCATTTTCTATGAATGCGCCAGTTGCGGCGCGGTACTTCGGCCAAAAGCAGGCAATTGCTGTGTGTATTGTTCATATGCAGATAAGCATTGTCCGTCCAAACAGAGAGAAGCACAAAATCGAGTCAACGGAAAGGATGATTGATAATCTGGTCTCCCCATTATCTAGAACCTGCGAATTAATTGACACTGGTTCTCCATTTGAGTATCCTTGTCCCCTCACATCGTCCCGACACTTGGACCGCACCGCGTTCGGCGTAGTGCAGGTGTGTCCTTCGGGAGGTTGCCGCTTTTTATTGACTCGCGCGCCTATTTTGCGCGATAATCAATTGATTTCACAAGAAGGAAGAAAAAATGGCTACCAGAGTCGAAATCCGTTGTATCAATAAGAGTGACCACGTCACTCCATACGAACGCATCGTCAACGTTGGCGGCGTCACTGCAGGCGGAACACCCTGGAAACTGTCACAAACTGATGCCATTCACTACATTGTCAAAGACACTTATTTATTCTATGTCAAACGGGACGGCAAGAAAGTTAATGTAGTGATCGCAACCAGCCAATACGGGTATAAATACTTAAAAACGACAGCAGATGGAGAGCAGCCTGATAATTTGCTCAGCCTGCCAGAGTGTCCTTAAAAAGGGTTCAGCAACTCAAGCAGGCAACTGCTGTACCTACAGCTCATATAGCTCATATGCAGACAAGCACTGTCCATCGAAGGAGAGGAAAGAGCAGCGATGGTGAAGTATGCCCTTAGGAAAGCGCCAGAGACTATAAGATCGTGTCACATAGCGGTGTAAGCCGATCATGTTTCCCTTGATTTTCTGCCTGAAAAGCTTTATATTCACAATATAATTGCAGTATGAAGACCCGAATTTCGCGGGATAGTGTGAGGGATAAATAGAGCATGCAGGCCATTGAAATTTTCGCTATAAAAGAGAGCATCATAGTGCAATGGAAGCAAACCTCCGTTGTGATAACCTTAGAAACCCAAGGCAAGGAACCATGAGTGAACCTGTCCGCATTTTGATCGTTGAAGACGTGCCTACGGACTTCGAGCTGGCACAGCGCGAAATCCGCAAGGTAGTGAAAGAGTGTGCATTTCAACAAGTGGAAACACACGCAGGTTTTCTCGGGGCCCTGGAAATATTCCAGCCTGACTTGATCCTGTCTGACTACCACATGCCCGCCTTCGATGGGCTTACCGCCCTGAAACTAGCTCAGGAACATGCAAAGCTGACTCCCTTCATCATCTGGACGGGCACAATGGGGGAAGACGTTGCTGTTGAATGCATGAAAGCCGGGGCGGTCAACTATATTCTAAAGGAAAATATCAAACGGCTGGGACCTGCAGTAGCCCATGCGCTGGAGGAGAGGCGTTTGTTACTCGAGCATAAGCAGGCGGAAGAGACCATACACAATAACGAAAAACGTTTCCGCGCCCTGATCGAAAACGGACGGGACAATATTTCACTCCTCGCCGTGGATGGCACCTTGCTATGGGAGAGTCCTGCTACTATCCGCGGTTTGGGTTACGAGCAGGATGAATTCGTGGGCCACAACATCTTCGAATTATTGCACCCTGATGATCTGCAATGGACCAGTGAGTTATATGCCAAACTGTTGCAGGAGCCTGGCAGCCGCCAGGATGGTATTTTCCGCCTGCGGCATAACGATGGGTCCTGGCGCTGGAATGAGGCCACGGTCACCAACATGCTGAACGAACCTGGTGTGAATGCGATTGTGGTCAACTATCGCGATATCACCGAGCGCAAGCGGGCAGAGGAGATGTTAAAGGAAGAACGAAACCTCCTTCGGACGTTAATTGATAACCTGCCTGACCGCATCTATGCCATGGATATGCAGGGCCGTAAAACCTTATCGAACACCGCAGACTGGATGGCGTCCGGCGGGAGAACGATGGAGGATGTTCTTGGAAAGACAGACTTTGATACCTATCCACCTGAACTGGCAAAGGATTTCTGGGCTCTTGACAAGGCAATCCTGGATTCCGGGGAACCCGTCATTAACTATGAAGAACCCGGGCTCGATTCCGAAGGCAACCCAGTCTGGGTATTGTCAACCAAGGTACCGCTCCACGATAGTGATGGAAAAGTAGCAGGGCTGGTGGGTATCGGCCGCGATATCACTGATCTTAAACGAGCGGAGATGGAACGCCAGGCCCTCCTGAAAATTATGCAGGACCTGCCCAGCACCGACGATCTGCAGGAATTCCTGAAGCTCATCCATCGTTCGATTGCCGGCGTGATCTATGCGGAGAATTTCTTCGTTGTGTTCTACAATAAGGATACCGGCTTATTTGAAGAAACTTATTCTGTAGATCAGTACGACCAGCCTAGTCCACCATCCGCACTTGAAAAGAGTATTACCTCCTACGTCTTTCGAAGCGGTGAACCCCTGCTCCTGACTCAGGCCCGGTTCGACGAACTTGCCAGACAAGGCGAAGTAGAACTTGTGGGCACCGATTCGGCGTCCTGGCTGGGAGCGCCGCTCAAAACACAGAATGGAACGATCGGTGTCATTGCCGTGCAGCATTACGATAATCCAAACCGCTATACGGAACGCGATAGAGACTTCCTGGCATTGATCGGATCTCAGGTTGCCCTGGCCATTGAGCGCAAGCAGGCGGAAAAAGCACTGCGCCAAAGTGAGAATCGATATAGCCTGGCATCCAAAGCCACCAATGATGTGATCTGGGAATGGGAGCAGGAAACAAATCAACTCTTTTGGAACGAGAACTCTTTCTCTGTATTTGGATACGCAGCTGGCGAGATTGGTATGTATGAAACATGGTGGGAAGATCATATTCATGCGGATGACCGCGAGCGCGTGCTATCAAAACTCAGCGCTTTTACAGCCGGAGACCAGGCTATTTGGACCGATGAATACCGCTTCCTGCGCAGGGACGGTTCATACGCGTTCATCATGGACCGTGCCTACGTCGATCGTGATGCCAGTGGCAAGGCACTGCGCGTGATCGGGGCCATGTCTGATATCACCGAGCGCAAGCAGGCGGAGGATCAATTAAATTATCACGCCCGCCTGCTCAGGCACATCAACGATGCGGTCATTGCCACCGATGACCAGTTCCGCATCACTGCCTGGAACCGCGCCGCCGAGAAGATGTATGGCTGGCGCAGCGAAGAAGTCATGGGGCATAGCGTCTCTGAAATTCTGAACTTCGAACTCACTGATGAAGAGCGGGCAGCAGCCAGAGAAATTCTTAAAGAAAGCGCTACTTCCCGCAGCGAAAGGATCTATCGTCGCAGGGATGGACGAACTATATACGTGGAAGCCAATACAATTGCACTTCTCGACCAGCAAGGCAGGATGACCGGTTATGTAAGTGTCCATCGCGATATCACCGAACGCAAGTGGGCGGAGAAAGCGCTATATCAAAGCGAAGAACAGTATCGAAGCCTGTTTGAAGATTCACCCATCTCACTTTGGGTGGAGGATTTTTCCGGAGTAAAACCGCGCCTGGATGAATTGAAGGAAAAGGGTATAGTAGATATTCCAGCATATTTTCGAGAACATCCCCACATCGTAACCGAATTGGCAAGACACGTCAGGATTTTGGATGTGAACAATGCCGCGATGAAGTTGTATCATGCCAGACAAAAAAGTGAATTGCTCGGAAACCTGGGGAATGTTTTCAACATTATGACACCCGAACAATTCGAAACTGAACTTATACAGATCGCGAATGGCCGCCTGAACTTCGAGCGGGAGCAGATGGATCAGACCCTGACAGGTGAAAAAATTCATGTCAACGTGCGCTGGTCAGTCGCTCCGGGGTATGAAGACAGCCTTGCACAAGTGATCGTCTCAACGCTTGATATCACCGAGCGCAAGCGGGCAGAGGAACAAACCCAGCTTCAGCTCCAACGCGTACGGGCCTTGCACGCCATTGACATTGCGATCAGTTCCAGTTTCGATCTAAGCCTGACGCTCAATCTTCTGCTCGATCAAGTCATTGCACAACTCTATACGGACGCAGCGGTAATCCTAATGTTCCACTCAAGTACCAGAACACTTGAACATGCGGCCAGCCGCGGCTTTCGCTCTACAACCATCCGTGAGGCCAGGTTAAGATTGAGTGAAGGGTATGCCGGGAAAGCGATCCTCGAACGCCGCATGATCCACATCTCGAACCTGGTGGAAACAGACCGCGAACTTGCCTATACTCTCTCCTTGAAGATTGAAAATTTTATTGAGTACTATTGTGTGCCACTCATTGTCAAAGGGGAAGTGAAGGGCGTGCTCGAAATCTTTCATCGCAGCGCTCTGGCTGGCGACCCGGAATGGGTCGACTTTCTGGAAACCCTGGCCGGGCAGGCAGCCATCGCCATTGAGAACGCAACCCTGTTCGAGGACTTGCAACATTCCAATCGTGAACTGTTCCAGGCGTATGATGCCACGATTGAGGGCTGGTCTCACGCCCTCGACTTGCGCGATAAAGAAACCGAGGGCCACACCCTGCGCGTCACCGAAATGACGCTCGAATTGGCACGCAAATTTGGCTTCACCGATGAACACTTGAGATCTATCCGTTGGGGGGCTTTGTTACATGATATTGGCAAGATGGGCGTTCCAGACCAGATCCTGCTCAAGCCGGATAAGCTGACCGATCAAGAATGGGATCGCATGAAACAGCATCCTGTTTTTGCCCTGGAAATGTTATCGCCCATTGCGTACCTGAAATCCGCTTTGGACATTCCCTATTGTCATCATGAAAAGTGGGATGGAACCGGCTATCCGCGCGGGCTGAAAGGGGAAGTGATTCCTCTGGCTGCGCGCTTGTTCGCGATCGTGGATGTGTGGGATGCCCTGCGTTCAGACCGACCCTATCGCAAAGCATGGGCAATCGAAAAAACCTTGGAGCATATCCGGTCCCTTTCAGGCACGCATTTCGACCCGAAGGTCGTTGAATATTTTTTGGATTTCATCGAACGACCCAACGGTTAAACGGGATTTTCATCTCGAGACATGATAAACTCAAACATATGGGCCATGAGAATTATTCAGGCAAAAAGCCGGTGTTAATCGTCGAAGATATCGCTGCCAATCGAGATCTATTTTCCCTGCAGCTTCTGCACTTTGGGCTTGCCAGCCAGTCTGTCAAAAACGGCCGTGAGGCCGTTGAATTGGTTCAGGCAGACCCATATGCATTTTCAATGATCTTGATGGATCTGCAGATGCCAGTCATGGATGGGATCACGGCCACCCAATTAATACGCCAGGATGAAACCAATACGAACAGGCATATTGTCATTGTCGCGCTGACTGCCAATGAAGGCGCGGATACCCGGGAGCAATGCCTGCAGGTTGGCATGGATGACTTTATCAACAAACCCCTCACGTTGGATAAGATCAATCATGTCCTCAGAAAATGGCTCAAAGATTCTTGAGGCGTGACCCTCTGATGCCTCAAGGAAAGCCTAATACTTGCCTGGTGGGTGGCAAGAGTTTACAGGCGAGCATGCAAGACTCGTTCTAGGTAGTGGAACGCGACACAATTCATAAAAAGTGAAATTCCCTTTGCTTACAAGACTGAAGGCGTTACCATTGCGTTAAGTTTTCGTAAGTTGTAAAATCGACATAGTCTTTAAATCAATATCAATATAATACACAGATCCAGGTCCTGAACAGTTGTTTTCCTGAGCAATCATTTATTTTAGTGAGGGTGATTCTTCTGGAGGCGTGTTGAATTATCGTTTTGTCTCGATCATGCGCTGGGTCTCTTTAGTGGGAATGGTTATTGGATTCCTCGCTCAACCGCAATACGCAGTGTATGCGCTGACAACATTGACCGTTACGCCACTGACCTGGAATGTGATTGGGTTGGATAGCAACAACGTTAATGTGGGGCCGAATACTTTCCCGGTGGGGGCGCGGGTCTGTAATACCGGAGCCGCGGTTGCCACAGGTGTCACTGCCACGTTTACATTGGGGGCAGGTACGCCTCTGATTCACCTACGCCCGGGGACAAATGACCAAATCACTATAGCCAGTCTGGCCATCGGTGCCTGTACCGATTTTTACTTTGAAGTGGAGATAACGCGCAGTGCGGCTGCTTACGATACTACGCGAGACTATCAGATCACGGTAATCGCAGATGGCGGCGCGACCACGGGCAGCACACCCACGCCGCGCGAGCTTTTTGTTGAACACCTAGTTTCACAAAATCGCAATGCAGTGACGGATGTTTTTTTGAATGGGGTGAACATCGCTCCTGGTGGTACGATGAATTTGATGGTGGGTCAGACTTACGCCATTACGCTGGATGGTTTTACTGCCACACAAGGATATGAACAGCTCGAAGCCTTTATCAACTTTCCGAACACTATTTTTCAGATTCTGTCGGTGTCCTCCACCTACGATCATCCCACCAATCCTTATATCATTGATAAATTGTACAGCGATGGCTGCACCTGGGAAAATGATCCCAACAGCCCGAATTATCGCGCCTGCCTTGGCGTTGGTAAAAGTGGTGGCAACATCACTGTTACCTATCAGGTAAAGATTCTGCAAGTGCCTGCGGCTCCGCTTGTTAACCCAGAACCTCTCAGCACTTTAGTCTATGATTTCTCTGGCAGCAGTTATCACTACAATTCGGATTATGGCATTTCCACACGTTATGCCAATATCATCAATGCCAGCCTTGCCAAATCGTTTTCTCCCAAGACTATTCTGGCATTTGGGACCTCCACACTGACATTTACAATTACCAACCCAGGTTCGGCTTCGATATCCAATGTCAATTTTACGGATACTTTGCCTGCTGGATTAACAGTAGCAACATCATCTATCTCGCGATGCGGCGGCACAGTGACAACTAACGCTACGACGCGTGTGATTTCACTAAGTGGTGCGACAATTGCGGGGAACGGAACTTGTACTTTCGGTATCAGCGTTAGTTCTTCCACTAATGGCACATACAACAACACGACGGGTGATCTGTTCATTGGAACCACCGATACAGGTAGTTATGGGTATGATACTTTAATTGTCAGTTCCCAGCCTTCGCCACCGACCTCCTGCACCACCAGCACTACGATGGCAACTTGGACTTTGGAAAACTATACTGCCAGCACAGCAACCAATAATGGTCCATTTAACGCTTTCTCGCAGGCAGCCAATGTGTCTACGGCTATAGGATCACAAACTGCAATAAATGGAAGTACATCTGGTATAGCGAACACAACTACGTTTCCGACAGGCTGGAATGCTCCATCAACGACCGGCAACAGCGGCAATTCGTGGGGTATACGTGGTGGATGGTTGGACACGAATCCGGCAACTCCAGCCACTGCAACGACACCCTATTTTCAGTTTCAGGTTGATGCGAGCAATTATGGTGGGATAGGAATTACTGCCAGTTACAATTTGCAAGGCAACTGGTCAGCCTCAGGGAATTGGTATGTCCTTTTCAGTACCGATGGCACAAATTGGATATCCCAAAACAATGGAGCATGGAACAAAACTAATGCATGGCAGACAAATGCCATTACAGCAACGACAACAAGCACGGGGAACAGCACTGTATATTTCAGGGTATTTGCTGCAGGGGCTCAATATGGCGGTAATCCTTCCGTCACTACTGGAACCATGTATCTGGATGGCATCACTATCAGTGGCTGCCTGCGCCCAACTGTACCCAATCTATCCAAGAGCTTTTTACCAGCCTCTATCGGGACAGGCAGTACCAGTACATTGACGTTCACGATTACGAACCCCAATACAACCACTTTGGACGGTGTTTCATTCTCTGACGTCCTGCCAGATGGTCTCACTGTCACATCTGGCTCAGCTACTGCATGTATCATAGGGACATTGATGAGGACCTCGCCCAGAACCATCTCCCTTTCGGGTGGAAGGATTCTTGCAAGTGGTACTTGTACTATTAACGTCACTGTGACGGGCGCAACCGCCGGGTCTTATACGAACGTGAGTAGCAGCGTCTCATCCGCTGAGACCGGACCCAACACTACCTCCAGCGGCATTGGTACATCGTCACTCACTATCATTGATCCGCCGGTCATTGCCAAATCCTTTACTGCAAATCCCATCTTTACAGGTAATTCAACCAATCTCACCTTCTCGATCAATAATCCCAACTCAGCCACCACGCTGACCGGCATAAACTTTACCGATACTTTGCCTGGGGGTTTGCTGGTTGCTACACCGAATGGTTTGTCGAACAGTTGTGGCGGCATAGCAACAGCAACAGGTTCGACAGTCAGCTTGACCGGGGTGAGCTTAACGGCGGGTGCCTCCTGTGCGCTTTCTGTCGATGTAACGGGTAATGCGGTTGGTCTCAAGGCAAACTTAGTGCAAGTGAGTTCTACAAATGGCGGTACGGGTAATACATCCACTGCCAGCGTGTTGGTGAAAGATGCTGCACCGCTCGTTAGCATGTTGAAGCAGGTCGGTCCCACTGCCGCCGGCCCATGGACTTCCTTCCTGACGATATCAGTTGGCGGTAATGTATATTATAAATTCACCGTTGAGAACATTGGTGATCTCCCGCTGAATCTGGTGACTGTTATGGACGACAGGCTGAGTCTCGCAGGTTGTACCTGGGTGGATGGCAATGGCACAACGCTGACGACGCCATACCCTTTACCAGTAGCGGATGCAGATAATAATCAATTGATGACTTGTGTGCTGGGCCCGATCACTGCGGTAGCTGGTTTAAACGTGAACATGGCAACCGCCACGGGCACGAACGGCACAAACACAACTGATTCATCCAGTGCGACGTATGCCACACCTGCCTTGACCATCGTCAAGAGTGTGGCGGAACCATACTATACAGTCGCACCGCAAGTGTTGAACTACAGTTATGTTGTGACGAACAGCGGGTCTGCGCCTCTGCTCGGACCGGTCACTGTTGCCGATGACAAAACAACTGTCACCTGCCCGGCAGTCAGTACTGCAATACAAACTGCACCTCCCGGTCCTGGTGATGGCGATAATTGGTTGGATGTAGGAGAAAGTATCACTTGTGCTGCCACATATATCGTCACAGGTGGTGATGTTGCAACGGGCACCATCACAAACACAGCTTCTGCTACAGCAGGCGGTGTAACCTCCGCTAATGTTAGTACAACCATTGGTACGCCTGCAGATTTAACTGTGGCGAAAACGAATAACGTTAGCGGTAGTGTTGTCCTCGGCACGCCCTTTACATGGACGTTAACTATATCGAATGGCGGAAACACTGCGGCGACATTTACAACTGGTCAGACCATCCTAAGTGATCCATTGCAAGTTGGTCCAACCTACGGCACACCAACACCCGGTACGTTCGTCAACATCACGAACTCCGGCAATATCAGTTGTAGTATCACAGCCGGAACACTTGCTTGTACGGCTAATAGTGGATCCGTAATCATTGGTATAGGTGGTAGTTTTGTTATGAGTTTCACCGTCACACCTGTTTTGGGCGGTAATCTTGCGAATACCGCGAGAGTTGACCCGAACAACAATATAACTGAGACAAATGAGGCAAATAATGATGGCTTTGATACAGTAACAGTATTGACTCCTACAGCCACACCCACAAATACTCCGACGGACACGCCGACGAGCACGCCCACGAATACACCCACCAATACACCGACCAATACTCCCACCTCCACGCCCACAAGCACACCGACGGATACTGCGACAAATACACCAACTGATACTCCAACAAACACGCTAACTCCGACGAACACGCCAACCAATACTCCAACAAATACAGCAACGAACACAGCTACCCCAACCAACACTCCGACAAATACACCCACGTCGACGTTGACTCCTACCCCTGCGTCTGGTGGCATCAGCGGTGTGGTATTCAATGATCCGAATCTCGATGGAACTCAAGCGGGTGCTGAACCTGGTATCAGCGGTGTGAGAGTAGATCTTTATGATAGCGCTGGCACAACCTTGATCGCATCTGTTATTACAGGAGCAGGTGGCTCTTATAGCTTCAGCAACCTGCCCGCGGGAGATTATGTGGTGATAGAAACAGACCTGGCTGGGTATGTGAGTACAACACCCAATAGTGTTCCTGCAATTGTAAGCGCGGGCAGTTCCGCTACGGTCAATTTCGGGGATTACAGGCTTCCTAACACCACACTTTCTAACATCACAGGCGTGGTTTTCAATGATGCAAATGGTAATGGAATTCTGGATTCGGGTGAGACACCTCTAAGCGGCGTCACCGTTGAACTCAAGAACAATGTTGGTACCGTCATTGCTACAACGACAACGAACGCTTCCGGCGGCTATAGTTTCATCAATCTGGTCGCGGGAATGTATATTGTTACCGAAACAGACCTGCCAGGATATATCAGCACCACACTCAATAATGTTGCCGTGAATTTGAGCGCTGGCACAACGGCTACGATTAACTTTGGTGATCAAACAGGTGGAGCTGCACAAATCGCCGACCCGGCGGTCACCAAATATGGTGCCCCGACCAGTGCGGCTGTTGGCAGCGCCGTCGTTTACACGATCACAGTTGGAAATAATGGAAATACCAACGCCACAAACGTTGTATTGACTGACACCAAGCCCGCATTCCTGGATATTCTCTCCATCACGATCTCTCCGAACCCGGGCCTGACTCCCGTTATATCAGGCAATACCTTCACGATTAATTTTGGAATGGTCGCGCCGACAGATTTCTATGTTGTTACAATCGTAACGCACGTCAATTCACTGGGTCAGCCGCCTGGTGGTTCGAACAATGTTTCAATTACAACCAACTCGATTACCGACCGAACCTTTAATAATGTCGCGGCCGCCACTTTGCAGGTCACTTCCAGCAGCGGTGGTACTGGAAATAACCGGCCCACGTTGCCAGATACCGGTTTTGCACCAGGCGTAGTAACTGACCGGAGTCAGTTGCCTCGCGAAATCTACGCGCGCATAGGCGATGTTACGCTGGAAGTGCCATCTCTTGGTATCAAAATTCCCATCGTAGGTGTGCCGTTAAAGAATGGGGCGTGGAATGTATCCTGGTTGGGCAAACAGGCCGGATGGTTAGAAGGTAGTGCGTTCCCATCCTGGAATGGGAACAGTGTGCTTACCAGTCATGTATATCTATCCAATGGCCTGCCTGGTCCATTTATCGCTTTGAATAAACTCAAGTTCGGTGACAGGATCATCGTTCATGTGTATGGACAAAAATATATATTTGAAGTACAGACCAACCTCGTCGTTGCATCAAATGATGGCACTGTCTTCAAGCATGAAGAAAAATCCTGGCTGACGCTGGTGACGTGCAAGGAATATGACGCGAAGACAAACACATACAAAAAGCGAGTTATGGTCCGCGCTGTGTTGGTGAAAGTGGAGGTGGATAAATAAAGAATGGCGCTCTGTCTTGAGCGCCATTATGTTTTATCTTACTTGGTGATGATCAGCGGCAGGAATTTTTCCACGATTTCTGCATCAAACAGCCGCCCTGCTTCTTTCTCCAGATATTCGGCCACTTCCTTGGGCAGCATACGCTTCCGATATGGACGGTCGCTTGAGAGTGCGTCCCAAACATCCACGACCGCAAACATCCGCGCAAAAAGCGGTATCTGGTCAGCTTTGAGTCCATGCGGGTATCCACTACCATCCCAGCGTTCATGGTGATAGTAGGGAATGATCAGCGCCTGATTGAGGTAACTGATGGGGGAGAGCATTTGATATGCATATTGCGGATGTTTGCGCATCACCACCCATTCATCATCTGTCAGTGGGCCAGGCTTTTGCAGGATCTCATCCGGGATGCCCATTTTGCCCATATCGTGCAGTAAAGCGCCGCGGCGGATATGAACGATCTCCTCTTCCGGATGCCCCAATTCACGCGCCAGCCGTACGGTCATCTCAGTGACGCGTTGTGTGTGCCCCTCTGTTTCGCGGTCCCGCAGATCCAGCGCCAGAACCCAGCCCTCAATGGTTTTGTCATAGGCCTCCCGCAGACCTTGGTGGGCTCGCTGTAAAGCCACTTGCGACTCTTTTCGTTCAGTGATATCACGCGAGGAGGTCTGAATTTCAACCACTTTGTTTTCCTGGTCGTAAATAATCCTGGCAGTGGTTTCCAGCCAAATATATTCATTATTCTTGCGGCGGGCGCGGTACGGTATACCCGCAGTAGGATCATCCCATGAAGACGACGAGAGAAGCTCTTGAAGATAATTTGCATCCTCAGGATGAATGTAGGACAGGAAAGATTGGCCAATAAGTTCTTCCGGGGCGTACCCCAATATGTTCAGGCAGGCCGGTGAAACATACAGGAATGTTCCGTGGGTGTCATGCCTCGAAATAATATCGGATGAATTTTCTGCCAGCAAGCGGAATTGGGCCTCACGTTCGGCCAGTGCCTGTTGCATCCGTTCCTGTTCGAGCAAACTCCTCCATTGCTGGATGGCGCGCTCGGCAATGTGTGGCATATCTGTCATCGACTCGGAGGATTTAATGATGTAGTCCAATGCGCCGGCTTTGATGGCCTCCACGGCGTTACGTTCGCTTCCATAACTGGTCATAATGATGACAGGTGGCGCGGGCGAGTAATGATTCTCAGCAAGCAATGCGCTGCTATCTCCATCCGGGAGGCGCCAGTCTGCAATGATGAGAGTAGGCCGAAACTTCTTTATTTGAATACCCGCCTCTTCCAGTGTATGCGCGATGGTAAGGCGCGACTGATCGCCGCGAGCTTCAAAGGCGCGTTTGATCAATTCTGCATGGGCAGGGTCGTCTTCAATTAATAGAATGTGGATTGAATCATCCATCATGTGAAATAGCCATCAGCATTATTGAGAATTGGGTTTTTATTCTTTGACTTCCGGGTTGGTGTTCCAACCCAGCCAGTAAAAGCCGAGATCATCCATAAGTTTTTTGAATTCTTCAAACCCCACTGGTTTAACCAGATAACTATTGGCGTGATTGTAATAGGCTTTGGCTACATCCTTTTCGGCTTCCGAAGTGGTTAATACGACAACCGGAATGGTTTTTAGACCTTCATCTTCCTTGATGGCCCTCAGTACATCGATCCCATCCACGCGCGGCAGGCGCAGATCCAACAGGATCACGTGCGGACGCTGACTGCCATGCGGGTCTGAGAATTCTCCGCGATAAAATAAATAATCCAACGCCGACTGACCATCGAGAAAATGTCGTACTTTGTTCGCAATGCGATGTTCCTCCAGGGTGCGGATCACCAGTTCTGCATGATCTACATTGTCTTCGACCAGCATAACAAGGATTGGCTCACCAATCATTTGATTCTCCTACAGAGCACCGCATGCATGTCGCACATGCATAACTGAACTGGAAGTTTGAATTTGACCTGTAAATTGTTCCGAAGATTTTTGTGATTTGTGGAACAAGCGGCAAAGGCTCTGTGACCTTCGGAGTGATTTTAATCCCAATTCATCTTTTGGTATAGTTTGGTGTCTACTTTCAATAAATGGATTTGTCAGGCTGCTTGTGCTTTTCGAAAGCTGACTGCCTAGTTTTGCATAGGCGATGATGATTCCTAAAACGATACAAATAAGTGTCACATACAGCCTTACCCGGCTTCTCGATATCAATGCGATGATGATGATGACGGTACAGTTACCGGCAGTACGCCCACTCTGCGAAATAGACGCCAAGACGCCCCGGCTGTTATGGAGCCCAGGGTCACCAGCAGCCGGATTATGAAAAGAAAAGCTTCATTTCCACTATCGTGTATTCTCTATTTCCAAGTATAGTTTTGCTTGAGAATGACCCACGCAACATGAAAATTGCTTTACCTTGTAAAATACTTGATGCAGGCAGGCAAATTCTCATGATATAATTTTGCTATTCAGCACCGTACTTTCAACCTGGAGGATGTTCTATGGAGATCACGGTTCAAGAGTTCAAACATTGTGATATGATCACGGTCAAGGGACGGGTGGATAGCGCAACTGCTTCCCAGTTGGCCCATGCGCTTGAAGCCGCGCATAACGGCGGCAAGTACAAATTGGTTGTGAACATGAGCGGATTGGAATACATGTCTAGTGCTGGATTCCGAGCCTTGCTCGCCGCTCAACGCAACAGCAGACGCTATAATCGCGGCGAAGTCGTATTGTCTTCTGTTCCTGAGAGAATCCGTGAGGCACTTGAACTGGCCGGGTTTACGGAGCTCTTCAAGACCTTTGATGATCCTCTACTGGCTGTCGGCCATTTCTAGAGGCTGCGTCCACCCAACAAGTTGGAGAATGCACACAGTATTTGGAAAGATGCCGCCCTCAGCAGTATACGGCTGAGGCGGCTTTTAAATTATCCAATGCAATCTGTTCAATTTCCCGCGAAATTTGAATTCCTCGACGAGATCCGCGATTTTGTTGGCGATATCGCGCGTCAGAACGGCTTTGGCAGCAAGGAGATCTATGGCATCCAACTTGCAACGGATGAAGCCGCCTCGAACATCATAGAGCACGCCTATGAAAATATCAGCGATGGAGTGCTTGAACTTTCCTGTGGGTTCAAAGGCGGAGAGATCACTGTGGTTCTCGTGGATCATGGTGAGCCATTTGATCCCTCTGAAATCCCGATGCCAGACTTGAAAGCCGACCTTTCTGAACGCAAAATTGGGGGACTGGGAATTTTCCTCATGCGAAAATTAATGGATGAAGTCCATTACGATTCACAACCCAGCAAAAACAGCAACACCCTCACGATGAGCAAACGCAAGAGGTAGACGGCATGACAGCCGCTCCACGCTCGCCTCTTTCGTCAGATTGGCGCGACCTTGCCAGCCTTGGCGAGCAGATTGTCAGCGCGCCCTCGCTGGCTGCCCAACGCGACCGCATCATCGCCATGACCTCACGCCTGGTGGAGGGGCAGGTGGACGTTTGGCTGCGCGAGAGTTTATTCCGCTTGCCCGGCACTGAGGAAGAGTCTTTGTTCCCAAAACAGCCATCCACGCCCGGGATGCAACGCGCCATAAAGTTTGGGAAGGCCAGCACGAAACAGAAGCGGGATGTGAAGAACGGCGCTTCACGCGGAACGTGGGCCGCCCTCCCGCTTGCAGATCAGGGAATGGCGTTGGGAGCATTGCAAGTGACGCGCGCCAAGGGTCCCGAATTCAGGCAGGATGAACTCGACTTGCTCGAAGGGCTGGCGGGTGTGGTCACTGTGAGTTTGGTTGCTTCTCATCGCGTGGCTGTTGAAAGGTTCAGACTCAACCAACTAAATTTGGTAAGTGAAGTGAGCGCGCAGATCGCGAGCGTAATGAATCTGGATGAACTCGCCAGACGCGTCACTGAACTCATCCAACAAACATTCCATTATTATTATGTTGCCATCTTTACAATTTACGACCGTTCCGGGCCGGCATCTTTGCGCTTTCGTGCAAGTGCCATGGCGCCGCGTAAAGACAAACGCAAGGCGAAGGTAGCTTTGGAGGTGGAGACGGGCCAGGGGCTGATCGGGCAGGCTGTAGCGCGGAAAGAACGGGTTATCGTCGCCGATGTACGCAAGGATGCGCGCTATCGCTTCATCGATGCCCTGCCAGAGACGCGTTCTGAAGCGGTTATCCCATTAAAGATAAAAGATCGTGTGCTGGGGGTACTGGATGTACAAAGCGATCAACTAAATGCGTTCCATCCAAATGATCTCTTGATCCTGGGCGCGCTCGCAGATACCACCGCGCGGGCAGTGGAAGGTGCGCGTCTGTATGGCGATCTGCGACGACGCGCCGATCAATTGACCTTGATCTCGGAAGTGAGCAAAAGTGTGAGCTCATCTCTTGAACTGGGAAAGTTGATGACCAACGTCGCAGACCTGATCCACGACAGATTCGGTTTTCCTTATATTCAACTCTTCACCGTGCATCCAAATCGCGGGTTGATCAAATATCAGGCTGGCAGCGGCGTGCGTAGTTCAGAACTCGCGGGCTACAGCCTTTCACTGCATGATGCAGAGGGAATTATTCCCTGGGTGGCCCGTGAAGGACAACTGATCCTTGCTAATAACGTCAAGAAAGATAAACGTTATCGCGCCTCGCCACAGCCCCCACAGGATACAAAGTCAGAACTGTGCGTGCCGCTTCTTTATGATAATAAAGTTGTTGGCGTGCTGGATATCCAATCCAACCGCATCAACGCCTTTGCTGAAGATGAACGCAGGATGTTGGAAGCGGTCGCAGATAATATCGCGACCGCCATCCACAACGCCGACCTGTATCGTTCTGAACAATGGCGGCGGCAGGTGGCGGATGGCTTGCGCGAAGTGGCAGGTTTGATCTCAGCCGATGCAGACCTGGACGATGTGCTGGAAGCCATTTTGGAGGAGTTGGATCGCAATTTATCTGTTGACATTTCAGCGATCTGGCTCCTGGACGGGGATGATCTATATTTGGCCGCCAGCAACTCGGATGAAGACAAGTTGGAAAAGACTCTTTTTGATTCACCCGCTTCCTATGAGGCCCTCATGCAGGTGGTCCATTCTGAAGGCCCACAGGTTCGAAAACCTTCAGATCCCATTTGGGTATCTGGCCTGGCCGCAGGCTTCGACCAGGATTATTCTGCACTGGCTGTGCCTTTGCGCCTTGGCGACCAGCCTTTGGGTGTGATCACGCTCGCACACAGCACGCCCGGCAGATATGGTCACGAAGCTCGCACGATGACAACAACCTTCGCCAGCTACGCCGCGGTTGCAATTGAGAATGCGCGCCTGTACGATGCCGCCCAGGAGCAGGCGTATGCGTCTGCCGCATTGTTGCAGGTTGCACAAGCTATCGTCAGTTTGAATGACCTGGATGAAATTCTGAGCACCATCATTCGTATCATGCCGATCCTCGTTGGTGTGGCACGCGCCGCCCTCTATCAGTGGAATGCTGACAAAGAACTCTTCCTTCCCTCGCAGGAATATGGCCTCAGCAATGAGGATGAAAACATTTTTTGGGAGCGCTCCCTTGCGCCCGGAGAATTCCCTCTGCTGGACGCATGCCGCGACGCGACGACTCTGCTTGCATGCCAGTTGGATGACCAAGGTGGTTTCAACGCCTGGCTCTCGGTGGACCCATCTCAGGATGTCAACCTCGGTACGCCGGGCGCGCTATTGTTCGCCGTCCCCATCGCCGTCAAAGATGATCTCTTTGGTGTGATGCTGATCGAGGAAGCGGCAGGCGGTTTACGCTTCCGGGCGCGCCGGCTTGAGATCATCACGGGCATCGCCCAGCAGGCCGCGCTTGCCATCCAGAATGACCTCCTCCAAAAGGAGATGGTGGTACGCGAACGCCTAGAAACGGAAGTGCAGCTGGCGCGGCAGATCCAGCAGACCTTCATCCCCGAGTCGCTGCCGCAATTTCCGAATTGGGAACTGGCCGCGCGCTGGAAGACTGCCCGCCAGGTGGGCGGAGATTTCTACGATGTATTTGACCTGCCAGATAACCACCTCGGACTCTTCATTGCGGATGTAGCAGACAAAGGTGTTCCCGCTGCGCTCTTCATGGCGCTCACACGGACCCTGGTACGCGCCGCCGTTATCGAGAACACCTCACCCGCTGACGCCATGAAACGCGTCAATGACCTGCTCATCCCCGATACACGTCAGGGTATGTTTGTGACAGCAGTCTATGCTGTGCTCGATATGGAAAATGATGAGCTGACCTATGTCATCGCCGGGCATAACCCACCCTTGTGGGTGAAACGTGACGGGGGCATTGAAAGACTCACTCGCACTGCCATTGCGCTGGGTGTGGTGATTGGCGAACCCGTGGAACAGCGCACTATCAAGCTCGAACCTGGCGATAACGTTTTTCTATACACAGATGGTCTCACCGAAGCCTTCAACATGGACGGTGAATTTTACGGCGAACAACGGCTCATGGACGCTATCACTTCCAACCAAAGCGACTCCGCTTCGGATCTGCTGGATGTAGTTGAGAAATCCCTCCTGAACTTCGTACAAGATATGCCCCCCGCCGATGACCTGACGATGCTGGTGTTGAGGAGAGTGTGAGGTTTGATTGGTACTATACAAGGCTAGGATGAAACAGATTTTGAGTTATGTGAACCTACTTGTCATAGCAGGTTTATTGACTGCTTGTGGTGCTGCTACTCCTACTGCAAATAACTTGGAAACGGCTATGCCGGTCTACACTGAGATTGCAACAAGTTCTCCAATCCCTTTGTCTGCGAGTCTTACCTCTCCTCCTGATACAACCACACCAACACCTACAGAAATGTCTCGTTCATTTCTGTTAGAAAATTTGGGCCTGGGAGTGCGGGGCACTCCTCAATATTCACCCGACGGTGAATGGTTAATCCTGCCAACCAGTGTGGGCGTCTTTGTCTTGAATACCGCTTCTTATCAGACTGGTCGTCTTTTGGTATCTTTTCCTGACTATTCCAGTGATCGGGTGACTATATCTCCTGATGGAAAACTCGTTGCATGGGGAAATAACCTAATGTCAGTAAACGATGGATATAACCTGCCAGATTTACAAATACCATCGAGCGTTAGTACTATAAGCAGTTACAGCGCTCTCACCGAGACTAGATTTTCCCCAGATAATAGATTATTGGCTGTATTCTATACGGATACACAGATGGATATTTGGGATCTGCTCGATGGGAAATTCTTATATACCCTACCGGCAGTATCTATGATGGATTTTTCACCAGATAGTCATTTCATTGCTACCGTATCGATTGTAGACAAAAATTGGCTCATTCAATTGTATGAAGCTCAAACTGGAAAGATGGTGAAAGACTGGCCAGGTGAACGGGCTGTATTCTTACCCGATAACCGCCTGGCATTAGAATCAACTGGCGGGATAAGAATTTATGATCCTTCCACAGGTAAAGTGCCACATGTCTTCAATGGGAAATTCCCCGCGTTTTCTCCAGATGGGAAGTTGATCGCTTTACTTTACTACAATCAAGTGGAAATCCATCAAATCAATGATGCGAAATTGCTTCACAGACTGCAAGGCAAGTTTACGAATGTAGACAGATTTAGCATGCGCTTTGCTCCCGATGGGCAATCTCTAGCAGGATATGCCTACTGGTCCTATTGTTGCGCAGGTTATGCAGGAAGACTCTCCCTCTGGCGTGTAGCGGATGGTGCCTTGATTAGAGGTATTCCATTCGTAGGAAGTTTCAATTTTTCGCCCGATGGTGAGGCACTTGCGGTAGCTCATCATGGTTTGCAGATTTGGAATACAGTAGACGGTTCAGTACGTATTGATTTGAAAGGGATAACTATTCCATAAAGGAAAAGATTATACATTTTACAAAATTTTTACATCCCCGCCATACGCGCATAACCTATGTATCCTACAATCATTATCATAACCTTGAAAGGAGGTTTACGGTGATGATTTTATTATTCAGGAAGACCGTTTTGCTGGCGCTTGTCGCCGCACTTGGATTTGCGACTCTCTCGGTTGGGAGCGTTTCCGCCGCGGGGCAGGGACAAGTATCCAACGAAAGGTTGGAGAAAGTCTGGGCGCGTCAACTCCGTATCTATGCATTGATGGGGCGCACGGATAATTTTGTCGAAAAGGCCCAACAATTGATCGATCGCGCGGCAGAAAACGGCAAGGATGTCTCAGCCCTGCAAGCCGCGCTGGATGCTTTCGAAGCCTCGTTGAAGGATGCCCAGCCTATTTACGAGAGTGTGAAGGGGATCGTCAACTCACATCAGGGATTTGACGATAACGGCAAAGTGACCGACGCCGAAAAAGCAAAAGAAACCGTGATGGCGATGGGCGAAAAGATGAAAGAGATCAAAGATGTCATGGACGGCACAGGCAAGACATTGCGTGAAGCGCTCAAAGCCTTTCGCCAGGCCAACCCGCGACCTGAGAGAACACCGATTCCTTAATAATGTCATTCTGAGCGACCGTAGGGAGCGACACTTGCGCCGTACGTCCCAGATCCCGCAGCACGGAGCTGCAGGCTCTGGGATCGCGGGACAGTGCAGGTGAGAATCTCTCCTCTCGTTAGGAGTCTGATAAGCGAATCAGAGATTCTTCGCCGTTTCACGGCTCAGAATGACATATCCTGTAAAGGGTTGTTTGACTTTTCAGACAGTTTCTAAGCGTTCTGTGATCTCCCCTTTGTGTTCTTAGTATCCTTCGTGTTGGATTCTTTACGAGCAAAAAAGTTTACACAAACCCACAATCAGAAGTACAATCGCCTCACCACAATTACCATTCACCAATTACTAATCACCATCTAAAAATCCAAAAACGTGAGGCAGAATGTATACAACTGAAGGCAAGAAAATTGTCTCCACCGACAAAGCGCCGAAAGCCATCGGCCCCTACTCGCAAGCCATTCGCACAGAAAACCTGGTCTTCAGTGCCGGTCAGATCGGCCTTGACCCTGTCACAATGGAGATGGTTGAAGGCGGTATCGAAGCGCAGACCCGTCAGGTGCTGACTAATCTGCAGCATGTGCTGGAAGTAGCCGACTCGGGCTTGAACTTTATCGTTAAGACTACTGTCTTTCTGCACGACATGCGCGATTTCGCGAATATGAATTCCGTCTACACCGAATTCTTTCCTGAGAACCCTCCCGCGCGCAGCACAGTCCAGGTGGCAGCACTCCCCAAAAACGCACTGGTCGAGATCGAATGCGTAGCCCTCCTAAACCCCACCCGTGGCGACTAATCACTGATCACTCATAACTGAAATTGCACCACGACCTCATCCTCCTCGTTGATGACGAACCATCCATCATTCAGCTGGCGCGCCTGTATCTTGAACGCGAAGGCTTTCGCATTCATTCCGTCAACGATGGACAAGCTGCGCTCGACGCGGTAACGCGTGAGCATCCCGCGCTTGTGGTTCTGGATCTTATGCTCCCAAAACTGGATGGTCTTGAGGTCTGCCGCCGTTTGCGCGCTTCGCAGGATCCCACCGCCATCCTCATGCTCACCGCCCGCGACGAAGATATTGACAAGATCCTCGGCCTCGAACTCGGCGCGGATGATTACCTGACCAAGCCGTTCAACCCGCGTGAACTCGTTGCGCGCGTCAAGGCGATTCTGCGGCGTGGCGAGAGACAGCATGAGGATACGGCCAAACCGATCCATATCGGTGACTTGTTGATCGACCCTGCCAGACGGGAGGTGCGCCTCTCTTCTTCGATGCTTCGACAAGGCTCAACACAGGCTGTCAGCCTGCGCGCGCAGGAATTTGACCTTCTCCTAGCCTTCGCCGAACACCGCGGACTCGTCCTCAGCCGCGAGCAAATATTACAGAAGGCCTGGGGCTTCGACTTCTACGGTCAAACGCGTACGGTCGATGTACATGTGGCGCACCTGCGCAAAAAACTGGAGGCAAGTTCGGTAAAGATCGAGACCGTCACAGGTGTTGGATATAAACTGGTTACCTCGTCCTGAGCGAAGACGATGGACACGTGTATAAACAAACATGGAATCCCTAACAAAATTCTGGCCTCTCATATACTCGACGATCAAGGAATTCTGGAGTATCACCGAACCGCAGATTGAAGAAGCAGCGATTCGGCATGATATCCCTGTTGAGTTGTATTTTTATAGTGAACTGGGACTGGAATATTTTTCGACGGAGGATTTCCAAAAAAGGGACCCTTTCTCAAATCCCGAACAATTCGAGAAATTATTTGCCCACCTTTTTTTCAAAGGCTGGATCGAAGCTCCGATGCGAGATGGACGACATCAAGTGACCGAAAAGGCACGTGATGGGGCGCGTCTCATCATTCAAGCGGGCGACTCGCATTTATCCAGTTTGGAGCCGCTCGTTGATGTTAACTTGAGAAAGCTGGCGCTATTGCTAAAGCAGATTGCCACTGCAAACAATGCTGCCTCCGAGCCTCCCCAAAAATGGGCGATCCTCAAACGTTTCCGTGTGGCGGATAAAGATAGCCCCTGGCTTGCCCAGGTCAGGGAATATCTGATGGACTTATTTGCCTATCGCGATGATGCGCATCTTTCGGCATCGCATCCACACTTCGGACGAGCGGGGATCGTCTGGAGTGTGCTTGGCTCTGTCTGGAGCGGGAACGCGGTTACTGCCGACCAAATGACAGAGAGCATGGCATTTCGCGGTTACGATGTCAATGATTATGAAGTAGCTATCCAGGCCGCGGTGCAGATCGAGTGGCTTGAAAGCGCCGAAATTCCTGGCGCATTCCGTCCCACAACAATGGGGAGAGAACTGCGCGAACAGGCTGAAGGACTCACGAATGAGTATTTCTTTCGTCCATGGTCAGCAATAAGCCCGGATGAACTCGATGAGCTGTTCGACCTGCTGACGAAATTACGCGACCAGTTGCACGAATTGAAGAAATCCAAGTAGGTCGGGCTTTTAGCCCGACGCAATCGGTTTATGGCGGGTTGCAAACCCGCCCTACGCATACTTTGAGTAAATGTTTACATCCCTGCGTGCCCGTCTTTGGTTAAGTTACACTCTTGTCACCACGATCGCATTGAGCATTGTGACGGTGGTGCTATTCGTGTTTCTCATTCGCAACCCCTTGCTATCACGGCAGACACAGGAACGATTAAGGATCGCACAAAACTTGATCAATGCAAATCCACAGGATTTCATTAATGATGCCGCGGCACTTGAAAGAATTAAGCAGACTTATGATGTGCGTGTACTGGTCTTTAACCCTGCGCGTGATCTGGTGTTGGATTCAAACCCGAACGATGCGCAACTTCCATTTCCGCGCAGGAATATTTTAGGTAGAAATCAACAGACGGTGGTGGACGCAAATGGTCGGGCCTGGCTATATGCTGTGAGTCGCCTCGCTGATCGGAACACTCTGGTCGTTGCCGCACCGCGTCCACGCGTTCCGATATTGAATATATTTGCAGATCAGTTTTTACTTCCGATTCTCCAGGGCGGGTTGATCGCCTTGTTGCTTTCACTGATCCTGGCATTCGCACTCTCGCGCTGGGTGGCGGACCCGTTGCAACAGGTCGTGGTCGCGGCGCGGAATTTCCCGTCAGAAACGCTGAAGCCTGTTTCGCCGCGCGGCCCGCGCGAGGTGCAGGACCTGACGCGGGCTTTCAATTCGATGGTCGAGCGCGTGCACACCAGTGTACAATCGCAAAAGGATTTCGTGGCAAATGTCTCGCATGAGTTGAAGACTCCGCTCACATCCATTCAAGGATTTGCACAAGCCATTTTGGATGATACGGCTGATTCGCCCGAAGCGAAAAAACAAGCCGCGCAGATCATCTACAACGAATCTGGGCGGATGCATCGTATGGCGCTCGACCTGTTGGATCTGGCGCGTTTCGAAGGCGGTATCGCGGATCTGAAAATGTCCGCAGTGGATGTGGGCGCGTTATTGCGCGGCATCGTTGAGAAGTTCACGCCTCAGGCACAAAAGGCTGGCGTACGTTTGCAGGTGAATATTCCGGATCACTTGCCCTTGTTGATCGGTGATGGTGACAGGCTGGCGCAGGTCTTTACGAATTTGATGGATAACGCCTTAAAGTTCACGCCCGCAAATGGGCAGGTGACTCTTGCGGCGGCGAGTGTGGGGGACGAGATGGAGCTTTCGGTAACAGATACCGGCATAGGCGTCGAGGCTGAGGCGTTGCCACGTCTGTTTGATCGCTTTTATCAGGTTGATCCATCCAGAGCGGGGGGCGATAATCATGGGGCCGGGCTGGGGCTGGCAATTGTGAAGGAAATTGTTCAGGTGCATGGTGGTAGAATTAGCGTCCGCAGTCAGGCGGAGCACAGTACCGCGTTTGTGATCCACCTGCCACTAGCGAGAAAATGATTCATACGGATTGCGAATTACGCATTATCATTGTAGTTCGTGATCCGTAAATTCTAATATGCCACCCAAAGTTTCAATCATTGTTCCCTGTTACAACGAGCAATCCACCATCCGTTTACTGCTGGAGGCCTTGCGCCAGCAGACGTTTCCGCGCGCTGAAATGGAAGTGATCATTGCAGACGGGCTTTCCCGTGACGGTACGCGGGATGCAATTGCTTTGTTCCAAAAAGATTTTCCAGATCTGGATGTGCGCGTAGTGGATAACACGCGTCGTTCCATCCCGTCGGCGGTGAACTGCGCTATCGAGAATTCGCGTGGCGAGATCATTGTCCGGTTGGACGCGCACTCCAAGCCGTATCCCGATTACGTGGAGAATTGTGTCAACGCATTAGAGGAAGGACGCGGCGATACCATCGGTGGCGTGTGGGAAATTCACCCGGGCGCGCAGACCTGGATCGCAAGGTCCATTGCGGTTGCGGCGGCACATCCGCTCGGCGTGGGGGATGCATTTTATCGTCACACGAAACTGGCTGCAGAAGTAGATACGGTCCCATTCGGCTCATTCCGACGTTCACTGGTAGATCGGGTGGGGTACTTCGATGAATCGCTGCTTACGAATGAAGATTACGAGTTCTATGCTCGTGTGAGAAAGGCGGGTGGTAGAATCTGGCTTGATCCGGCCATACGTTCAGTTTATTTTGCGAGGTCAACTTTGGGTCAACTCGCACAGCAATACAAGCGTTATGGATTCTGGAAGTGGCGTATGCTTCGTCGCTACCCCAAAACTCTGCGCTGGAGGCAGGCGCTGCCTCCATTATTCGTTCTCAGTGTGATCCTCTTGGGTCTTGCTTCGATATTCATTCCTTTTCTGAGCATCCTACTTGCATTAGAACTTCTGCTTTATTTTTCCGTCGTTTTGTATGCAGGCTTGCGGGTCGCATTGCGTCAGCGTAAGGCATATTTATTCCCGGGCTTGTTGCTAACGATCCCGATCATGCATGTTTCCTGGGGTGGTGGGTTTTTGTGGAGTATCTTCACGGCGGGTTTCCAAAAGCATGGCTGAAAACATTCGCACTGCCCCCCTGCGATTGCGACCGAGCGAGCATCGTACCATCCTTGTGGTTGGCGATCTTATCACTGGATCAATATCCGTTTTTGCTGCACTATTTACGTGGAGACAATACAACCTCTCTGTAGGTCTTGCAAATCTGCTTGCTAACGGCATACCTCCAGGCAGGGCTCAACTACAAGTTGAGCAAATGAACATCGAAGTGCCATTTTGGTTCTACCTTTTGCCGATCATTTGGATGCTTCTACTTGTGGAGTTATACGAGCCTCACGCGGCCAGCAGTGCGCGCAAAACGATGCGGGGGATCGCCATCGCGGCCTTTGTGGGGATCGCGGCCTACTCTCTCGTATTCATCATCCGGCAGGACCCCACGGATCTGCCTCGTATCGGTGTGGGCGCCTTCCTGCTTTACGCCTCCATCCTGACCTTGACCTGGCGCATGCTATTCATTCGTATCTACAGGACGACAGGTCAACGACGGCGCATCCTGCTGATCGGGGCTGGCAAGGCGGGGCAAACTCTTGCCGAACTTTACCAAACAGAAGGGACGCGTTCGTTCCATATCATCGGCTTTATTGATGATGATTTGCAGAAAGTGGGAAAAAAAATCCAGGGTTTGCCTGTGGTTGGCTCAAGCAAACAATTACTACACATGATCGACGCTTATCGTATTTCAGACCTCGTGGTTGCCATCAATGGTGAAATACGGGGTGCCACATTTCAAGCGATCCTGGATGCACAGGAAAAAGGCGTGGATGTAACGCGCATGCCAATCCTGTACGAGGAAATGACAAGCCGCGTACCTGTCCATCACCTCGAATCAGATTGGATCATCCGCTCGTTCGTGGATGAACTGCATGTGAGTGGCTTCTATGATCTGTTTAAGCGCCTCGTTGACATTTTGGGCGGTGCCGCGGGCTTGCTGATCTTTGCGATCAGTTTTCCGTTCCTAGGGCTGGCTGTTGCAATTGACAGCGGTTTGCCCATCCTGTATTCCCAGCCGCGTCTTGGTCGCGGCGGTTTGGTATTTACCATCTATAAATTTCGCACGATGAACCAGGAAGCCGAAGCGGACAATGGCGCGCGTACGACCTCGGAGAATGATCCGCGCGTGACGCGTGTCGGTGGCTTTTTGCGAAGGTCGCGTCTGGATGAATTGCCTCAGTTCTGGAATGTCCTGCGTGGTGAAATGAGTCTGGTGGGCCCACGCGCCGAAATACCTGAATTGGTGGCTGATTATCAGAAACAGATTCCGTTCTATCGGGCGCGCCTGCTGGTGAAACCGGGTCTCACCGGTTGGGCACAGATCAATTACGGATATGTGGCCAGCGTGACGGAGACCGCCGTCAAACTCGAGTACGATCTTTACTATATCAAGCACCGCACATTCACGATGGATTTCCAGATCATCCTGCGCACGATCGGAACAGTGCTCCGGCGCACCGGGAGGTAGATTGAAATATCTTGTCACTGGTGGTGCAGGCTTCATCGGCTCTCACATCACACGCGCGCTGCTTGACCAGGGCGCGCCTGTGCGTATGTTGGATAACTTCAGTAGTGGGAAACGCGAAAATGTCGAAGCGCTGACTCAACAATTTAATGCGACTCAGCTCGAAATCCTCGAAGGAGACGTGCGCGACGCTTCACGCGTGACGGAGGCTGTGCGCGGAGTAGAAGTCATTTTCCACGAAGCTGCCTTTGTCTCCATACCGCAATCCATGGATGAGCCGCAGGAATGTTTTGACGTGAACATCACCGGCACGTCGCTGTTGTTCGACGCGGCGCGCAAGGCAGGTGTTAGACGCGCGGTAGTTGCTTCGAGCGCGGCGGTCTATGGGGAGTCTGATGCACTGCCTCTTATCGAAGAAACGCCGCTTCAACCACTGTCGCCTTATGCCGTATCCAAGCGCGTGAACGAAATGTATGCAGAATTATTCACCAACTCATTTGGCTTGGAAGTTACCGCGTTGCGATATTTCAATGTCTATGGCCCGCGTCAACGCCCAGACTCAATGTATGCCGCGGCGGTCCCGATCTTTGCACGCCGATTGCTGGATGGCAACTCTGTGACCATTTTCGGCGATGGCGGTCAGACGCGTGATCTAATTAATATTCATGATGTTGTGCGCGCGAATTTGATCGCCTCAGAACACCCGAACGCCGCTGGAAAAATTTTCAATATTTGCACAGGAGTTGAGACGCGCTTGCTCGATCTACTGGATGTGTTATATCAATTGTTTCCCGACGCGCCCAAGCCCGAATTCGCCACCCCCCGCGCAGGAGATATTTATCGCTCAGTTGGAAGTCCCCAAAAGGCCCGCGACTTACTAGGCTTCCGCGCACAAGTTCCATTAGCCGATGGTTTGAAAGAAACAGTGGATTGGATGAGCGACAATCTCTAATTCTCCAATCCTCAATTACCAATGACCTCATGAATCCCTCCCGCCCTCACATCCGCAATCGCTTTGTCCTCATCGGCGACATTGCCCTCACCATCGTCTCGGTGTTGGGTAGTTTTGCGTTGCGGCTCGATGTGGGTGAACTGCCGAATTATTTCCCCGCTGTTTTATTGATGAGCGCGGTGGCACTGGCAATCAAAATTCCCACCTATTATTTTTTTGGTCTCTATCGCCGTTTGTGGATCTATGCCAGCACAGGTGAGTTGCGTTTAATTACGGTTGCAGTCACCTCTGCCTCTGTTCTCACTTCTGGTGTAATGCTTTTGCTGATCCTGGCAGGATTTGTTGTACCAGGTATGCCGCGCTCCGCTCTTGGTATTGACTGGCTTCTCTCGCTCGTCTTGATTGGCGGTTCGCGGTTTGCATTGCGCATCCTGGCGGAACAATCCGTGGCGTCGCGTACCAATGGCAAAACCAAACGCGCGCTCATCATCGGCGCAGGGGACGCAGGTGCGTTGGTGGTGCGCGAACTTCAGAAAACATCACAGCTTAATCTGACTCCTGTCGGTTTTTTGGATGATGACCCAGCGAAACAGAAACACGCCATTCACGGCGTGACCGTCATCGGGACAGTTAATGATCTATCCGCCGCGATCGAATTGCATCACATTGACGAAGTCATCATTGCCATCCCATCTGCACCTGGAAAATTAGTACGGCAGGTCAATAACGTCTGCCGCCCAAGGGGAATCACATCCCGCACCATGCCTGGCATCTATGAACTGATCGGTGGGAAGGTGCGCGTCAACCGTTTGCGCGAAGTGGATATCACAGACCTCCTACGCCGCGAGCATATACACGTCAACGATGAGGCAGTGGGTGCGGTGCTCGAAGGAAAACGCGTGCTTGTCACCGGAGCAGGAGGTTCCATCGGACGTGAGTTGTGCCGTCAGATCGCGCGCCGCAATCCTTCTCAACTTGTTTTGTTGGGTCATGGCGAAAACAGCATCTTTGAAATTTTTCTTGAAATGGATCAGGATTATCCAAACCTTTTGCTCTCGCCAGTCATTGCAGATGTGCGCAATGTGGAACGGCTTGCTTCTGTTTTTAAACAGCATGATCCGCATGTTGTCTTTCACGCTGCCGCTCATAAGCATGTCCCATTGATGGAGGCGAATGTTGTCGAAGCCATCACGAACAATGTCATTGGTACACACAATATTGTGCAAGCCGCGCTCGCTGCAAACGTTGAACGCTTTGTGCTGATCTCAACTGATAAAGCCGTTCGTCCCTCCAGCATTTATGGCGCCACCAAGCGCCTCGCAGAAATGATCGTGCTCGACGCTGCACATAGCCACAAACGCGCCTTCACCGTCGTCCGTTTTGGAAATGTACTCGGCAGTCGCGGCAGTATCATTCCCATCTTCAAAGGGCAAATTGCGAATGGCGGGCCTGTCACCATCACGCATCCCGACATGTATCGCTTCTTCATGACCATCCCCGAGGCGGTCTATCTCGTCCTCCAGGCTGCATCTATGGAAAATGGTGGCGAGACTTTCGTTCTCAACATGGGTCAGCCTGTTCGCATTCTCGATCTCGCCGAAGATCTTATCAGGCTCTCCGGACTCGAACCTCATCGCGACATCGAAATTTCATATACTGGCATTCGCCCTGGTGAGAAACTGACCGAAGAACTTTGGGATGAAGGGACTCCCCTCGCGCGGACTCTGCATCCAGATATCTTCCGCCTCGACGCGGACGCTTCATCGCCAGGCCTCAACCTGCCTCAAGCTATTGACTCTCTCTCCGCCCTCAGCCACTCCGCTGGCCCTGACGCGCTCATCAAACTGCTGGACGAATTGATTCCAGGCTCCTCCATCCGCCAAACGCCGCATCCGGATATTACAGCGATCCTATGAGTCAAACGTTGAATGTCAAAAGTCACCGACGTTCGACGTTCGACCTTTGACCCAACCATGCCCATCGTTTCCCTCATTGACTGGAATCAATTCCTTTCCTCACATCCCAATACTCACCTGCTACAAACAGGCGAATGGGGCGAGTTGAAATCCGCTTTTGGGTGGAAACCTGTTCGCATTATTACTGGTGATACAGGTGTTCAAATTTTATTTCGCAAGTTACCGCTTGGATTCACAGTGGGCTATATCCCAAAATCAGTGATCAGAAATCAGTCGGTGAATGATCAGTTTTGGGATGAAATTGATTTTGTTTCTAAAAAACATCGCGCAATCTTCCTCAAACTAGAACCTGACCAATGGGAAGGCAGGCACACTGCACCAATTACTAATTACAAATTACTAATTACTTCTCCTCACAACATTCAACCTCCTCGCACCATCATCATTGATATAAATCCCACCGAAGATGAAATCCTCGCGCGCATGAAACCAAAGACGCGTTACAACATCCGCCTTGCCGAAAAAAAGAGCATAACCGTCCGAGCGTGGGGTGACATCGAATCCTTTCACAAGATGATGCTCGTCACTGGTGAGCGCGATAAGTTTGGCGTACACAGTTTGGAATACTATCGTCGTGCATATGAACTGTTTCATCCCAAACAAATGTGTGAAATATTGGTCGCTGAATATGAAGGCAGGCCTCTCGCTGCTTTATTCGTCGCTCGAAATGGAAACCGTGCTTATTACTTGTACGGCGCGTCAACAGATGAAGAACGTAACCGCATGCCGACGTACCTCCTTCAATGGGAAGCGATGAAATGGGCAAAAGCACACGGATGCGAAGAATATGACCTCTGGGGCGTGCCTGACGAGGACGAAGCTACACTCGAAGCTAATTTCGAAACGCGACATGACGGCTTGTGGGGAGTCTATCGCTTCAAACGCGGCTTTGGTGGCGAAATCAAACGTGCTATGCAGGCAATGGATAGAGTCCATAATCCGTTGTTGTATTGGGCTTATTTGCGATTTATTGGGAATAGGGAATAGAAATTGGAAAGTAATATCTGGAATTCCATCATCTCAAAACTTCCCAACCCTCACTTCCTCCAAACCTACGAATGGGGACAGGTGAAGGCGAAGTATGGCTGGAGTCCGCTTTACGCGGTGTGGGATGCCGATGGAAAATGGATAGTGGAAAATGACCCAAGCCAACTTTCTACTTTCCACGCGCCAGTCGCTGCTGCCTTGATTCTAAAACGCCAGATCCTCCGTAACGGATTCGCCGCGCGCTTATCCATTCTCTATACTCCAAAAGGTCCATTGCTGGATTGGACGAATGAATCCCTGAGAAACCGTGTGCTCGATGATCTACAATCCTTTGCCAGGAAACAAGGTGCGATCTTTTTGAAAATGGATCCCGATGTGGTGTTGGGAATGGGAGTCCCTAACAGCCAGGATGATGTGCTGGATAACGGCGGACAGGCTATGATGTCCGAGTTGAAGCGCAGAGGGTGGGGATTTTCGTCGGATCAGATCCAGTTCAAGAACACAGTCCAGGTTGATTTGAATCTATCTGAAGAAGAATTGCTGGCGCGTATGAAACCGAAGACGCGTTATAACATTCGTTTGGCTGAGAGGAAAGGCGTGTCTGTGCGCGTGGGCACAAAAGATGATTTGCCGATGCTTTACAAGATATACGTTGAAACATCCGTCCGCGATGGATTTGTGATCCGTGATGAAGGTTATTACAAAACTGTCTGGGAATTATTCATGCCGAAGACCAATTCTCCAATCTCTAATTCTCCAGTCTCTAATCTCCAATCTCCTTTCACTGAGCCTCTCATCGCCGAAGTAGATGGCCAACCTGTTGCAGCGATATTTGTCTTTTATTTCGCGGGTCGCGCATATTATGTCTATGGCATGTCGCGAGATGCTCATCGTGAAAAGATGCCGACCTATCTATTGCAATGGGAAGCGATGAAGCGCGCAAAAGCAAAAGGTTGTAGTGTCTATGATCTATGGGGTGCGCCAGATGTGTTTGACGAAAGTGACTCCATGTGGGGAGTCTACCGCTTCAAAGAGGGACTTGGCGGAAAAGTGATTCGCACGCTCGGCGCATGGGACTTCGCGCCGAATCGGCTTTGGTATAAGATGTATTCAGAGATCATTCCGCGCGTGCTGGATGTGATGCGTTCGCGCGGCAAAGCAAAGACCAGGCAAAATCTTGGTGCGTGATTTAAAAAATGCTCCGTTGGTTGAGTAGGGCGACACTTGCACCGCACTGCGTTTGGTGCAGTGCAGGTGAGCCCGTATCGAAACCAACAAATAACAGAAAGAATTTTGCTCATTAGTGGTCTCGGTATGACCTTCGCAAAGAATGCTCAGGTCTACTCGACCACCAAGTATGACTCAATAGGAAATATCATGAATAATATCCCTCGTTTGCACTTTGCTCATCTCCCAACCCCAATTGAAGAACTACCGCGTCTGTCAGAAATTCTGGCAGGACCGCGTATCCTGATCAAACGTGATGATCAGACCGGACTCGCTTTCGGTGGTAACAAGACTCGCAAATTGGAATTTCTCGTTGCTGAAGCTTTGGAGCAGGGCGCGAAGACATTGATCACAGGCGGTGCGTTGCAGTCGAATCATTGTCGTCAAACAGCCGCCGCGGCGGCGCGCTTTGGCTTGGATTGCATACTTGTGCTCAATGGCGAAATGCCTGAATATGCCTCTTCGAATCTATTGCTGGATAAGTTGTTCGGCGCGCAGATTGTTAATGTTCGAGATCGCGCAGATCGTGACCAGGCTTTGCAGGAGACATATGATAAAGCCGTTGCAGCTGGGAAAAAGCCTTATCTTGTTACTTATGGTGGGTCGAGTCCAATAGGTGCGCTAGGGTATGCTTTTGCGATGAAAGAATTTATGGAGCAAAATATTCACGCGGACTGGATCGCGTTCGGCACATCCTCTGGGGGGACGCACGCGGGGCTTGTATTAGGTCAACGCGTATTTGGATTCAAAGGCAAAGTACTGGGCATTAGCATCGATGAACCAGAGGAATGGTTGAAAACACGCGTCTCTGAGTTGGCTTCTGAGGCCAGTGAAAGGCTTGGGAATCGCGTTGAATTTACTCTTGCAGACGTGTCCGCAAATGCCGATTACTGTACAGCAGGCTATGGCGTATTGACCGATGCGGAGCGCGAAGCGGTTCGATTATTTGCGAAGCATGAGGGGATATTGCTAGATCCTGTTTATACAGGGCGTGCCGCGGCAGGGATGATTGATCTGATTCGTAAGGGATTTTTCAAAAGGGAAGAAACTATCTTGTTCTGGCACACAGGCGGACAACCCGCGTTGTTTGCGGAAAAATATGTGCGAAACTTGCTGTAATGGATTCTTTCTTCTTTCCTGCTCAATGAAAGAGGGAAGAAGAAAAGTTGGGTCGAATTTAGTACGACATTATCCTCTCAATCTATTCGCTCGGTTCATTAAGTCTTGAATTCTCAATAGGAACTGTTTGGAATCAAAAGGATGCGCAATGTAATCATCTAAGGCTGTACCAATAAGTCCCGGTATTTGGTCATACTCCTGATGATTATCAGTAATCAGCAATACCGGCAGATTTTTCAAGTTTTCGGACATTCTAATCTGTGAATACAATTTCCAGTTTTCCGTTTGATTATCTGGGAGACCCAAAATAACTATCTCTGGTTTTGTCTCTACTATCATTCGAAAACCTTTTTCAATATTCGTTTCACGGATTATTTGAAAGTTGTTCTGAATCAGAATATTGTCTATTTGCTTGGCGAGTTGGATGTCATTTTCTAAATACAGAACTTTAATCATATGATTTGTGCGTATTAAGTCTTAAGCGCATCCCAGCCTGCATATTTAGCTGTATCACCAAGCTCTGCTTCTATGCGGATCAGTTGGTTATATTTCGCAACCCGGTCAGAGCGGGCCGGCGCGCCAGTCTTGATCTGACCTGTGTTGAGTGCAACGGCCAGATCAGCGATGGTTGTATCTTCTGTTTCGCCGGAGCGGTGGCTGGTAACCGCTCTCCAGCCAGCACGCTGACATACATCCACTGCTTCGATGGTTTCGGTCAGCGAACCGATCTGATTCACTTTCACCAGCAATGCATTCGCTGCATTTTCTTTAATGGCCCGGCGGACGCGCTCAGCATTTGTCACCAGCAAGTCATCACCGACCAACTGAATCTTATCGCCCATGGTTTGAACCATCAGCTTCCATGAGTCCCAATCATCCTGTGCGAGGCCGTCTTCGATAGAAACGATTGGGTAGTCCTTCACCCACTTCGCCCAAAATTCGACCATCTGTTCGCCGGTCAATTTCCTGCCTTCCTTGCGAAGGTTATATGTTTTTGAATCTTCCTCATAAAGCTCAGATGCGGCAGGGTCGAGCGCAATGGCAACATCTTTTCCGCGCCCAGCTTTGAAGCCAGCTTTTTCAATTGCTGCCAGAATTACTTCAATGGCTTCGTTGTTGGCTTTCAACGCGGGAGCGTATCCACCTTCATCGCCGACCAGCGTCGCATAACCCTTATCTTTCAGCACAGATTTCAAAGCGTGATAAATTTCCGCACCCCAGCGTACACCCTCGGCAAAAGATGGAGCGCCAAAAGGCATCGCCATAAATTCCTGCATGTCTGTGGATTGCCAGGCAGTGTGAGCGCCACCATTCAAAATATTCATCATCGGCACTGGCAGCACGTGCGCGTACACTCCGCCCAGATAACGATAAAGCGGCAGGCCGAATGAATTCGCAGCGGCTTTTGCCACAGCCAGGCTTACTCCCAATATCGCGTTCGCACCCAGTTTCGATTTATTGGACGTGCCATCCAGTGCCAGCATTTCGGTGTCAATTGCTTTTTGTTCCGCTGCGTCCCAACCAAAGAGCGCATCCGAGATCACACCGTTCACGTTCGCCACCGCTTTCGTCACGCCCTTGCCAAGATACCGTTTCTTATCGCCATCGCGCATTTCCAGCGCTTCATGCTCGCCAGTAGATGCGCCCGATGGCACCGCAGCGCGCCCCCACGAACCATCTGCCAGCGTCACTTCCACTTCGATGGTCGGATTACCGCGCGAATCAAGGATTTCCAGTGCGTAAATACTTTCAATGATAGTGTCCATTTTTTCTCCGGATTTTATTATGATTGCTTCTTGCTCTCGTCGCCGTCCGCAGGATGCTACGCAAATGACGCCACCTCAAGCAATTTATGATAAGTATAATCCACTTTCGTTGACCTCCACTGGGGGACAAAACGTCTCACGCGGACCGTGGAGCTGCCTCCGTTAAATAAAAGTTTGCTTCCCCGAATCCCCTCCACGTCGCGCCTGAACGAAAAATCCGCTTGCCATGGCAAGCGGATTTTCATCCCAAGAATAGGAAATTAGTAGGGGAGTAATGTTTTCAGGAACTTTTTGATAGTGAAGTTCATCTACCAGATAGATTTTGTAAACAAGACACGGAGGTTTCGATGAACACAAAAAAGTTTTTAAGTTCTATTATTCTTATGGCAGTATTGGTTGCCACGTTTGCATCCAGTAGCTCTGCATTTGCGGCCGCCGCATGCGACACAGGCGTGATCGTGGTCAGCGGTGACACCCTGCGCAAGATAGCAGAGCGCTGTGGCACGACCGTCTCAGCCCTGCGATTGGCGAACCCGGAGATCGGCAGTGGTAATCTGATCTACCCCGGCCAGGCACTGCTACTGCCCGGTGCAATTCTGGGTACGGATGGTGGTTTCTTCATTTACGTCGTTGCACGCGGCGATACTTTGAAGAGCTTGGCGGTGCGCTTTGGCACAACTGTGGATGCGTTGCTGGCAGCAAACAAGAACATCACGAATGCCAACTTGATCTATGAAGGTCAACGCCTGACTATATACGTTGGGCCAAATGTTCCCCCGACTACACCAGCGCCCGCTCCTGGTGGGCAGACCTACTATGTTCAGCTTGGTGATACCCTGCGCAAGATCGCTGCGAAATTCGGCACCACAGTAGAGGCTATCCAGAGGGTCAACCCGCAGATTACCAACCCGAACGTGATCTACACCGGGCAAGCCATCAAACTCCCCGGCGATGTTACAACGCATAGCGTACAGAAAAGCGAAACACTCAGGATCATTGCCAACCGCTATGGCACGACCGTGGCTGCCCTGCTGGCGCTCAACCCAAGCATCTGGAATGCCAATTTGATCTATGTTGGTCAGGTCATCCGGGTCCGGTAATGAGGTTGCTTCCAAGACCAAAATGATAGGGACGCATTTTCAAAATGCGTCCCTGTTGTTTTTCTCTGGATTGAAACGCTGCATATGAGCGTGACCGAAGTGCGCTGAAACTATCATTTTCCAAAGACCTGCACGAGCGCTGCGACCAGGGCTTCGTCATTTTTGCGGATATTTTCGTCGAGTTCGATGTGAATGAATATTGCTCCATTTGGAGTAGAGCCCTGGGCATTCGTTGTCCCGCATAAATCCTGCCAGACATATCCGTCGCACAATCCAATGCTTATCCTCTGTTCAATCAGCGCGTACTTCAACCTTTGGCCTATCGCGAATTCAGACGCCTCAATGTTTTCTCCAAAGCCAAATACAGCCTGGGGATAGCCAGTATGCTTGCTGGTATGATACCCGTGAATTTGGAGGATTATTACCTGCTCTGCCCCGGCTTGCATTTCTTGTGCTAAGGCTTCATGAACGGAGTGAAAGATACTTTCAGTGGTATGTGCGGCATCTGCCGATCCGTCTGCATTGGCGTTTCGGTGAGAGCCGGCGATCAGGAGCGCGTGTGCGTTTAGGGCGCGGTAAATGTCCATTGCAACGGTGGGCGTCCGTCGGTCATAAAGTGGATGCGGTGCCTGGATGATGATATTACTCGTGGAATCTACGCGGAAGGCATACAGTCCCCACCCTTTTTGAATCGGCTTGTTCTCCCGCAGGAGATAGTTCATGGCATTGTCGTCACCGCGGTCCTGGTAATTGACGAGCGTGTAATTGTTTTGCATTGCAAGCTCGGCAGCGTGCGCCAGATCGTGGGCCCCAAACATCGCTACCAATTCGGCAAAATCCTGTTGCTCTTTCTCAGTAGGGACGACATAGCCTTCGCTGTTGGCGCGCGGCATATTTTCTTCCAGATAGTTGATCTGATTCCGAAAACTGCCCTCAATGGTTTCGATGAAAGGTGTAGCAGTGGATGTTAATGTTATGTTGGGATGGGGATGTGTAGTGGAAGTGGGAGTTGAATTGATCTGTGGAACGCAGCCTAAAGATAGAGCAATGATCATTAATAAGATGATTACAGTGGATGAAAGCCGCACGCGCACCTCCTTGCTTTAAATTTTATAAAACAGTCATCAGTTATAATTTCATGGGTTGAGTGAGGAATTTGTTCATATGTGACCTCAACCTGGCTTCCACGTTTTCAAGCATATTTATGGAAACAATTAATGGTATCAAATAGTTGGCATAAAAGTTTCGCTGTACTTTGTGAATCAGAACGTGAAGGCATCACCTATCAGCGCAGAGTCAAAAAACGACGGTCCGCGCTTGCCATCATCGCGCCTCATGGGGGAGGCATTGAACCGGGAACTTCAGAAATCGCAAGGGCAATCGCAGGCTTTCTATTTTCATATTATACATTCGATGGTCTCAGGCAAGAGAGTAACGGACTTCTTCACATTACCAGCACTTCGTTCGATGAACCCAAGTGTTTGCAACTGGTAGATAATTCGGAAATTGTCATTGCCATTCACGGATGTGCGGGTGAGGAAAAAGTTATCCATGTGGGCGGACTGCATGATGAATTAAAGACTCGTCTCATTAATGCTCTCGTGAAAATCGGGTTTGATACTCATTTGGCTGGAGTCAATTATGCGGGGACTCAATTGCAAAACATCTGTAACCGCGGCCGTTTGGGTAGAGGCGTGCAATTTGAAATCAGCGAAGGTCTGCGCCGAAGCATGTTCAAAGGGTTGGATCGCCGGGGTCGAAAAATCACTACAGATGTTTTTAGGAAATTTGTCACATCTGTTCAGAAAGAATTAAAATCTGCCGCGAAGGAGATGGGTCCAAACCTGTAATACTATCCTACTTATTCTGGTTAGTCAGAGGAGAAGTAAACCATTGCTCTGCACCCGGTAATACTTGCTGAGTGAAGCTCAACTCTCCTGAACCGGTAAGCAGGGCATAATTATATAAGGGGCTATATGGCGCTTTGGCGTCAGCCCATTCAATGACGCGAAGATTATCAAAATCAGCAGTAGACGTTCCCTGAGCAGGAGGAGTAAGCCGTAGAAACACCTGTACTGCAACTGCATTAGCAGGTGACTGCACATCAAAACGGAAAGCTTGCCATTGATTATGGGATTCAACCACTATAGGTTCAGTCATCTGCAGAAAAGAAGGTCCAAGAGTGTCTGGATACCAGCTAATCTGTACAACAGCAGTTGTCCCTTGACTAGCACGCATCATCCCTGTGACGCTTAGCTTTACCCCTGGGCCGACCCGAAGTCGATGAACATTGGTTGTCACGACATCCTGGATGTTACTGCCGCCTCTCGTCAGGCGGATGCCTGTTTCACCTTCATAAGCATAATCCTGCCCGACTTGCACATCGCCCGATTCTAGATCCCAAAGTGGAGCCATGCGCGAAGCGGCGTCCACTTCATCATTTTCAAACCCGCCTATCCACAACAAGTCACGACCTAGTAATAATTTCCCTGTTCCTTTGAAGTCAGAGATCCATTGTGCCTGTGGAATCGGAATGATCTGACCTAGTTCCGGTGTTTCCGGACCACCCTCCATCGTTTGTATATAGGTGCTCTGAATGGCACGTCCCTCAAGATCAATTTCCATTGCACCACTTTCCACAATAAAGGGACCAGACTCACGTCCGGCTGCACCGCGAACGACGTAATCTGCTAATTCATCTGTCAGGCCGTGGGGTAGATAACCATCAATGATCAATGGTTCAACATAGGCTCGAATGACTTTTCCTTCTCGCACGTAGACTGCAAGCATATAGGTTTCAAATGATGGCCATACAGTCTGATCAAAGAGGAAGTTGCCGATCGTCCAAGCAATCAACGATTGATCTCTCGCCGAAAACCCGCCGACGACGTGGGGATGATGATTGATAACGAGGGTCGCGCCTGCTTCTCTAGCCACCTGAGTGAGACGCCTGATTCTATCTGTTGGAGTGCGCTGATATTCCTTGCCTCCATGGATCATAAAGACCACCATATCCACCTGCGGTTTGACCTTAACGATCTCAGAATGTATGCGAGCATCCGAGCAATAGGCTGCGCCGCCTTTCTTAAGTGCATCTAAAGCCACATACCGTACATCCGTTTTGGTGACTGACGCAGAGGGGAGGCTGACGGTTGTGCAGCCCATGAAAGCGATGGTCTGTCCCTTTGAGGAGATAATTACTGGAGCCCAGGCACCTGCTTCGTTTGTGCCTGCACCGAAATGGAGCATGCCTACTTGATCGAGCGTAGTAAGGGAAGTGCCGAGTCCTTCTTCCAGCAAATCGTAGTTATGATTGTTCCCGATATCAACGATGTCTACACCAGCTTGCTTGAGGGCCATCACACTATTAGTGTGGCTTGCATAAACGTACTCGGCGGTAGAGTGAAAAGCCACAGGTCGTGGATCTCGTATACGAAAGTGAGGCTGATGACTGAGTGTCGTTTCAAAATTCACCACCGTAAAATCGGCGTTTTCCAAAAGTGGCTTAACCGGCGCTAATAATTTGAGATGCGCTTCAACATCTGGATTGAGAGACAATAAGCCATCTGATGTGTCGTCATCTTCGTTTGGGTCATAGAAGCGACGGCCAAACATGGTATCGCCTGCGAAGTGAATGACAACGGTTTTGCCATCGTCTGGTGTGAGGCGAAAGAGCACTGGGATTCCAGAAGCGGCAGCACGTGTACGAGAAATAAAGCCGTCAGTTTTCGCTGTGATCCATTGAGGTGTACTTTCACTTGGAAGATCAAACCAACCGTCATGATTGCTTGTCGTATTGTTGTTTTGGGATGCTATGCTTGCACCTTGTATTGGATTTCCGTCCATGTCAACCACGCGCCCTGTAATACTAAATTTTTGAGGCGTCGGAACAAGGGTGGGTGTAAATGTGGGTGTAGCTGTAGGAATGGTTCCAGGCGAATGAGAACAGCTGGAAAGAAAAAATGTTAA
The DNA here is from genome assembly GCA_045402985.1 of Anaerolineales bacterium. Taxonomy (GTDB): domain Bacteria; phylum Chloroflexota; class Anaerolineae; order Anaerolineales; family Villigracilaceae; genus Defluviilinea. Next base: position 56,116 of record JAXIPJ010000246.1, read on the forward strand.
TATAAGGAGAAGTGAAAACGCTGAGCGAGTCATTGTATGACAATCCTGGTCATTGGTCTCAAGTGAGAAGCAACCATTCGCAAAATTATTCGCAATCAGGGCGATGTAAACAATTTGAAATTAATGATCGTGTTCGTTGAGCCATGTTCAAGGGGTTTGATCGTCAGAGGGAACAGTAAACCATTGCTCTGCACCAGGCAGGATCTCCTGCGTGAAAGTTAAATCTCCAGAGCCAGTAAGAAGGCCATAATTATATAGAGGGCTGTATTGCGCCCGGGCATCAGCCCATTCAATGATGCGAATGTTATCAAAATCGGCTGTGACGGTTCCTTTGTCTGGAGGTGTCAACCTCAGGTACACGCCCAAAGCCAGCGCCTCTTTTGGCACCTGCACGTCGAAACGAAAAGGCTGCCAGGTACCGTAAGATTGGACTTCAATTGGCTGGGTGTCCTTCAAAAAAGATGGTCCGGAGGTCGCTGAATACCAACTGAATTGGGTCAAGGCCGTGACCCCTTGAGTGATGCGTATCATGCCTGTCACACTTAGATTAGTGTAAGGTTTCACCCAAACTCGATGAAGATTGGTCGTCACGGCATCCTCGATGTTATTGCTGTCCCTTGTCAAACGGATGCCTGTTTCACCCTGATACGCATAACCCTGTCCGACTTGGACCTCTCCCAGCTCCAAGTCCCAGAGTGGAGCCACATGCGAAGCAGAGTCCACTTCATCATTTTCAAATCCGCCAACCCACAACAGGTCGCGACCCAGCAATAATTTGCCTGTTCCTTTGAAATCAGAAATCCACTGCGCCTGAGGGATGGGAATGATCTGACCTGGTTCCGGGCCGCCATCTATCGTCTGGGTATAAGTTTTTTGGATGGCGCGCCCATCAAGATCAACTTCCATTGCGCCGCTTTCCATAATAAGGGGACCAGGTTCACGACCCGCGGCGCCGCGCACAACGTAATCTGCTAATTCATCTGTCAAGCCATGAGGCAGAAAGCCGTCAATGATCAATGGTTCAATATAAGCTCTGGTGACTTTTCCATCACGCAAATAGACCGCAAGCATATAAGATTCAAAAGCCGGCCACACGGTCTGGTCGGAGAGGAAGCTGCCTATCGTTTGGACAATCAACGTTTGATCTTTCAAAGAAAACCCGCCTACAACGTGCGGATGATGATTGATGACCAAAGTAGCGCCTGCCTGTCTGGCAATTTCGGTGAGATAAGTAATTTTGTTGGTTGGAGTGCGATCGTATTCTTTGCCACCATGGATCATGACGATAACAATATCAACCTGTTGTTTGACCTTGATGATCTCGGAACGTAAGCGGGCTTCTGCACAATAAGCCGCACCACCTTTCCTAAGTATATCGAAAGCCACATAAGGAACATCATTTCTTATAGCTGTGTTAAGCGGAATTCTGAGGGTTGTGCATCCAATAAATGCGATTGTCTGTCCTTTTGATGAGATAATGGCTGGACTCCAGGCACTTGCTTCATTTGTCCCTGCACCGAAATGGAGCATGCCTGCCTGAGCAAGAGTGGAAAGGGAAGTGCCTAGCCCCACTTCCAGCATATCGTAGTTGTGATTATTTCCCATATCAACGATATCTACGCCAGACTGCTTGAGGGCTATCACACTTTTAGGATGGCTTGCATAAACATTTTCAGCAGTGGAGTGAAAAGCCACAGGTCTAGGATCTCTTTTACGAAAGTAAGGCTGATGGCTGAGTGTAGTTTCAAAATTTACTACAGTGAAATCGGCATTTTCCAAAAGTGGTTTAACTGCCGTTAATAATCTCATGTGATCATCAACAGTGGGCTCAAGAGGCAACAGACCATCAGTTGTGTAATCGTCTTCGTTGGGGTCATAGAAGCGACGGCCAAACATAGTATCGCCTGCGAAGTGAATGACGACTGTTTTGCCGTCGTCTGGTGTAAGGCGAAAGAGCACAGGAGTTTCAGGAGCGGCGGCCCGCGTCCGGGAAATAAAGCCCGGGCTTGTTACCTTGATCCATTGCGGGAGTCCTTGTGCAGGGAGTCTGAACCAGCCGTCTTTGTTGCTCATTGTGGTGTTATTATGGGATTCCACACTCGCTGCTTCTATAGGAATCCCGTCCATGTCAACCACACGTCCAACAAAATCCTCATTCACTTGATCTTGTTGGAGTTGTGTAACCAATTCACGTATCAGAGGGGAGAATGATTGACGTTCCACAACAGGGCTAGGTGTTGCATTTTCGATGGGTTGAGGCGGTCTAGGCAAACGTGAACAGCCAGATAGAAAAACAGCCAGTATTAGGAAAGGAGATAGAATTGAACGAGTCTTCATTGAGTAAGTACCCAACTATTGATTATCCGGTGAGAAACAACCATTCTAGGTGAGTTTGGCTTAACACTAGCACCATGCCTTGCATAACCAGCCATACTCCCACAGCAGCTAATGAAGTAGTAACAACCGTTCTGTAGGTTCCCTCGCGGGCAAAATCGTTCGCTATGAGCGAAGCAATAGTGGGCATAATAACTACGAAACCAGACCAGGGAATGAACTGGCCACGTGTAATATTGATAATAATGATTTCCAATAACCATGAGATTACCACACCGGCAAGAATCATCATCCCCAATTTTGTTCTTCCGAATGCCAGTACCATCTGCGAGGTTAGAAACTGCACAAATATGAAAGTCACAATGCTGGCAACAACCACAAATACCAGGTCTAATGGGCGCAATGCAAATAGGGCCAGGTAGGCAGCCGTTACAAATCCGCCTGATCGTGCTTTGAATTTGGAATAGGCTAAAAGGTCAAGAAATACACTGGCAATAATGCCGTATGGCAGCAGTTGTATGGGATACGCATAAGTGTAGGGTTGTGTGCGAAGCAAAGGCGATGAGGAACGCAGGAAGAAATTCGGCAGCAACTCTTCAATTGCCGAGAGAGGAAAAATAATCAGCGATACGATCAGAACTCCCAGCAAAATTGATCCCAGAGTGTTTTTGGGTCCCTGGCGACCCATATCATGAGAAATAACTCCTGGCAAAACAAAACCGATGCCATAAAGAATGGCAAGGTCAATGTTAATCAATCCAAATAAATTGATTATCGTTAACCAAAGGACCTGAAGAACCAGACCGACCAGAATTTCAACTTCAAACAGACTGCGCCCATTGAGCATGTAACGTTTTTGGAGGATTTTATAAACAATTTGGTAGGTGATATAGGCCATCATCAGTGTAACAACGATGTGGAGAGGCTGGCCTACAAAAAGTGCCAGATATCCACAAACGATAACACCGCCAAGTGTTAATCCGGTCCGCTTATAAATGATCGTCGAGACCACGATCCCGAGAATAATGGTCAGCCTTGCCAGCTCATTGCTAACATAATATTCGTACATTTGATTAATCCCGGTCAGCCAAATGACCGATCATTCTTTCCTTTATCTGTTCCATCCGCGGACGATAGTGTTGCCATGCTTCACCTTCATGGACATGAACTGGTGCATCCGGACGATGGTGGAAGTATTCGAGCAGCAATTCGGCCTGAGGGGTATGGATGTTGACCAGGCCGATTAATACGCCTTGCTCGCCTTTGATCAGGCCGGCAATCACTTCGAATATTTTCTCAAGCGAAGGGTTTATACTGAAACCCATGTTGATTATCCGCTCAGGTGGCACTCCCAATTTAAGCATATGTTCTGTTACCTGTGATTCATATGCTCCAAAAGTTATCCAGTAATCAAAGTCCAAATCTTTGGCAGCAATGTTCGCAAATCTCATGGCACGGTCCGCCCGATCATAACGGTTGTTGAGAATCCCAATTCGTGTGGCATCCTGACGATAGTAAGGCTGCAGGGCATCTACACTTATAATAGTACTCTCGCGATCATTGACAGCAAACAAGGGAATCCAGATGATTTCCTTGTTTTTCCAGGTGGTTCGTTGAATACTGACTACACCAACATCGGGGCGGGCGTTCCACATGCCACGCATGGCTGTTGAGCGCGGAATCCCCAATATCTCTGCCACCGCCAATCCAATGGAAATGTTCTCGCGAAACGAAAGATAATTGAAACCAGCCAGGTCCTTTTCTGTAACGTAGGCAGGATCGGCATAAACCATGCGGCTTCCGCGATCCGCTGCATTTTTGGCTAATCTTTCCCTCAAGTGTGGGCGGTCTTCAGCTGTTATCACAATCCCGTCTCGTGGGATGATGAGCGACATGGTATCAGCAATCTCTTCCAACGATTCACCCATTACATCCTGGTGATCCTCCCGTACATTGGTAATCACATTGATATTCCCTTTCACCAACAGCTCCTGAGAAGCGGTCTGGTTGGCCGGGAAGAGTGCCATCGTTTCGAAAACAATCGCTTCAGTCTCTTTTTTTAGATAGCGTTTTGCGATGTTAAATAATTCCATGATGGTAGCCGAGCTTCGGCGATAAATGGGGATTTCATCTCCATTTGGCAAAATGACCATAGCTGCGCTGCCCGTAGTTTTGGCAAGCGTTTGTAGCCCAGCCTCACGCAAAACTCCCGCGATGAGGCGGGTTACTGTTGATTTTCCCCGAATCCCGTTGACATAGATTCGGATCTTGAGTTTATCGAGCTGCCTCTCATAATCCTTTCTTTCTATCCACCAGGATATGATTACGCCGAGGAGCGTCAGGCCAAGAACAATGATGCCATACATCAAGAGATCACTTTCTCGAACAATGGAGTTGACGACGGAGTTTCACCTACTGTTACCCATTCAATGAAGATGTTCTGAAAGAGATCGTCGGTATTTATTTCCCAACTCTGTTCTAGAGATTTTTCTGCCGCTTCCATTGTGTTGATCTTTGTGCTACTTACCCCTAAAAAGGCTGCGAACCCAAATCGAAGTTGGACGCGTGTCTGAATAGCCATCGAATTACCAGAGTGAGTAACAAACTGTGTCGACATCATCCTATTAAAGATGTTGTTAACCACTTTATTCGCTCCGCCTGTTTCGGTTTCTGGTAGTATAACGGCGATCTTTTGATCCCCTGCCAGAAAGGGAATATCAGTATCGCGTGTTGTATCCTTGATATTGGTCGCAATCGCACGCATCAATTCAGATCCCTCTTTTGGTTTCCATTCAGTTCCTGGTATGGGCCGCACCATAATCAAGATGAGGGCAAAGGGGCGGCGATATCGAACAGAGCGGTCCTCTTCTTCATGTAGGCGTAGTAATCCTATGGACGGTTTAATCAGTCCGACGGTTTTATCTTCAAGATCCAATTGCTTTAATTGATTTTGATTTCTTCTATAGGTATTCAGAATGGCCTGCAAACGATCATGATATATACCGCTAAAGATGAATGTCAGACCTGCTATGATTAATTCCAGCATGTTATCCAAAAGCCTGACTTCCTCCCAAACCCCCAGAAGTTTTTTGATAGCAATCCAAACGAAAACCATAAGCAGGCCAACCAATACCCCTCGAACCAAACCCAGGGCCAGCATGATCCCAACACCTAAAAATAATAAGAATATGAACACTGAAAGACTCCGAGCAGAGTTATTATAGATAACCACCAATGCAGCCGCCAGCAGGCTGGCGGCAAACACCAAAAGCGTGAGATAGAGTCTCTGTATTCGATCTAACGGACTGCGTTTTTGACTTTCATCGGTCATATTTTTCTCACTCATCTGTCTTTTCGATGGTTTTTGGCGTATTTCTGTTCCTCACTACTCTTATGACCCATAAAGTAAGAACGACTAGAAGTAGAGCTGTTCCTACTGCAACCAATGCTGGCACCAGAAATGCCTGACCACCCTTCTGTAAAATTGGACCAATAAATGGAATATTACTTGCATCAGCGATCTGCTGAAAAAGTGCGAGTGGGGATTCCTGACTGGGCACTTCTCCTGACGAGTCGCTTCGATTTGCTGAGCCAACAACCATTAAATTGCCTGCAAATTGTGCTTGTGAAGCGGGATTCAGAATCACATCCCATGTCCACTCCATTCCTTGTTGGTCATTTCCAGTTAGAATCAGGACGGTTCCTCCTTTTATCCAGGGCGAAGGAATAATCTGCATTAACCCTAAACTCGCATCTTTGTCTGAAGTGGGAAGATAGATCCCATAGCCATCCTGCAGGGAATTTCCATCCTGGGTAAATGGCTGCGGTAACAAATCATTTGTGCTTCTGGTCGCTGAATTTTGAGAAGGCAGGCCGACCAGGATAACATTGCGTTGTTTTGTCTCATTTTGCATAAAGTTACTGGCAGTCATTACCTGAGGAGGGTAGTTAAGTGGGTAGGCGGACCTTCCCATCATGAATGATAATCTCGAGATAGAGCCAAGATCATCTTGATCATATTGATCTGGAACAACGTAGGTAAAGCCAGGGTAATCACTAAAAGGCAGAGGAAAATGCTTTAAGGAAGGAATAGGAGATCGGTTTCGGTAGGTTACTTCCAGAGTAGAATTATTTAATATGGTAGCCCATACCGATTCTGGTGCACGCTCGCAAGAGCTATAAGGAACATGCAAATCAAACTTTATACGTATAAAGTTTATACCTGGGCGGAATTTGCTTGCCGGGAGGCCAACCGTAATGGGTTCCCCGGTTGAACTGCGAGCCGTCGGTAATATGCCTGCTATACTGAAACCATTTAGATAAACGGTAAAAGAGGAATTTTGAATATCCAAATCTGGAGCATGAACTAACACAAGGTTCAGTTTTACCAAAGCAGGATCAACGTCGTATGGAACGTATAGGCTGTAAATAAGATTCTGCTGGCCGATGCCTCTTACTGTGCGATCAAGATATCCCAAGTCTTCCAACGAAAGGTCGTTCGGGAAAGGTGGAGGCATCAGCGGAGCCTGGTGATCTACATAGGCCACATTTCCGTGCAATAAAACACTTCTGGCAGGATCACTGAATACCATTGCAGGGCTAAAGCCGTCCTGTCTATTTTGGTCGCCAAGTATCATCACTGCATAGCCCTGGGCCCATGGCGATGGAAGCAGCGCAATGTAATTTTTATCACTACTCGCCGTATCCTGCAACTCAGTTGGACCGTGACCAATAAAAATAACATTACGGTTGGCTGAGATATTAGGGTTGAACTGACCCTCAGTCACAATTTTTGGATGCCAGTTATATCTAATATCACTAGTGCTACCCAATATATAAGATATGGTAGATAAGGACGTTAGATCGTCCTGCGTGCTATTTTCTGGCAGGACAATCAACGTCTGCCTCTTATCTTCATTTGGCAGATACCTTTCCAATGGTTCAATAAGAACCTGTGGAAAAGTGGAAAGGTCAACTGACAGATCACGCCTGACAAAGGACAGGTGCAGCATTCCCCCAGGCTCAACTGTTAACCATCGCGAAGGATCATCCCAGTTTTGACAGTTCGTTTCCCGGTCGTCAGGCAAATACAAAGTGCCTGTGAATGTCAGCGTGTTGTTCCCCTGACTAAACATATTCGCCGGTATGAGGATTTTTTGTTTCGTATCTGCGATTTTTACAAGACTGTAGGAGCTAACCTGTAAGCCGTTGAGCGCGATGGTTATGGAGGACCTTTTCAAATCCAACAGAGAGCTTGCTAAAGTTTTAACTTCTATCCAGTTTTCTTCCCCCAGCAACCAACTCTGAGGGACAGGAATATTAAGTGTTTGACTACTAATGAGGCCAAGTAGCTCTACTGGTTGTTCGTCATGAAAGGTCTCTAAAGGAATCTCAACAAAATTTTGGTCTTGGGCATAAGCATATTTCTGAGGAACCAGGAAAGCAGAAAAAAGGGAAACATAGACAACAATTTGATAGAACTTATGTCTATTCATTAAATCACCTGTGGTTCCCATTTCCCCCATTCCCAATCAACGCCTTGATCCTTAGCTTAAGTTCTTGAGGGTGGATGGGTTTAGTAATGAAATCATTTGCTCCTGATCCGAAAGCCGCTACTTTTTGCTCGACATCTCCGATTGATGTAAAGAATACTATAGGGATGTGCATAAATTGGGACTTTGCACGCAGGTTTCTACAGACTTCGAGGCCGTCGACATTTGGCATCATTAGATCAAGGAGAATTAGATCAGGTTTATGCGCCAGTGCCGCGGGGAGCGTGTCATAGCTATTATTAACTGATACTACATCATAACCCTCTTTGGAGAGAATAAATTCTAGCAGTTTGGTCGTGCCTAAATCGTCGTCAACGATAAGGATTTTTCCCATAGAAGTTCCATTCTATTTCTTCATGAAATACAGGCACGATTCATGAATCTTGAGATACCTACCGTGCCACCCCTCGTATTTTGATGATAAGTCGTTTAACCGAACGTAATAGTCTCATACATGACGGTTAACTCTTGCGCGGGTTACGACCGAGACGGCTACTGATAGTGTAATGATATGATACAAATTAAACTATCCCAAGAATTTTCTTTGGGATAGTTTAATTATGTTCATCACTTCTTCTTTACGCTCTTTTTGGCAACTTTTGTTTTTACCCTTGAAAGTCTGCTCTTTGCAGAAATTTTCTTCTTTGGTGTACCTGCCCTCTCCTGCGGACGATGCTTTAGAGCAGAATGCGCCGCGGAAAGGCGCGCTATTGGCACTCGGAACGGTGAGCACGAAACGTAATTATTGCCGATGATGTGACACCATTCAATGGAGCTTGGGTCGCCGCCATGTTCGCCGCAGATTCCCACTTCAAGATCGGGGCGGCTCTTGCGACCCTCTGCAATGGCCCATTCCATCAATTTGCCTACGCCATTGCGGTCCAGTGTCTGAAACGGATTCTGCTCCAAAATTCCCTGCTCCACATAAGTGACCAGGAAGTTGCGCTCGGCGTCATCACGCGAGTAACCATAGGTCATTTGTGTCAGGTCGTTGGTGCCGAACGAGAAGAATTCTGCGTGCTTCGCGATCTCTTCGGCAGTCACAGCCGCGCGCGGGATCTCAATCATAGTGCCGAATTTATATTCAAATTTGACTTTCTTTTCTTCCATCACGGTCGCCGCAATACGTTCCAGCCGCGGCTGAATCCATTCGAGTTCCTTCACCGTACCTGTCAACGGGATCATCACTTCGGGCTTGACGACGATGCCGCGTTTGGTGCAATCTGCTGAGGCTTCGAAGATGGCGCGCACTTGCATTTCCACGATCTCCGGCATCGAGATGCTCAATCGGACGCCGCGCAGTCCCATCATCGGGTTGGATTCATGCATCCCTTTGATGGCAGTCAGCAAGTCCTCTTTTTCTTTCAAGCCATCTGTTTCGCCTTTGACGCGCATAGTGATCACTTCTTCAAGGAGTTTCTCTTCATCCGGCATGAACTCATGCAGAGGCGGGTCGATCAAGCGGATGATGACCGGGTAACCGTCCATGGCTTCAAAGAGACCATCGAAATCTTTGCGCTGGTAGGGGAGCAGTTTATTAAGAGCGGCGGTACGTCCCTCGCTGGTTTCAGAGAGGATCATGTCCTGAACAATTGGCAAACGCTCGGGTTCAAAGAACATGTGCTCGGTGCGGCACAGACCGATGCCCACCGCGCCATAAGAGCGGGCGCGGCGCGCATCCTGTGGATAATCTGCATTAGCCCACACCTGGAGCCCGCGCGTTGGATACCCTTTGACGGGTGCCGCACGCATATCTTTGCGTGCACAGATGTCATCCGCCCATTTGAGCAGAGTTAATAATTCAGTTTGTTGTTCAAGCGATGGAGAGGTTGTGGGCATCTTTCCCAGGAAGACTTTGCCCGTTGTGCCATCCACGGAAATCCATTCGCCTTCCTTTACGACAGTCTCACCGACGGTCATGTGACGTTTTTCAAGATCGATCTTGATCGCCGAAGCGCCGACCACGCATGGGATTCCGAACTGTCGCGCCACCACCGCCGCGTGCGATGTTGCTCCGCCTTCGCTGGTGAGCACGCCTTTGGATGCGATCATTCCATGTACATCGTCAGGCTTCGTGAATGGACGCACCATGATGGTATCCTGCTTTTGCTCTTGTGCCATTTTTTGTGCAGTATCGGCATCGAAATATACCTGCCCGACTGCCGCGCCCGGAGATGCATTCACGCCTTTGCCAAAAAACTTCCCACTCTTTTCCGCGTCACCCATGGCGGCTTCATCGAACTGCGGATGCAGAAGAGAATCCACTGTATCTGGCGTGATGCGCTGGACTGCCTGCTCTTTTGTGATCAACCGTTCGTTAACCATATCCACTGCGATCTTCACGGCGGACTTGGCCGTCCGCTTGGCATTGCGCGTCTGAAGCATCCACAGTTTGCCGCGCTCGATCGTAAACTCCACGTCCTGCACATCCTTGTAGTGTTTTTCGAGTTTGCCGGAAATATCCATGAACTGCTTGTAGGCTTTGGGCATACTCTGCGACAGATTTTCGATCGGATTGGCATTGCGAATTCCTGCCACCACGTCCTCGCCCTGCGCGTTGAGCAGATATTCGCCCATCATTTTCTTATCGCCCGTGGAGGGGTCGCGGGTGAATGCCACGCCTGTACCAGAGTCATCACCCATATTGCCGAAGACCATGGTTACGATGTTAACCGCGGTCCCGAGTTCATGCGAGATCTTCTCTTTATTCCTATAATCCACCGCGCGCTTGCCAGTCCATGATTCAAATACGGCTTTGATGGCCAGTTCGAGCTGTTTATAAACATCCTGCGGGAAATCAGAGCCGATATGCTGCTTATAGGCAGATTTGAAGGTGGCGACCAACGCCTGCCAATCTTCAGCTGTCATTTCAGTATCAACTTTATAACCCTTGCTGGCCTTATATTTGGCCATGGGATGTTCAAAGATCTCGTCGTCCAGGTTGAACACTGTGGTACCAAACATTTCAATCAGGCGGCGATAAGAATCCCATGCAAAGCGCGGATTTCCCGTGAGCTCGGCCAAACCTTCCACCACTTTATCATTCAACCCAATGTTCAGAATCGTGTTCATCATTCCGGGCATTGAGAACTTGGCGCCCGAACGACATGAAACCAGCAATGGATTCTTCGGATCACCAAATTTTTTGCCAGCCTGTTTTTCAACGACCTTCATTGCCTTCAGCACTTCATCCCACATTCCGGGGGGGAATTTGCCGGTTTTACGGAACCAGTTGCAAGCTTCCGTTGTGACCGTAAAGCCTGGTGGCACAGGCACGCCCGCGCGCGTCATGTCCGAAAGTCCCGCGCCCTTCCCGCCAAGCAGGGCCCGAACGTCTTCCCAGGAACCTGCATATTTTTCGGCTTTTGCCACTTCATCAAACTGATAGACCCACTTGCTCATCGAAACCTCCAGGGTAATGTTATAATTTCCTGAGAAGTTTACCACTGAACGATACGGTACAAAAGCAAGGTTTCGCACACTAAAAATTCATATTTATCTGTTAGTCCATTGCAAAGTAAAATCATCTCTTAATAGGTGATAATGGGCGCAGATAGGAAAAACCATGACCACAAAAATATTTGTCATAGACGACGATAGTGCCGTTACTGATCTTCTTTCCGTTCTACTGAATACGCAAGGTTTTAATGTATGGGCCACCAACAGTAGTTCAGAAGGGCTCACTCAAATCCGGGAAAAAGCGCCAGATCTGGTAATTCTGGACTTGATGATGCCCGAGATGGATGGTTGGGAGGTTTGTAAAGCTGTACGTGCATTTAGCAATGTGCCCATCATCGTGCTTTCAGCCCTCAACGATCCTTCGATGGTGGCCAGTGTTCTGGACGCTGGCGCGGATGATTATCTCACCAAGCCTACGCCAAGCCGCATTCTGGTAGCACATATCAAACGGCTTGTGGATCGCAAAGGGCCGGCCTTATCCATGAATAACCCAAGCTTATTAGGACCTTTGCCCACCTCCTGATAACAGAAAACAGACACTCGCTTCAATCTCAGCCGTAAGCTAATGCCATTAAATAAAAGTCCCCATCGCTTCAAGATGGGGACTTTGTCTTATGTAAGACGCTGTAACACTTCTGCAGTCTCTTGTACTGATTCAAGCATTGGCACATGTCCAGTGTCTTTCAGTTCAACAAAATGCGAATCTGGAATTGCCGCTTTTACTTCGCGGGCACGCGCAACAGGTATAAGTGCATCTGCTTCACCATGAACGATCACCACGGGAAACTTAAATGTACTAAGCAGCGATGTTGAATCCCTTCGTTCAGCCATTGCCTTGAGCGCGCCAATATATGCAGCTGGCTGTTGCTTTTCCATTATCGTGCGTGTAATAGCTTGCAAGCGTGGGTCGGACGTGAATTTGGAAGCCATTGCTTCAACCACACCGCCAATTCCTTTTTCTGCCATGTCCGCTGCGGATTTGTAGCGGCCTTCCTTTCGATCGGGAGGATCGGCAAGCACCTGTGAAGAGATCAGTGCAAGCCCGCTCACACGCTCCGGATAGAGTTTTGCAAACGCCAATGCTACATATCCGCCCATCGAATGGCCCGCTACTGCGGCTTTTTGAATACCAAGTTGGTCGAGCAAACCAGCAATGTCGGATGCGTAATCGTCCATGCTATATGGCGCATCCACTGTTGTAGACTCACCAAAGCCGCGCAAGTCTGGAAGGATGAGTTCGAATGTATCTTCCAGCAGCGATGAAATATCATCCCAAAGATGATGGTCAAGTGGAAATCCGTGCAAAAGTACCAGCGGGGTGCCTTTTCCGCGGCGGGTATATGCAAGTTCAATATCATTAATTTTTATTTTTTCCATTATTTTCTCCTCTACTTTCAACGCTATCCTTGCTGGACTTTACGCCGAGGACGGCGGAAAGAGCATAGATGGCGTTTACTTCCAGTTCACGGCTACTTTCAATTTGCTGCCCAATTTCGAATAGTAATACACAAATCCATTGTCGCGTCCAAATTCATGGATGCGGCGCGTGATATCAACATCTGCTTTGCAATATTCGGCCACTTTATCCAATTCGCCGTCGCGATACCATCTGACAGATTGCATCCCGTCGGCGCTTTTCGTTGCCCCCAGAGTTGCCTTCGCAATCGAGTCTAAACTCAAACGAAAATTTAATGTGCGATAAATATCCTGCAGCATATCAGTTGAGCGGATGGCGCGAAAGTTTACATTCGGCGCGTAAGGTTTCAGCACTTCATAATCAAAGTTGAGGATGTTGAATCCGATCACGTGATCTGCGGACTTAAGTTCGGCGATCAATGCGGATGCTTCCTGTTCCCAGTAGATGGCAAAATCGTTGCGAGCACTAGACCACGTCACCCCGCATGCCAATAAGAGCTTTGCTGGATGGCGTCCGCCAACTTCTTCAAAAAGCTTCTGACTTTCAAGATCGAAGTAAACGATATTCATGGCAATTTATAGTTTCAGATTTATGATTTTTGATGTTCAACGAGCCATTCATGCGCGGATGAAATTGCATCTTCTCTCGTGTTGATTTTACCAGTTGCCTGTCCTTCGCGGATCGCTTCGAGAAGTTGACCTATAACACGCCCAGGCTCAAGATTTAAGGCGCGCATCAGGTCGTTGCCATCCAGCAGGCGTGGCGGGGCAATGGTTTCCTGGCGCTTTTCCCAATAGTTCTCGAGCAATATGCGCGCGACATCCAGCGCGGCAGTCCATGTTTCCTGAGCAAGTGATTCGCCTTGTGTGCCGCGTAAGTCTGCGAGACCTAATAAGACAAGATCAACACCTGCTTCGCCTGAATCGCGAAAGAAGCGATAAATTGCCTGGCGGGAAGGTTCTTGTTTATGGCCCTCCATGCGGCTTGTGAAGAAATGAAAGCGCATGTGATTTTTGATGATCGTCTTGAGGCGTTCGACTTCATGATTACTTAAATTGAATGCTTGTCCGCGCTTTGCCGCGACCTCGGCGCCTCTTATATCATGGTCGAAGAAGCGGACGCGGCCCGCCTCATCCACCGATTTTGTGGCTGGCTTCTCAACATCATGGTACAACGCGGCGAAAAACAGCGCAGATCGGACAGAGCGATCTGTGTTGAGCGATTCAGCAAAATGCATTGCGAACTGCTCTCGAAATCTTCCAAGATGATTGATGAGCATAACTATGAGAGGCTCGTTCATTTCCTCCGATAATTTAGCTGTTCCTAACGCAGCAAGGATTTCTTCAAGATATCCCATAACGCTGAGCGTATGCTCCCAGACATCGTAAATGTGTGGCAGGGATTGCTCCACGCCTTTCAACGCGGAGAGTTCTGGTAGAAGATACGGGAAGCTGTCCAGCATTTCCAGTGCCCGGATGGACGCGGCAGGCTGTGGGCCTTCAAGGATCTTGAATAATTCATCGCGCTTTCGTTCAGGCGAAATGTTTGACAATAGATGCGCGCCCTGCTGCATTGACCTGCGCGTTTCACGTTCGATCTTAAAATCAAATGTCGCGGCTTGTCGTACGGCGCGCAGGATGCGCACCGGGTCATCGGCAATGGATGTCTGCAAACAGGCGCGGATCGTTTTTGCGCGCAGGTCGGATGCACCATTGAGCGGGTCAATAATTGTGCTGGCGCGCAGGTCATATGCAATGGCATTCATCGTGAAGTCGCGGGCACGCAGATCTTCATCCAGAGTAGCTCCGCGATACGCAGCAAAATCAAGGAAGGTGCGCGCGCCATCAGATTCAGTCACGATAACGCGGCCCGTATCTCGCTGGTCGTCCAGCACCATGAAGTCCGCTTTGAGCGTGTTGGCAACGCGTCGGGCGCTGGAAATGCCATTCGAAGGCAAGGCAAAATCGAGGTCCAGCGAGAGGTGCTTCAGCAGCATATCCCGCACCGCGCCGCCGACCAGATGGATATCCTGATTTGGGAGCGCGTCGCGGACCTTGTCGATCAAAGGCGAATAAGAATAATGCGCAGGCATGAAAATAATTTCCGGTTTTTCCTTGTGCCTGCTTTTTTGCGCGGCATGGAGGGCCTGCTCAGGTGTGCCTCCTTGCGCAACGATCTTGCCGCGAACACGGGCGACCCAACGGCCAGCATATGGAGAAGCAGGTGTTTGAGAATCGTCTGGCATAAATTTTCAATAGGCTATCAAAATCGTAACTCGTAAATCAAAAATCGTAAATCAAGGGGTTGGTTTATATTTTTCGAGATCCACGACCCCGATAAAGGGCAGGTTGCGATAATATTCGTCGAGGTCGAGGCCGTATCCAAAGACAAATTTGTTTGGGATATCGAAACCGCGATAATGGATGGGTACAACTGCTTCGCGTCGTTCTGATTTATCAAGCAGCGCGCATACCTTGAGGCTGCGTGGCTGGCGGATCTGAAGTATTTCCAACACGGATGCTATCGTGTGGCCGCTATCAACAATGTCTTCGACGAGCAGCACATCCTTGTGGCGGATATCCATCTGCAAATCCATCGCGACGCGCACTGCACCCCCCGATTCACGTTTGCCCATCCCATATGACGAGACCGCCATGAAGTCCACCATATGCAAGGAGGTGATATAGCGGCTAAGATCAACAAGGAAGGGAACTCCGCCACGCAGGATGCAGATAAGCAGAAGGCTGTTCTCTGGGTAATCGACGCTAATTTCCGCGCCGAGTTCTTTGATGCGCGCCTGAAGAGTTTCTTCATCGATCAAAATTTCGGCGAGGATGTCATTATAGTTTTGCATACTGTTGGGTCTTAGTTTGATGGTTTTGTAGCTCGAAAGTTATCGCGCCAGGGGTTTGCTGTAAAACTATTCAACTGGATCACTAACCACCTAGCGTGGAACCTCGTGGTGCGCGCGGCAACGGGCTTCATACATTTCAGATGCGCCCACTATAACAACCGGATCGTTATATTTTGCGGGATTACCGTTAACCAGCCTTTGTGTACGTGATGCGTCATCACCACATACCATGCATATGGCATGGAGTTTGTCAACAGATTCGGCCATCGACATCAAGACCGGTATCGGGCCGAAAGGCTCGCCGCGAAAATCCATATCCAGTCCGGCTGCGATGACGCGAATGCCGCGGGACGCCAACTCCTCAGCCAGAGGAATGATTTCGGGGTCAAAGAATTGGGCCTCATCGATCCCTACAACAGTCGTATCTTCATCAAGTTTGTCGCGAATTTCCACTGCGTTCTCAATTGGAATTGCATCGAAGTTTGACCCTGCATGGGATGTGACTTTTTCCACGGCGTAGCGGATATCAATGGCTGGCTTGAACACCTGAACTTTTTGTTTGGCGATCGTGGCGCGTATCAAGCGACGGATCAACTCATCCGTTTTGCCACTGAACATTGAACCACAAACCACTTCAATTGAACCGTTCGTATGTTTCATAATTCTTTTATGACCCTTGAATCGCTGAGATATAAGCCCGATAATAAAACAGGCAGATGTGAGAACATCTGCCTGTAAGTTTACCTGAGATTACTTATTCTGCAAGTCTTAGGCTGCCGCGTCGGGAAGTTCGTAGCCAAGGGAGCGCAGCTTCTTCTTGGCGGCTGTCAATGAAGCCTGACCGAAGCCAGCAATTGCCAACACAGCTTCGTTGCCTGCGCTCAGCCTCTCAAGGAATTGACCGACATTCTCAATGCCAGCCTTCTTCAAAGATTCTGCCGCGCGGGTCGTGAGCCCTAACTCGGCGATGGGTCGCTCGGGCGAACCCTTCAATTCTTCCTTCGCTTTCTGCTGTTCAACATAAGTTTGGCGAACAGAAAGTTTCTTGTAGAAGCGATCCACCTGACCTTCAATGTCGAGCAGACGTGAGGATTCGCCGGTAAAGAATGGGTGACAATTGGAGCAAATGTCCACGCGGATCTCTTTTTTGGTTGAACCGGTTGTCCATGTCTTGCCACAGGATGCACAAGTCACCTTCGCATCGGGAAAATAAGTGGGATGAATATCGGCTCTCATTTTATACCTCTACATGCGGAACAATGTTAACGCGCTTTTGTCCGTGTGTCACGTCATACATCACAACACCGTCTGAGACCGCGAACAATGTATCGTCCTTGCCAGCCATTA
>JAXIPJ010000447.1:0-7643 GCA_045402985.1 Anaerolineales bacterium
TCAGTGCTGCCGCGGCGCTTGTCGTATCCTCCGATGGCAATTCCGGCCTGTGTATTGCTGTAGAAGAAGTTATTGCGGAGCGTGATAAAGCTGGTTGCTGTGCCGCCATGTTCGCTAGCCAGTTCAACGCCAAGGTTGGAATGGTGAACGATATTGCGCTCAATGAGGATGTTCGTGCCGCCGTCAACATAGATGCCGCCGGCGCTGCGCTCGTTTCCGTATGCCGGATTCCCAAAGGAATTAATGTTGTAGACCCGGTTCCCGATCACCGTACCATTGCGGGCGCGATCCACGGCTGGATTTGGGTTCTCGCCTTCGAAACCGATAAAGTCGATCCCGATATTGTCGTTGTCGTGGACGATATTATTGGACACGACGAACTGTTCCACATTTCCATTTAGCACCATCGACTCGCTCCAGCCGGTCTGCAGGTCGTAGACCTCATTGCCGTCTATGATGAGATCGTGAATGGAAGCATTGGGATCGCGGCCGTACACGGCAATTCCGTGCGCGCCGCAGTGACTACAACTGTTCTCGATGTTATACACCTTGTTGTTGCGGATTTCTATATGGTCGCCGTTACCTCGAATCCAGATACCTGCAGGGAAGACCGATGTGCTCCCCCCCGCTTGCAGGTTGCGGATCTCGAAACCGATTAACTTGACGTAAGCCCTGTTCTCGATCACAACCAGGCCCGTCTCGCTAACGATGGGCAGTCCTGTTCCATCAATGACAGGTGTGTGGGTTGAGAAATTCTGCAGGGTGATATATCCACCACCCGCCGAGCCTGAACTACGGAATGTGACCGTTTCGTTGTACACGCCATTCATCACGTGGACGGTGCTGCCTGCGCCCATGCGATCCATTGCATACTGGATATGTCGCCAGGGCGAAGCCTGACTGCCATTATTGGAGTCGCTCCCAGTGACGGAGACATAGTAATTGCCAGCCGGCAGAGGCGTCACAATAGGGGTGACCGTGGGTGTTGGCGTCTTGGTCTTAGGGGCACCGGGCGGGGCGGCCTGAACACTGGACAGATTTACCGCCCACATGCTTGCTACCAGTATTATGATCATCGTAATACCGACGATCATCCTTTTGAACTGTTTCATTTCAGATCTCCTTTCCATATCATTTACATATCCACGACACCGCCTTACGGTGTGCCTGACAGGGACATGGATATCAGCGAACGCACCCCGCCACGCGCTCAACGATAGGTTAGAGTTAGAATGACCACCTCCTTCCCAATCCATTACGGACAAGTCTTTACCCACGCGTCGAGTTGACGATGTTTTAGAATAAACGAGAATCTATTTGATTTGCCCCATTTGCAAGCAGCGTTGAAGTCAACGTTCATGTCGGTATATTCCGCGGCGAAGACGGGTTTGCCTGATCTGATAAATGGGGACATCTTCTCAGCCCAGCCGTAATAAAAGGCGTCTTCAGTAATGGCGAAATCGAAATGTTCGACCAGATCTTTCACCTGATCTTGCGCATTCTTTATGCCGATGGCGAGGCCGCGTTGGTGGGATTCGTCAGCAAGCCAAAGCGCGAATCTCAATTGGTCTTCGTAGGTGAGCGGGAAACCTGTGTCGTTAGTGTGGACTTCCATGTTGTCTGGCTCCACCGCATCGAAGCCTTTTGATTTGCATAAGTCCAGACGCGCAAGCAGGATGGGCGCGAGTTTGTCGATCTGACGAACGTCCAGCCACCTTTCACCGTGCCAGCCTTCGTAATCTTTTCCTAATACTTCAGGCGGGAATTGATCTTTATCGGGTCGCCAATCTTCCCATGAGCCAACACTCATATAGCAAATGACCTTGCGACCTTTGGCGTGTAACTCATCGATGATGGCTTGTTCAACGTATAGATCAACATCATAAACATCCGCTGCGATGGATGTGTCAATTTCATTATTGCCGATTTGCCATTGCCAGGGGAGTCCCACAGTGGGATGCCACCAGTTCTTTGAGGAGGAAACGGGAGATGTCATGAGCGTAGGTAAAACTCCATTTGTCGGTAAGCAGGTTCGGGTATTAGAGAGGCGGGTTCACATCCAAAAAAGAATGAGCTTCAGGAAGTCCTCAGACCGCATGATGTTTGAATTGTGGCAGATAATCCTTGTGTTGTGCAAAGAGTTCGTTGGTCATCTGGCGGATCTCGGCAAGAGATAACACGGCCGAGGTGAGTGGGTCATGGGCAATGGCGCGATAGATCATGGTCGGGTCGCCAGCAATGGAACCTGTGATGGCCATCTCTTCTATGCCGCTGGAGAGTTGGGTCAGCAATGCACATTCAGCAGGTAGCGCGCCCACGTGGATGGGATGGAACCCAGCCTTATCTACGACAACTGGGACTTCGACACACGCACCTTCGGGCAGATTATCAATCAGTTTCGTGTTACGAACGTTGCCATTGAACTTGAACATTTCACCACCCATCAAGGCGTTGATGATGTAGGCGGCGTATTCGTGTTCGCGCTGCAAGTCTTGTTCGGTGAGAGGTTGGGCGAGTCGTTCCTTGACCTGATCCTGCCATGTGGCTTCGTTGTGCTGATACTCTTTGAGAATATATGCATACTCGCCGGGGTTCCAGCCGCTGCCATCCTTGCAATATTTTTCGATCAGATCCGGGCGCTTGCGAAACCAGGGATTGTATTCAGAGTTATGCCCGCTAGACTCAGTGACATATTTTCCGATGGCAAGATACATTTCGTTGCGGACCTGTTCGTGGTTGTAAATTTCAGGTCGTTCAGCGATGGCTTTGTGGATGAGCGGATAAGCATCCACGCCGTTCCATTTGTATTCGATATACCAGGCCTGATGATTGATGCCCGCGCACAAATAATCAATTTGTTCATAAGGCGCGCCGATCCATTCGGCAAGCATCATTGCTGTACCCTGCACCGAATGGCATAGACCAGTGACAGGAATGAACGTTTGTCGTTGCAGCGCGGCGCACAACATCGCCATCGGGTTGGTGTAGTTGAGCAACACCGCGTTCGGACAGTATTTTTCCATGTCGCGGACAATATCGAGCATAGGATTGATAGTGCGTAGGAATCGGAAAATGCCGCTGGGTCCGCGCGTATCGCCGACGTTAATATCCACGCCATATTTCTTGGGAATCTCAATATCATGCCGCCAGACTTCCGTGCTCCCCGCAAGGATTGTGGTCAGGACGACGTCCGCGCCCTTGAGCGCTTTAGCCCGATCTGTTGTCGCTTCCACTTTTGCGGGACGATTACCAGCCGCGATCAGTTTTTCAACTCCCTTTTTCGCCCATGCGAGTCGTTCAGAGTTTATGTCCATGAGTGAGAGAGTTGCATCCTCCAAAAGCGGAAAAGTGAGGATGTCGCGCACGAGTTCAGATGTAAAGCCGAGACTCCCTGCGCCGATGAATGTGATTTTGGTCATGTAGTCTCCTTTATAGATATGGATTTCCTGTCAATGTTATTGAGCCATCGGGATTGATTGACTCACGGCATGCCCAGCGGACGGGATGACTCATCCCTTTGACAATCAACTCAGCTTTGAGACGCGTCCCTTCCCAACCGACGCCTTCCGGCAACTCGAGGCGCGTCAATTTCACCTGATGCGGAATCGGATGACCCGCGTCCAGTGTTGCGCTTGAGATAGGGCTACTGCTCTGGTCGAGCAGGGTTAACCGAATCATGCCTGGGACGCCGCTAATGCCGTCGTTGGAAAGACCAACGATCAGTCCCATGTGAGGCGATTCGCCGTATGTCCAGATCCACGCAGGGCGGATACAGTATCCAATCACACGGTTGAGTCCGTCGATTCCTTCAGGAAATTGGTTGTAATAATTCATTACATGATTGGCATGGATGTTATGCCAGTTCCACAATGACCAGTAATTCGCGCCAACATCTCTGACATGCGCGATGATATTCTCAGTGTGCGGAATTCCGTTTTCGAGACGAAGTGATTCAGGCGTGCCATCAGACATACCTACTTCAGAGACAAATGCTATGTGAGGAGGGCGATTGCCTGCAAGTTCGATTTGTTGTGGCTCGATGAAAATCGTATCGGAGCGAAGCCACTCGCCTGCTTCAATGGTGCGGCGGACGAGTTCATCGTTGCCGACGTTACTGATATCAGGTTGCAGGTTGGTGACGAGAGGCGTTTTGTTCCAGTGAGCGCGCTGCATTTCGAAAATGTGAACCCATGTTTCGATGCCCGTTGCCTGATCGGGAAAGGGCGAGATGGATTCAAAGGGCCAGGCATGGCCCTCACCCCAGAAGCCGTGCATGTAAGTATCCATGTATTCGATGCACGCGTGACCGTTATACCGCTCGGCGAGAAGCTCATCGAACTCATTAAGGGCCTCAAGAAAATAAGGATGATGATAATGTGGAATGAAATGCTCACGGTTCGCACGCACTTCATCGGCATCGTTTTCGTCCCAGCCTTTGCCAAGAAATTGCATCGGCACATTTTCCAAAACAAAATCGGGAAGCGTTGCTTCTTCGCTATCAGGGTTGGCAAGCATGACGCGGAAACCAACACGTTTGTTATATTTCTCCGCGAGTTCAAGCGTGATTTGCCAATGTTCGAACAAATCCAATTTGCCGCGCTGGTTCTGCATTTGCCGCCAGGTGGGGCGGATATATAACTTGCTCGCCATCGGGATCTGCACGATCTTCTCGATGGTTTCACGAACAGATTCATTCCCTTTGCGCTTTGGCAATAAATCGCCAATGACATACGCGGTCAACCCCATGCCGAAGTTGGGAACGGGTTCATCCGAAGGCACGGTCGCCATGACGACCTGCCAGTTGGGGGTTTGAGCCATGGGAAATTGATAGAGGGTCATTTCTTTTCGATTCGGAACAAGTGAGAGCCTGCTCTTGTTATCTTATATTTGGATGCCAATTGGGATGGTCTCTCGCTAAAGTAGATCTGGCGCGATTCAATGTTTGCTGCAATATATTGAATCGCGGAATCCGCAAATTGAGTTACACCTTCCTGTGGAAAGGTTTCATGAAAGTCCATTTCGGTACGTACTTGCAAAACGTGAGCAACGTAATAGAAGTCGTACGCCCTGTCCCAATCAGTGAAGACGATGGCATTGTCTTCAATACCCTTCACGATCTCCTCGGCTTCGAGTCTGCGCGCATCGGGAAATTCATGGAAGTAACTTTCCCAGTCTTCCAATCCAGGTGGAATACCCTCCTTCAAGTGAGAAGCGACATTGTTTGCTGACGGATAAAACCCTGCAACAAGAAGGAAGACTCCCACTGTCGCAGGGATAAAACGCGGTAATTTGGGAATCAACGCTACAGTTTCGACAATAGCATTGACTCCCAGCCCGACAAGGATAACCAGAATAAGAATTGCAGGGATGTAATACACATGGAAATCATAAACATTGTAAGTTACGGCGAAGCTGAGATATGTGATGAAAGCAACGATCAATAGAATTGCTTCTCGCCAGCGCGAAGAAGCACCCTTTTGCGGGATGAAGAGTGCGGCGAATCCGAGAAGGGCGAGCCACAGACGCCGCGACGCTGCTTCGCCGAAATCTGTCAGGCGCGTTTTGACTTCATCGGAGGATACAGAGAATAATTGTCCTTTGAATTGAGGCGGGAAGTAGAGAAAGGCAAGACGCTCGAAAGGCGAGTCGAAATCGGCAGCGGTCATTCCCCAAACGCTGAGGGATGGATAAATGGCAGCGTTGTAATAACCTGCGGGCGAGTTGAGGAAATCAAGAAAGAGGAAAGAGGCAAGAAAAATAACTACGCCAACAAAAGCACCGAGTGAGGCTAGAAGCCAGTCAGCGCGTTGACGCGTGACAAGAACAAGATAAAGGAGAATCGCAATTCCACTGAGCGCTACGGTTGTGTGAATACCCAAGCTCAAGCCGCCGAATAGTCCTGCGAGAAAAATCCAACGTGGGTTGGCTGTCTCCTTCCATTGAAAGACAGCAAATAAAATAAATGCCAGATACGCGGCGGCTGGTGCATAAATCTCCGCAATGGAGGCATGCTTCCAGAATAGTGGCGTCAATGCCAAAGCCAGTGAGCCATAAACAGCAGCGGCATACATCGCACCTAGTTTGCGTATGATGAGAAAGACGAGCGCAACCGTCAACGCGGCGCAGAAGGCTGAGAACAAATTGACGCGATAAGCAACATCGCCAACTGGCACGAAGGTAAACAGCTTGGCAAGCAAAACATAAATCGGATAACCCGTGGGGTGACCAACGCCCAATGTATATGCTATTGTCTGAAACTCCGCCGAATCGCCGTATAGCAGGGATGGTGCAAGCGTGCGGATAAATAGCACAAATGATGCAATAAACAATAACAAAGCGAGAGCAGAGTTAAATCGTTTCATTTCAAGGTATAGGTCAGCTTGCTCGTCACGAATACTGCATTCCAATTCATATCGACCAGTTGGAATACAATATCAAATCTGGAAGAATGCAATAATTTCCTTGAAATGCTCCAGCGGACTTGACCACCTGAATCCTCAAAGTGGATCAGAAGTTCAGTTGGCTCCCACTTCCAATCGCTGCCTGAGCCTTCGTAAAGATTCCAGGTATGATTTTCAAAGAGAGTTTCCGCGCCGATTCCGTTGATAGCATATCCAGTTTTTGGATTTTGATCTTCATCCACAAAAAGTTGAAAGGCGTTGTATATTCCACTGGCATAATCAAATGATAGATAGACGTTTTCTGCATCACTCGAAATCTGCGGATTACTGACAAGTGTGTCGCCAACAGCGGATTCGAGAGCCTGTGTTGGAATTGACTCCAGCGATACTACGCTTCTTTCCATCGAGGAGGTTGATTCGATCACTTCAAACTCTTCACCACGCTGATAGATTCCACCTGCACTATTGTCCACTTTGACTGTTCCAAGAATGTTGTAGCCTGTGGATTCATCAAACACATTTTCATTGGCGAAACGTATTGAATAAAGAGGGTTGGGTAGTAAAGATATATTTTCATCAGGAAGCCAAAGGGCAAGACGATACTCGAATTCTTTTGCATCAGATGGAATATGTAGCTTGATTTTGAGTTGAGCATTACCAGGCTCCCAGGCGCGCGGGTCAATATCGAGATTAATTTGTAACTCCCTTTGACCTTGCTCGCCAGGTGGAAGAGGTGAGAGCACGACATACAATTGCCGTTCATTAATGATCGAGGCGAAGCCCGTGTTGGTTAGATTCACTGTGAGATTCAATACTCCACCTGGTTTGACTTGCTCGTTGAAGCCAGCGGATATGAGAGAGAGACGATAACCCATGCGATTGTTGATCGCTTCAAGGCAGCCACCTTCCTCCCAACTGCGAAGAATACCTTTGTGATAGGCCTCGTTGATGGCGGAGAAATGAAGCAGTTCCATTTCTTGAATTGCACTCGTACATTCAGAGCGAGGTGGGAACGGAGCGCAAGTCTCACCACTCATGGGCGTGAAACGTGTCAATTCGGCGAGATATGCCTGGTCGCGTTCGATGGTGACGACGCCGTCACGTTCGTATGTACCTACGTCTGTGTCACTGGAGAGGAAGCAATCGTTGTGATGTGCCACGCGCGCTTTGGCCGCATCTTCGGGTTTGGGATACATCTCGATGATATTGGCGGGATAACGCACTTGCACGAAGCGATTTGGA
>JAXIPJ010000256.1:0-5923 GCA_045402985.1 Anaerolineales bacterium
GGACACAATCGACGAAACCCTGAGCTTGTTGATCGCTTCGCTGGCAGAAATCTATAAGGCCGCAGCAGACTTATACGCCGATGGGCATGAAAATCTTCAGGATGTAATGGCAGATATGAGCAATGTGGCCCGCAGGCTCACTGAAGCCGAAACGAATATCAATGGCATGATCAGCAAGCCTATACAAGGCATGGTCTATTGGATCGAAGTCCAGCCCAATGGCAACAAGCTTTCCTTGAATGCCGCGCCGCTCAGCGTTGGACCCCTGGTAGAAAAATATCTATGGCATGAAAAGCGCTGCTTGATCCTCACCTCCGCAACATTGACTACGCATGGCGAATTCCAATATTTGCGCAACACTCTCGGCGCGGACGAAGCAGATGAAATGCAGCTCGGTTCACCCTATGATTACGAGAACGCTGCCTTGCTTTACATCGCGAACGACATCCCCGAACCGAACGCCCACGGCTATCAACAAGCCCTTGACCGCGCCATCCTCGCCACTGCCAAGGCCACAGGCGGACGGATGCTCGTGCTATTCACTTCCTATACCGCCTTGAAGAAAACCGCGCAAGCGATTACAGGCCCCCTGGCTCGCGAAGAGATTTACGTGTACGAACAAGGTGATGGCGCCTCACCGAACGCCTTGCTTGAATCGTTTAAAGCGACGGAACGCGCGGTCTTGCTCGGCACGCGCTCCTTCTGGGAAGGCGTGGACGTGCCCGGAGATTCCCTTTCCGTTGTCGTGCTCACAAAGCTTCCCTTTGATGTCCCCACCGACCCACTCATTGCGGCCCGTTCTGAAATGTACGAAGACTCGTTCAACCAATATTACCTTCCCGAAGCCATCCTGAAATTCCGTCAGGGATTTGGACGACTCATCCGTACTGCCTCAGACCGCGGCGTGGTTGCCATTTTAGATCGCCGTGTGCTAACCAAGCAATATGGAAGATTATTTTTGGAATCATTACCTCCATGCACCGCGCGGCAGGGACCTGTGACGAATCTCGCGCGTGAGGCTGGGAAGTGGTTGGGGATGTAATGCAAAATTATTTTCTTGTATAATTTCCCGACTTTAACTACAGGATCGAAATCAACGAACCTATGCCCCACCCATACTTGATCCTCTTCAAGCTCATCAGCAACTAGGATGACAGTCACCTTTTTACAGAGGCTGGAATAAGAGAGGGTGTAAAATGTTCATCCGCTATGACCCAGATAACCTCTACATCACAAAACAAAAAACATCATAATTGGAAAGCGCTTTTTTTCGTCATTGTCTTTAGCGCATATTTTTATGCCTTCATGGAATGGTTATTCTTTGCGACCAAGCCATCCTCCTTATCAATCCTTGCGCCTTTTGAGTCCCTGGAGGTTTTGGTTGTGACCGGAGGAGTCTTCGCTTTGACTCTCGTGATCGGTTCGGTCATGCTCTCCCTGCCTGCCTGGCTGGTGAACAGTCCCAAATGGCGACCCCGCCTGCTTGTCCTCAGCTACATTCCTCCGGCACTCTCACTATCCATCACTGCGCTGATCATGCTCGATAATTTCACCTATACCGTATTCAAGGTTGGTGTGATCTCAATGGAAGGCTTGTGGCGAGCCGTCTACGCGTTTGGATTTGTGGCGTTTTTCTGGTGGATGCTCCGCCTCTCAAAGCGAATAGTTCCCAGGAACATTAAACCCGCATCCTTCCTGACCCTTGGTCTGCTGACTGTTTCAACAGCAACAATCCTGACGATCATTTTCAACGATCTCCATTCAAGCAACTTGAGCATCGGGCCTCTGAATATATCCTCAGCCAACCGTCCCAATATCATTATTCTGGGCGGCGATGGGTTGAGCGCAAGTTACCTGTCGATGTACGGCTACGCTCACGAAACAACGCCGTTTTTAAGTCAACTGGCGAAGACTTCACTGGTTGCCGAAAACGCCTTCCCCAATGCTTCCAACACGACTCCATCGACCACATCAGTGCTGACCGGAAAAGAAGCCATAACAGTCAATGTGTTTCGTTATCCAGATATTCTCTCTGGCAAGGATTCTTTTGAGCATTTGCCAGGCATCTTGAAACAACGGGGCTACCAAACAGTGGAAATTGGCACTCCCTATTACGTTGACGCTCGAAGGCTCAACCTGCTCGACGGATTTGATATTGTCAACGGCCAATCCTCGAATCTGCCTGCTTCGGATGTAATTAGAACCATATTGGGCAACTCCCCGTCTACATACTTTATCCAGACAATCGAAGAGAGAGCCAGCGAACGCCTGCTCCACATCTTTTTTATCAGAGAAATGCATAACCCTTTATCAGAGGTCAACAATACCGACGCCCACATGAGCGATGAACAACGGATGGATCAAATCATTGACCTGCTGGACCGTGCTGATCGTCCGGTGTTTATCTTTGCACATATGATGGACACGCATGGTCCGGTATTCTCTTTCCAAAAGCAAGTCTTCTCCAAGGGGTCAAGTGCCAGGGATTGGGACCAAGGCCAGTACGAGGATGCAATCCTCAGCTTCGATGGAAACGTGAAAAAAATTTTTGACTACCTGACCCAAAAGGGACAACTTGATAATACGATCCTTGTGATCTACACGGACCATGGTCTTAAATATACTATCAACCAGCGTATTCCCCTCCTGATCCACTTTCCGGAAAATGCGCACGCTGGCACACGCAATAATAACGTGCAGAATATAGATATCCCGTTTACACTGCTGGTATATCTCGGTATTCCACCTCCGGAATGGATGACCGGCACATCCCTGTTGAATGGCGAGCCGGACGCAGATCGGGAAATTATGAGTACGACCGCAGGCTCGCCGAAAATGATCGCACCTCCTTTTTATCAAATTCAAAGTATCCAGGTGATCGTCTGCCAAAAGTGGTACTTGT
Organism: Anaerolineales bacterium; assembly: GCA_045402985.1. GTDB lineage: Bacteria > Chloroflexota > Anaerolineae > Anaerolineales > Villigracilaceae > Defluviilinea. Next base: position 2,903 of record JAXIPJ010000256.1, read on the forward strand.
TGAACGTACGAGAAGATACCTGGCGCACCGGAATGATCAACGGGCACACTGCCAAATGCGCCGAAGACATCCTGCCGTCTGAAGAAGAAGTTCGCCAGAGAATATTGAAGTATCTTGAGAAATACGATTACAACATCAGTTCACTTAAATAAACGAGCCGTATTTCAAATTCTGGGACAACGGTTATGCCCAAACACCTACTTCCTCCTTTTCGAACTCATCAGTAACTTAGGGTGACAGTCTCTTTGGAAGTGACTGTCACCCGTTATTCCCAGTAGCCCTAGAACGATGCCCAATCCGATTCAGCCCACACACTAATATCGGGCATCCCTTCAAAGAGCGCGCCGAACGCCTCAGCAACCTTTGGGTCGCCCATGAACTTTTGCAGACCCTCAATGTTGTTCCAGGTATCAATTGCGAGGAACTCAGTTGGGTCTTGCGGGTTCAGATGCGGCCTGTGTCCAATCGCACCCATCGGGCGCGTCATCGCAGAAAGTTGATCCACAGTTGCATCATGCGCCATTTTGGCATCAGCCGGGTTCCCCTTGAGTTTGCCACGTACTACCGTTATGTAATTCATTTTTATCTCCTTTTGTTGATCTTACTATATAAGACGGCAGAAGATGTCAAAACTGTGCGGTCAAATACTTCGTTGATTGAGTAGTCCCGCACGTTTTTGGGGGACGTATCGAAATCACCGATTTACACTATTTCGATCGCACAGTTTGAGTACAATTAACCGTCATAATTATGTCAAATAAATGGCAGGAGAAAGCCGTAATGCCAAATATCCCCAACAAAAATCCTTTGGAAGCCGAACATCTTTCCGCCGCCCGTGCGGGGAACTCGCAACGCTTCAGTGAGCTGACCGAACCCTACCGCCGCGAACTGCAGGTTCATTGTTATCGTATTCTTGGGTCCCTACATGAAGCTGAAGATATGGTCCAGGAAACGAGGCTGCGCGCCTGGAAAAAATTGGATACTTATGAAGCCCGCGCCTCTTTCAGATCCTGGCTGTACAAGATCGCTACAAACGCCTGTTTGGATACACTCGATCAACGCCGAAGTCGGCGATTGTCTCAATCCCGCAGAGGGCTCCCCACCCAATACCTTCCCGCCTCCGACCCACATGCGCAGATTGCGCCTCCTGCACCCGAATTGACCTGGCTTGAACCTTTCCCCGACGAATGGCTTGGCGACGATTCTGCCCTCAACCCTGAATTGCGCTATACAGAATCCGAGAGCATTTCACTCTCCTTTTTAACAGCATTACAGACTTTACCGCCGCGTCAACGCGCGGTCCTGATCTTGAGAGACGTGCTCGACTTTTCTGCCAATGAAACCGCAGAGATCCTTGAACTCACAGTATCATCCGTGAACAGCGCCCTTCACCGTGCACGCGTGACCTTATCCAGCCGTTATCAGGGAAAGGAACCGGAAATTTCGGCCAACTCGTTGAACGATGAAAGAACCCAGTGGCTTCTTAATCATTTCGTGCAGGCCTGGGAAAGCGCGGACGTGGATGGCCTGGTTGCATTGCTCAAAGAGGATGCAGCTTTTGCCATGCCTCCCTCACCCTCCTGGTATGAGGGACTAGATGCAATTGGCATATTTGCGGCCGCGACCGTCTTTGCAGATGATGGAATGTTCGCCGGCAAAGCAGCCGGACGCTGGCGTCTCACACGGACTAGTGCAAATGCTGCGCCAGCCTTTGCACTTTATCAACGCACAGAGACAGATCAATATCAAGCCTTTGGCATGCATGTGCTGGAAATCAGGGCGGGCAGACTGGCACAAATTATCAGTTTTATTGATCCTACTCTACCAGTGCGCTTCGGTCTCCCCGCGATATTGGAATAACCAATCAAGTCTCTCCCAATCTCATATTGACAGGCTTGGGGAAAGCGAATAGAATGAATGTAACCGCTGTTACATTTGGAGAAAAGAATGGATCGCTCTCGCCTGACCGGAATGCCTGCCTTCACCATCCTTTGGTTTGGCCAACTCATCTCATTGATCGGGACAGCTTTATTTTCCTTTGCAATCGGAATCTGGCTGTATCAGCAAACCGGGCTGGCAACCACGTTCACGACCATGATCTTCTTTTCGAACATTCCAAGAATAGTGCTCAGCCCATTCGCGGGTGTGTTGGTGGACCGCTGGAATCGGAAACTGACAATGATGGTCAGCGATCTGGCGGCCGGCATGACGACCATCATCATTCTTTTCCTGATGTGGAGCGGCTCGCTGGAAGTCTGGCATTTATATGTGTTGCTGGCTTTGTCGAGCGCGTTTGAATCGTTTCAATTTCCAGCCTTTTCATCATCGATTACTTTGTTAGTCGAGAAGAAACACTTCGCACGGACCAGCGCCATGATGTCGCTGGCGGAGGAGGGCGCCCGTGTGCTGGCACCTATACTGGCGGCGGCATTAATCGTCGTGGTCAAATTGGAAGGGATCATCCTGATTGATGTAATCTCCTTTATCGTGGCAATTGGAACACTACTGCTTGTGCCAATACCGCAACTGCCCCGGGCCGAAACCGGAAAGAGAGCCAGGAGCGGGATCCTGAAGGACTCAGTTTATGGCTTTCGTTATTTTCTTGCAAACCCGAGCTTGCTGGGTCTGCAAATTAACTTCCTGATGGTCAATTTACTGGCAATGGCTGCGGTGTTACGCACACCCATGATTCTGGCACGAACAGGAAACAATGAAACCATTCTTGGGACAGTCGCATCGATTACAGCGATCGGTGGTGTTGCCGGCGGCCTGGTGATGAGTATCTGGGGCGGGCCCAAACAAAAAATACTCGGGGTATTGGGCGGCTTAATCCTCGTCAACGTGGGACGCGCTGGCATGGGACTGGGACACGAAGTCGTCGCATGGTCAATTTCAGGATTCTTCGCTTTATTTTTTATCGCAGTCTGCAATTCTTCCAACCAGGCGATATGGCAGGCGAAGACGCCTGTAGATGTACAGGGGCGCGTCTTTGCGGCGCGACGATTTACGGGCCAGCTCACG
>JAXIPJ010000059.1:0-41197 GCA_045402985.1 Anaerolineales bacterium
TGTATCGCTTCGACACGCAGGATGGCTGGCTCTACATGGCGATGCAACACGTCGCGGGGGCAGACCTGGAAGCGGTGCTGGCTGGTTATCGCGTTGACAAGGAATTCATGGAACCGGACGAGGCCAATCGGATTATCGATGAAGTCTGTTCGGCTTTGGATTACGCCCACAGTAAAGGCGTCATCCATCGTGATATCAAACCTGCCAACATTCTGCTCGACCAGCAGGGGCATGCCATCCTCAGCGATTTTGGTTTGGCGCTCCTCACCGAAGTCGGGACGCTCGGCGAGATTTTTGGGTCGGCCCACTACATTGCTCCTGAACAAGCGATTTCATCTGCGAAGGCTGTGCCACAAAGCGACCTCTATGCAGTCGGGGTAATTCTTTACGAGATGTTCACCGGGAACGTCCCATTCAATGCCCCCGAGCCATTGGATATCGCCCTACTGCACATGAGCGAGTCGCCGCCTCTGCCTCGCCAACTGCGGCCTAACATCAACCCCGAGTTGGAAGCAGTCATCCTCAAAGCTCTCGCGAAAAAACCGGAGGAACGCTACCCCACCGGCGCCGCGCTCTCCGAGGCCCTGGATCAGTCTTTGAAAGTTCGATCAGCAGCCACGTTGCTTGCGCCGCATTCAGCGGCGCCGCGTCAAAATATCTCTGAGCGTGTCGGGCTGGAGTTGGGCGAACAACCATTACCGCCCATCCCAGCAGCGGTCGCCGCACCCACACCTCCGCCTGTTGATGGATCAGTCTCTTCTAAACCGATTGTTTCTCCGCCGAGCAAGCGACCGTTGATCTTTACGGGTGCAGTAATCGGTCTTGGATTGTTGTTGTTCGCGCTCCTGTGTTTAGCGTTGGTTACTGTACCGTCTCTGATGAACCGTTTTGGTCGAGGTGGATTTATTCCGGCTGATCAGATATCCACAACGTTGACCGCCTCGACTCTCACCTCCGCGGAATCATCAGCCACATCATCGGTACTTCAGCCGCAAGCGACTTTGGCGCTCATTCCTTCGCCTACCGAAACGCCGGTGAGTTACAAATTGCTCATCGTTAGAGCCGAAGACGGCAACAGCATAGTGGTGATCAATCTGACCGCGCATGAGTTTCCTCTGGCGCTCTTGCAATTAGGGGACGGCAATGGTGCGCTCACGGGATCGGAATGGGGTGTGGTCAATCTCGCAAATGGAGCATGTGTGGGAGCATGGAAAGCGGGCGAGGCTCCCAACGTGCCAGGTGGAGTGAATTGCCAAATGGCCGGTAACCCGCTCGAACTCAAGAAGAAGGACTTATTCGGTGGAGAGTCGTTCCTTGTTTATTACGAAGGGAAACAAGTCGGCGAGTGCGATAAAAATCAGAATCAGTGCTCGATTAGTTTCGTTCCCTGATTCCTACAGCAGAAGATCATCGAGCAAGGGACGCAAACGGAGTTGCTGGCGAATCAGGGGATGTATTATGATTTGTATCGGACAGGGTTTCAGAAATGATTATCCCCAAATTCTTGTGGCTAGAAACCTAAACTTTTAAGTTGATCATCAATTTCCTTTAATCCATCATACACTTGAAGAAATTGAGCTTTTGTAGCTGATGGAGCATTTAACCTTTTTGTGGTTCCTTTTATATGGGTATGTGCTTCAACGTCACGAGAAATTTTGAGCGTTCCGAGTACAGAACACAGAATTTGGAATTTTCTTGGATCAACTTTTCTTTCAAGTTTCTCGATACTAGCTAAACCAATGACTTGGCACAGCATGTATCTAAAATTGTTTTTGTACTCAAATCCATAATTCTTTTCAACCACTCTCTTTTTTATGTATGCCCTCATTGCTTTATCTTTGATTTTTCGGTTGGCGCAAGTTATAACAATAACGTCCATTGATTCTTCAATCCAACCACATAATTCAAGGATTGCTGTTTTAGAGTAGAGTAATCCTTTGTTAGCACTAGTCGACGTGTTGTACAAGTCTTCTAGTACCTTCAAGCTTTTAAGTATATATCCCCTGTAAATCATGCATTTCCTGAAAAGATTCTTTCTGCCGCCGACATTCTGTTTATAACTCGTTGTTTTCCTGAAAGACCTTCTTTCAGTCTGTCTTCTGAAAATTCTTCATGATTTTGTAAATCTGTAAATAGGGATTTCAGAGTGCGCGATGTTTGGTTTTCTAAGTAATCTAAATTCAATGATATTCCAACTAATAGTGCCTCTAAAACTGTAATAGTCAATTTTGTTGGCACTCTTCCCTCGAACAACTTCTTGTAGGCAATATCTATAGTGCGATTAAACATCGTCTGCTTCGCCGAAATAGAATGGGTGTCCAAGTCCTTATTGTCAGCCATATATTCATTAAGGAATTTTGCCAATCTGCCCCCAAATTTTCGATATTGATCGTGGAAGGCAAAGAGGCGAAGTATCAATTCTTGCTTTGTGAATCTATATCCACTCTCATTTTTCATTTTGTTGATTTTCATCCAGGCGCTATATTTATTTAACTCCTTAAGCAGATTGTTTAATGAGCCTGAATAAATGCAGTTTCTTATTTCCTGATTATTCAGTTTCATTCCACCGGAATTTAGTCGGTGAAAAATTGTAAACAAATAATTTGTGTGACTTTTCTTAGAGTAATCACATCTAAGCACTGTGATAGGAAGTGTAAGGTTTTCAACCCGGACAAACAGATCGTGTAATTCTGAATTCTCCCCAATAAATTGGGATGAAGGTTTTCCTGATATTCTCGGATCAACGTCATCTAATTTGGATAAAGTCCACGATTCCCCGGAGAGAAACTTAATAATCGTAGCCATTCGTTGTAAACCGTCAATGACTTGCCATTTCTGTGCTCTAAAATCAAGACTAAAACACATGCTTGGTATTGGTAATTGTTTGATAAGTGAGTCGATAAATCTAGTTTGATCAGGACCATTCCAAACTATTTCTCGTTGGAATTCCGGCTGGGTAATAAGAATTCCTTGACTTGCCATTCTAAATAAATCGGCACATGATCTTAGTTCGTTATAGGCAATAATGTCAGGTGGGGGAACTTCTGGGCTGTCGTCTGTGTAAAAAGTATCATGTTCTAGTTGCTCAACCGATAGTTTCATAATATTATCCCTTTATTAATAGCCAACCTAATCGCTTGTATGCCTGAATAAACATATTATAGATGAATTCATGTAAAACTCCAAACTTTTGATTAATCCAAGCATGTGTACTGTAGTAGAATGATTTTCCAGTGAAAAATTCTAAAACCCTCTTTCGCGTCCATGCTGTTCAGCGTATGTTTGAACGCAATATCTCCGCGAAGAAAGTCTCACAAGCTCTTCAATCAGGCGAGACCATCGAAGATTACTCGGGGGAAATGCCTGAGCCCAGCCGATTGATTCTAGGCTTTCAGGGCAAACATCCATTTCATGTGGTGACATCCGAGAATCCAGAAACCAACGAAACAACAATTATTACAGTCTATATTCCCGACCCTGATAAATGGAATAAAGATTTCAAGAGCCGCAGATGAAAAGATTAAAACACAAAGGTCGCAAAGTACACGAAGGGAAAGACAAGAAAAAACAAAAACCTTTGTGCCCTTTGTGTACTTCGTGTTAAATAGGTTTTATCCTCGTGATATGCCTTATTTGCAGGCAGGCTGAAATTGTTGATGGGCTCACGTCTGTCCATTTTGAACGCGGCGAGATGAGGCTGGTAGTCAACAACGTGCCCGCGCGCGTTTGTCCCAGTTGCGGGGAGGCTTACTTGGATGAAGAAGTGGCGGTGAAATTGTTGCGAGCTGCTGAAGAGATGTCCACGGCGGGAATAAGGGATGGTGTAATTGAATATAATAGGGTGGAATTGAGATAGTAATATCTGATAGGATTCAGGGAATAATGTCCGAAAAGAATTACAACGCCCTCCTTGATAGACCAGTTCAACAAAATAGGGACCCACATGAACAAAACATCTTTTCATATTGAAGAAGTTGCAAAATACCCATCACCGGGAAACGTTGCGTCGGGCGCGTTTGCCTTTAGCCCGGATGACTCGCTCCTGAACTTTCTATACAGCCCCGATCATACACTGTCGCGTCAATTGTTTGCGCTTAATCTCAAGACAGGTGAAAGGCAGTTGTTCTTTACAGCCAACAAAGAAACAACGGAAGAGAATGTCTCATTGGCAGAAGCTTTGCGGCGCGAACGTCAACGGCAAATGGAAACCGGGGTCACACACTACGAATGGCCGCGCAAGGGCAACCGCATCCTTGTGTCCTTCTCAGACGGATTATATGTCCAGGATGGCTTGAACGCTCCGCTTCGAAAAATATTGGAGGTTAATGACGAGCCTGTACTGGATCCGAGATTCTCGCCGGATGGCAAATGGGTATCCTACGTGCAGGATGCCGAACTTTATATCGTTTCATCCGAAGGTGGCGAACCTCGTCAATTGACGCATGACGCTCGTGGCACTGGCAAGACGAACGGGCTGGCAGAATATGTCGCGCAAGAGGAAATGGAACGATTTCATGGGTACTGGTGGTCGCCGGATGGTAAACGGCTGGCGTTCGAACAAGTAGATGAAACGCACATCCCGGTCTATCGCATCGTCCATCAAGGGAAGGAGATCGTCGGCGACGATGCCCAGGAAGATCATCGCTATCCTTTCGCGGGACGGTCCAACGCAAAAGTGAGATTGGGGGTCGTTTCGCTCGAGGGCAGTGATCCGGTTTGGATGTCATTGGGAGATTTCGAATACCTTGCCCGAGTCCGCTGGATGCCAAACGGAAGCCTCACAGCTCAACTCCTGGACCGTGATCAGGCGCGCCTCGATCTTGTTTCATTCAACGCGGAGACCGGTTCATCCCGCCTCCTGCTAACCGAAACATCCGGCGTGTGGATCAATCTGCATAATTCGTTATATGGGTTGCCAACGAAGCAGACACAATATGCGGAGGGATTTATCTGGGCATCGGAACGCAGTGGATATCAGCATTTGTATCTCTATGACGGCGATGGAAAGCTTATCCGTCAACTAACAGCAGGCGAATGGATGGTCGAAAGCATTGCGGGTGTGGATGCAAAGAAAGGGGTTGTTTATTTCACCGGGCGAAAGGATTCACCCCTCGAATCTCATTTTTATGCAGTCTCGTTTGATGCGGATGAACCGCGCCGCATTACCAGCTCGGCAGGCATGCACGCTGTCGTTCTGGATCATTCGTTCAAGTATTTTGTGGATATCCATAGCTCGCTTACTCAACCGCCGCATGTCACCTTGCGACGGTTGTCCAACGGCAGCAAAGTGCGCGAGATTTACGTCAACGACGATCCGCGCGTTAAGGACCTTAAGTTGCGACCACCAGAGCTCGTTTCCTTCCAAAATCGTGACGGTGTCCTATTGTATGGTGCACTCTATCGTCCTGCCAGGAGGTCGCGCAAACTTCAACCCGCTATTGTATATGTTTATGGTGGTCCACATGCCCAACTGGTGACCAATAGTTGGTCAATGACAGCCTCCATGCGCGTGCAATACTTGCGGAATCTTGGTTATGTGGTTTTTGTGCTGGATAATCGAGGCAGTGCCAAACGTGGGCTTGCCTTTGAAGGCGCCATCAAACATGACATGGGAAATGTTGAAGTGCAGGATCAGGTCGATGGAGTCCGCTGGCTGGTGGAACAAGGAATTGCCGACCCGGCGCGTGTTGGTGTCTACGGCGCGAGTTACGGCGGATACATGTCTGCTATGTGCCTGGTCCGCGCGCCGGAGTCCTTCAATCTGGCTGTGGTGGAGTCACCGGTAACCCATTGGGACGGCTATGATACGTTTTATACGGAGCGTTACATGGGTACGCCCCAAAATAATACGGACGGTTACAAAGTCAGCAGTGTGATGCACCATATTGAAAAGATGACAGGAAAATTGTTGCTTGTGCATGGCCTGATAGACGAAAATGTGCACTTCCGTCACACCGCCCGATTGATCAGCGCGCTGATACAGTCCCGTAAACCCTATGACTTGTTGTTATTCCCGGATGAGCGTCACGGTCCGCGTCGTCTGGAGGATCGTATCTTCATGGAAGAGCAGATCCGTGATTATTTCCTGAACAATCTTTAGTGGATTTTATATAAGCGCATCTGTCGCGCCCGGGTTTGTCCCAGTTGCGGGGGGCTTAATAGCCGCCTGTGATGCGTGCAGCCTTGACTCTTACACGATGTCAGGGAATAGAATTTTCCCGAAATGATCGAGATTGGCTTCTGTTTATCCACCTTTGGCACTCGCTGAAATGGTTACACTCTCTCCCTTGGCATAGCAAATGATACAATTTATCTATGAAACAGCGCTTTGGCCTGTTTGTTTTTATTTTGCTTGTGGCTTGCCAGTCTGCGCCTGTGTCACCTGAGGCTACACTACCCTCTCCTCAAGTCATCATTGAAACAATAACGCCATCGCCTGTACCCACAATTACTTTTACTCCTTCCCCGACTCCTACAATTGAAGAATGGATTACTTCCTTTACGATTGATGGACTTCGCCAGCATGACTTTCAAAGCGGCGAAATTCATATCCGCTCCACGCTGGATGAAAACGATAAATACACAAGTTACCTGATCGATTATCCCAGCGATGGTCTGACGATCACTGGTGTAATGCAAATCCCTGTGGGGGAGGGGCCGTTCCCTGTCATTGTGATGAATCATGGATTCTTCGCGCGCAGTGTTTATATATCTGGCGATGGGACGGATCGAGCCTCCGCATATCTGTCTGAGCATGGATACATCACTCTCGCATCCGATTATCGTAGTTGGGGAAATTCCGATATTGGTGAGAGCTTCTTTTATTCTGGTCTGGCAATTGATGTGATCAACCTGTTGAATGCGATTCCATCCATTGAGCAGGCAGATCCGAATCGCGTTGGCCTGTGGGGTCACAGCATGGGCGGTGGCGTAACAATGAAAGTATTAACAATTCTCGATGGCCGAGTAACCCCGAACGATAGTGAGGGGCATATCGAGACCACGGTCAGGGCTGCGGTGCTGTATTCGACGGTCAGTGCAGATACTCTGGATGTTATCAATCGCTGGGGCATGGGCTGTTTTGGGGATATTGCACAGGGTGAGCTGATCATTGGTTGCAATTCATCGGATGTGATTCCCAATGATATACCCCTAAATTTGCAAGATGCCTATCGCTTCGCGGCGACCGATGCGGATACGCTGAAAGAGGTTTCCCCATATTATCATTTGGATGATGTAACCGCACCGATTCAAATCCATTATGGCACTGAAGATGGAGAGTTCATTAGTGGAACGCCACCGGAGTGGTCAGTGAAACTTACGCAGGCATTACGTGATGCAGGCAAGGAGGCTGAGATGTACCAATATGAGGGCGAAGGTCATTCTTTTATTGGCGAACCCTGGTTTGTATTTATGGGACGGGTGTTAAGATTTTTTGATCGAACACTGAAATAACTACTCTATGCTCAAGCCGCCGTCCCCCGGCAGGGATTACCTAGAGGATCATTATTTATAGTGCGAGACTAGATAGGACCTAATTTGGAGAATACAAATACATCATCCAACCGTTTGACAATGTTCGCTTTTTTTCTGACCGCTCTACTGGGTGGAGGAAATTCAGTTGCTGTGCGATTCAGCAACGTGGAACTTGCGCCGTATTGGGGGGCGACGATACGACTCGGCGCGTCTGCTCTTCTATTTTGGCTGATCGTTTACCTGTGGCGGATTCCCATCCCTCAACGCCGCGACGCGCTGGTGCTATTAGTGACAGGATTCTTTGCGGTCGGTCTCAGTTTCGGGCTGCTGTATTTTGGCCTGGTCAAGTTGCAAGCCAGTCTGGGTTCGGTCATCATTGCCATGGGACCGTTAATGACTTTCTTTCTTGCCATATTGCATGGGCTTGAAAAATTTCGCTGGCAGAGTTTGCTTGGTGGTGTCATCGCGCTGACTGGGATTTCCATCGCCGCCCGCGCCCAATTAGGAACGGACATACCGATACTATCTGTGCTGGCATTGATCGCTGGTTCGGCAATTTCAGCCGAAGGAAATGTAATTCTAAAAATTTTTTCTCCCAAGAGTCACCCGATGGTGACCAACGCGCTCACTCTCAGCTCTGGGTTATTGTTCCTATTGGTAACCACTTTCGTGATCGGCGAAACACATAATGTTCCCATTTTGCCTGCAACTTGGATGGCAATAGCATATACGGTCATCCCCGGCTCTGTGGTCATGTTCTATCTTTTCATTTGGATCCTCTCGCGCTGGTCTGCCTCGGCGACCTCTTATGTCATTATGTTGTTTCCCATTGTCGCAACCATTGCAGGGAGCATGCTTAGAGGCGAAAAGATCACGCTTACATTTATACTTGGCGGCGCGCTGGTGTTGATGGGTGTTTGGATCGGTGCATTGATGAAGAAATAAATAACCTGTCATTGCGAGCCTCGATAGGAGCGAAGCAATCTCCCACGGCGCAGGGGATTGCTTCGTCGGGCTAAAGCCCTCCTCGCAATGACGACAACTTAGGAGAATTGAATGAACAACGTCCTTCCACATTTGAAGATGTTGACCGAAGAACAGATTCACGATATCCACCGATACACATTGAAGTTGCTCGCAACCACTGGCGTGCGTGTGGACTCGCCATCCGCGTTGGCAATGCTTGAGAAAAAAGTGGGCAGCTCAAACGTCGATGGAAGAACCGTGCGGATTCCGGCAAAGTTGGTCGAATGGGCGATCAAGGTCGCTCCAAGGCAAATCCAAATCTATGACCGGCGTGGGAATCCGCAATTCCAAATTGGAGCAGAAGGGGATCGGACGCGGTTTGGGATTGGGGTCACGGCGTTGTTTTATCAGGAGCCGGATACGGATACGCCGGTGCAGTTTCAGCGCAAACATATGCAGGATATGGTGCGGGTGGGGAATAAGTTGAAGCATTACGATATGGTCTCGACGATTGGGATCGTGCGCGATGTGGAAGATTATCTGACTGATTTGGTTGGAAGCCTGGAGCATTTTGCGAATGGCATCAAGCCGATGGTGTTGTTGTGTTCGGATGAGCATAAGTTCGATGACGTGTTGCGGATGTTTGAGACGTTGCACGGCGGTGATTTGGGCGAGAAGCCGTTTATCATTCCGTATTTCAACCCGGTGTCGCCATTGGTGATGAATGAGGGGACAGTGGATAAGATGAAGATCGCCATCGAGCGCGGACTGCCGGTGATCGTCTCGAATTACAGTCTGTCTGGCGCGACGACACCGATCACGCCTGCAGGGACGATTGCCGTGTTACTCGCTGAATTGTTGGCGGGACTCGTGATCGGTCAGTTGTATAAAGAAGGCGCGCCGATGTTGCTCGGCATGTTGCCGGTGTATCTCGATATGAAGACGCTTTTGAATTTTTATGACCCACAAAGTATTCTGGTAAGTCTGGCGTGCGCGGAGATGATGGCGCATTACGGCATCCCGCATTGCGGCACATCGGGGAGCGGCACTGGCTGGGGCATGGACTTGCTCGCCGCTGAAACGTATTGGATGAACACGCTCATGATGACGCTTACGAAAGGCGGCATCGCGCCGTTTGTCGGCGATACATTAGGATCGAAAGCCGTCTCACCGTTGACATTTATCTACTGTCACGAGATCATTGACCAGGCCTTGCGCTTCTCTTCCGGGTTTCAGTTGGATGATATCAACGTAGGCTTGAGTGAAATCCATAATATCGGTCCCGGCAAAGGTTTCGTCTCGTCACCAACGACACTCAAGAAGTATAAGACGGGCTATTATGTCAGTTCGATCTTCCCGCGCTGGAGCATGGAAAAGTGGCTCGCTGCTGGTCAGCCGCATGTGCAGACGCGCTTGAAGGAATATGGCGTTGAGTTTCTAAAAGATTTGCCCGCACCGGAGGATCACGATGAGTTGATACGGAAGGGGGAGGAGTTTATTGCAGAGTGGGAAAAAAAGCAGTGAGGAAAAAGTTAGGTTTCTTGTTTTCGCCTGGCATTCTTGTATCGGGGTACATACTGGCTGTTTTTGTCTGGTTTGTCTTATGGCTGATGGTCGGTGATGCAAACTGGGTTCTTGTTTTGGCGAATCGGGCTGTTGTTTATGTGTTTATGCTGATCCCCCTGCTGTTGATATTTTCTTTTCTTTTTCATCAGCGAAAACCTGCTTTGCTTCTTATCATTCCAGGCTTGATTTTTTTCTGGCTTTATCATCCATATCTCGTGCCCAAAATTCCAACGAGCATGTCAGATTCCAGCATTCTCCTCGTCATGACATATAATGTTCTTTATAGCAACACGGACTACAATGCCATAGCAGCTACCATACAAAGGAACCAGCCTGACCTTGTTGCCTTGCAAGAAGTACTGCCTGAAACGATGGAGCAGTTGCAAACGCGGCTTCAAGAGAATTATCCGTATTCCCTGCTCGGTGTGGATGAAGATTTCGGAGTAACCGCTGTGTTCAGTCGCTTTCCATTCACCTATTCAAAAGTTTTGGATCTGCAGGCGCCCAGACCCGCCACGGTCATAAAAACAAATGTAGGTGATCAGGAAGTCACCTTCATTGCGGCGCATTTGCTTGCCTATAACCTCTGGTGGACAAAGTTGAAAGACATCCCTGCAACTGTGATGGAGCGGACTTTCCATCAGAACCGCCAGGCCGCTTTGATTTTGGACGAGATAGTAGATGAGGACGGAATTGTCATTCTAGGTTGCGATTGCAACAGTTACGAGACTTCCAGTTCGTATCGAATTTTCGATCAGGTTCTTGATAATTCCTCGCGCAATATCGATATGCTTGCAGCGCTGGACTTCCCTGTCGGTGCGAAGCGCGATTTGTATCCCTGGCATATCGATTATGTTTGGTATAAAGGTGATGTCACGCCAGTTGGGACATATAAATTAACAGACAGCGGCGGGTCGGACCATTTGCCTGTCCTGTCGATTTTCGTGATCGATTCTGTAGAGAAATGACAAAGAGGCGAGGAGTTTATTGATGAGTGGACGAGCAAGCGATGAGAAGGAATTAGTTTAGAATCTGTTAATACCCTATAAATTATTCGTCGTTTAAGATGATTTTATTAATTTGACTAAGGAGAATAATTTCATGCCAACCATCGTACTCTATATTATTTTGGTATTTGTAGCTGTTATAGGAATTAGTGTATATATTATTAGCACAAATCTAAAGAAAAATCCCGGTTGGTTGTATTTGGTAATTTGTACATGTGGACTCGCGCTAGGTATATTGTTGGGCTTCCTTAGAAGAGATATTTATTCAGGTTTGCAGGTAGGAATTATTATCACATTACTCTCTATATTTGGTGGTGTGACGGGGCGCTGGCAAAGGCAGAAATTTACAGAACTGGAGGATTGGCACAAAAAGCGATTTGATAAGTAGTTTTGGAGTTACGGACTATCTTTGTAATATGTAAGGAATCAAAATGCCTAAATACCACCTCGCCCAAATCAACATTGCCCGCATGCTCGCGCCGATTGATAATCCTATCATGGCGGAGTTTGTCTCGCAATTGCCACCCATCAACGCGCTGGCGGATTCAAGTCCCGGCTTTGTATGGCGGCTTCAATCCGAGAGCGGTGACGCGACCAGTATCAAGGTCTATGATGATGATATGATCATCATCAATATCACTGTGTGGGAAAGCGTGGATGCCTTGCGTGAGTATGTCTATAAAAGCGCTCACCATGAAGTCTTACGTGACCGTAAGCGCTGGTTCGAGAAGTTTGATGGTCCGTACTATGCCTTGTGGTGGATTCCTGCAGGACATATACCATCTACAGAGGAAGGCAAAGAGCGATTGGATTATCTGCGGGAACATGGAGATAGCGCTTTTGCATTCTCATTTAAGAATGTTTTCCCAAAGCCTTCCAAATAATTGAATAGGTAATAAGTTTCTGCTTGTTAGAAAACGAGGCGATTTATGAGGAAAGGTATAATCGAATAGAGACAAACGATGATTCGTAACAAACAGAAACTGCGCGAGCGTTTTCTTCGTGACCCATTATCACTTCGTCTGGGTGGGCTTGCTGCTACCCTTCGTCGTGTTTCATCTTCTGCCCGCAATTCCACAGACTCTTTGATTGTTCAAAACCTTTTGCAAGAGGCGAGATACTTAATAGAATGGACAGCAGCCGAAGTTGAACCTGAAATTGGTGCTGAGTTGGTGTCCATGCAAAGGCTTATCACGCTCTGGCTAAAGGCCTGGGAAAACACCAGTCAGTATAAGCAACAACGCACGTTGCTCTCGGTGCAGGCAAAACATTGGTCTGATCGTGCAATGGATTTTTCGGGACTGTTGACGGTGTAACGCCTTGCTGGGGAAAAGCTTTGGTGAGTTTTGTTGCTTGTAATTTATCATCAAAATTAGTAAACTATACACATGATAGACGATCATATCGAGACTGAAAAGCAGAACAAACAGCTTAAACGTCTGGTTGAGTTAAGCGTTACTCTCAATTCAACACTCGACCTGGATGCTTTGCTTCACCTCATTACGACCACTGCCACTGAATTGTTGGATTGTGAGGCGGCATCCATTTTATTGTATGATGAAAAACAATCCCGCTTATATTTCGCCGCCGCGACCGGTTCTGACCCGCGTAAGTTGGCTGAGATCCCAGTGCCTATTGATGCGAGTCTGGCAGGCACGATTTTTCGTACAAACCAAAGCATTATTCTGAACAACGTGGAGCAGGATCCGCGTCATTACTCAGTGGCTTCGGAGCATGTTCGAGTTCAAGTCCAGTCGCTGGTGGGCGTCCCGATGTTGATCAAAGATCGCGTGATCGGCGTGCTCGAAGGGGTCAACAAACGCGGAGGTATCTTCGCAGAGCAGGACGAATCTATTCTGTCAGTGACAGCCTCTCACGCCGCCACTGCCATTAACAACGCCAGGCTCTTCCGCGATGCAGAGCGACGTGCTCAATATCTCGAAGCGGTGCGCGACATAAACAATGCCGTACTCAACAGCCTCGATATCCATTTGACTCTGCCGCAAATCCTTTCCCATGTTTGCGCACGCCTAGAAGTGGACGCGGCGGATGTCCTTTTGCTGGATCATCATCTAAACGCGCTTACCTACGCTGATGGGTTAGGCTTCCGCACGAAAGCGTTAAACCAGGTCATCTTGCATTTGGGTGAGGGCATCGCTGGGCGCGTTGCGACTGAAAAGAAAATTGTGAACATTCCGAATGTAAGCGAGGTCGGCGAATTGTTTACGCGCGCGCCAATGCTCATGGACGAAGATATCGTGGCTTATCATGCCGCGCCGCTCATCGTCAAAGGGCAGGTCAAAGGCGTGCTCGAAGTTTTTCATCGCTCTCCCCTCGATGCTGATTCTGATTGGCTGGCATTCTTCCAGGCGCTCGCAGAACAAACCGCCATTGCCATTGACAGCGCCACGCTTTTCACCGACCTCCAACGGTCCAATGCGGATCTAAAACTCGCCTACGACGCGACGCTTTTAGGCTGGTCCCACGCCCTTGACCTGCGAGACAAGGAGACCGAGGGACATACCCAACGCGTCACCAAGATGTCCACTCAACTTGCGCGTGCCTTCGGGTTGAGTGAAGACGAGATCATCCACATCCGCCGCGGCGCGCTACTGCATGATATGGGTAAAATGGGCGTGCCAGACGCAGTCCTGCTCAAACCCAATCAGTTAACGGATGAAGACTGGCTCCTGATGCGCCGTCATCCGCAGTACGCCTATGAGATGCTGGCGGAGATAGATTACCTGCGACCCGCATTGGACATTCCATATTGCCATCACGAAAAATGGGACGGAACGGGCTATCCGCGCGGCTTGAAAGGTGAGGAGATCCCGCTGGCAGCGCGTCTATTTGCAGTTGTGGATGTATGGGATGCGCTCTATTATGATCGGCCGTATCGTAAAGGCTGGACGTTGGATCATACTCTCGAATACATTGGCGAACAAAGCGGAAAGCACTTTGATCCCGATGTGGTGGAACTGTTCCTACGCATTGTTCGGGAAATCATGTGATCAAAAATTATTTCGTTTCGAGTCATTTAACACTGCAGGCGGTCTTGCGCTGCAGTTTTGTTTTACAGAGTGCCGCATAAATACCTAAACTCGAAGCAGGAAATTTAGCCTGCAATTTATTCCTAAAAGTTTAGTAAATAATGAGACAAGCGGTAGCTAGGAAGTGCTGAATTTGGCGCGCTATGATTTAGTCATACAGTTGAGAGAATCTCGATTGACCCGGTAGGGATTCTTCGCTCCGCTCAGAATGACATATTCTTATGTAAGGAGTATTCAACAATTCCAAACAACGCATACGATGTAATCCTTGTAGGTGGTGGAGTGATGGGCTGCGCAACTGCTTATTACGTGCTACGATCTGATCCCAGCTTGAAGGTCGCCATCCTTGAAATGGATTCGACTTACGAAAAAGCATCCACGCCATTATCGGATGGCAACACGCGTATTCAATTTAATATCAAAGAAAATATTCAAATATCACAGTTTGGACTCGAAGTCCTGGCACGATTCTCCGAGGAAATGGAGGTGGATGGCCAAAGGCCAGATGCGGCTTTTCGTCAACAGGGCAATCTATTCGTCCTGGATGAGGCGAGTCGTGAAGAGGCTTATGAGGGCATGTTGTTGCAACGGAGTCTGGGCTGCGAAGTTCATTGGCTCATGCCCGAGGAGGTGCAGGCTTATTATCCCATTTACAATTTAGGCGATTGCGCGGCAGGGACGCTTGGCCCACGGGATGGAACGATGTCACCGCTGGCTGTATTGCTGGCTTACAAAACGAAAGTGACTGCGCTGGGCGCGAAATTTATCCATGCCGAAGCAATTGAAATTCTCAAGCAGGGGCATCAGATCGCGGGCGTCAAATTATCTTCTGGTGAAATATTGATCAGCAATATTGTGGTGAATACTGCGGGGGCATGGGCGCCGAAGATCGCAAAAACTGTCGGGGTGGATCTGCCGATCGAACCCACAAAGCGACAGGTCACGATCATTGAAACGAATGTGTGCCCCGAAAAAACGTTGCCATTACTTGTTCTGCCATCTGGCCTGTATTGCATCCATGAAAACGATGGGATTTTCACAGTGGGAAAATCTCTGCCGACTGATTATGTTGGCTACGATGATTTCAACTGGGAACGAAAAAATTTTGTGGATGTGATCTGGCCTGAATTGGTGAAATACATTCCATTTTTTGATCGACTCAAAGTCACACGCGGTTGGGCAGGATTGTATGAAGTCAACACACTGGATGGAAATGCCATTCTTGGCGAGTGGCCCGGGTTGAATGGATTTTTTCTCGCAAACGGATTCTCAGGCCATGGCTTTCAGCAGTGTCATGGAGTGGGACGCTACATCGCAGAATTGATCCTGGAAAAAACACCCACGCTCGATCTGTCTATTTTCTCGCCACAGCGTATTTTGGAAAACAAACCCGTGTTTGAAAGCCAGCGGAAGATCATTTAGGATGCTTCGGCTTTATGAATAAAGAAAATTTCACTTACGTCCTGATTCATAGTCCACTGGTCGGGCCATTTACTTGGCATCCTGTTTATCAGATGTTGATGGAACAAAACGTCCAGGTAGTATTGCCTGCACTCTTTGATGATCCAAATTCTACTTCGCCATATTGGCAGCAGCACGCAGAGTCAGCTGCTAAAGGCATTACCCAAATTCCACCAGATCAGAAAATCATACTGGTCGCGCACAGTGGAGCGGGTCCTTTGTTGCCCGCCATCCGCCAGAAGTTGACTCGTCCAATTTTTGCATATGTATTTGTTGACGCTGGTATTCCCCGCGACGGCTTAAGCAGATTGGACCTGATGAAGCTGGAAGATGCACAGTGGGCAGAGCAATTCCAGCAGACACTTTTACAGGGTGAAGTATTTCCAACATGGACTGAAAATGATTTGAAAGAGATCATCCCTGATCCCGAATCACGCCGAAAGCTGGTAGCCGAACTTCGCCCCCGCTCACTCCCGTTTTTTGCAGAACTGATGCCCGTCCAGGCTGGGTGGCCCGATGCTCCGTGCATTTATATAAAACTCAGCACATCTT
Source organism: Anaerolineales bacterium (assembly GCA_045402985.1). Lineage (GTDB taxonomy): Bacteria > Chloroflexota > Anaerolineae > Anaerolineales > Villigracilaceae > Defluviilinea. Next base: position 16,079 of record JAXIPJ010000059.1, read on the forward strand.
ATGATTGGGATGCAATGCAGGCAAGACAGAACAATTGGCCGGTTTATGAAATGGATGCAGGGCACTTCCACATGTTGGTGGATCCAGCCGCCATTGCTGACTTGCTTGTAAAAACTGTTCAAAACTTACTTGACTCCGCCAAACTCAAATGATAAACTTGGGTTATCAAATTCTTTCAAAAAGGAGGTACGTGCCATGAAAGCCAGCGTAATAACCACCACAACTGTTTTGAGCGCGCCTCCCCAGGGTGAATCGTAGCAACGACTTTAGTCGTTTTGCGTTGTCATTCAACCGCAGGTGCGTCTCGCCCTGCGGTTTTCGTTTAATCCTGACCTGACAAGTCCCCGCAGGACGCGGTAGGCACGTGTCCACGTGTATACGAAGGACGCGCTTGAGAATAACGCCTGTAGGCTTGTCAGGTCTTTGGACGAATAAGGTAAGCCCTAAAAATGAATACTGATAAATACATTGATCTATTCGACGATCTGGATGACAACGAACAAACTGAAAATTTCATAAACAAAGATAAGCGCCGTCAGCGGTTTCCTGAACGGCATTTCAAATATGTGCGTGAAGCAAATGCCGGGTTCCTAAAAGGACAGGATGATTCGAGCAGGAGCTTCGATTTCACCTATCAGGCCGCGCGCTTTGAGGAGTGGTGGCTGCTTGAATCGCTTGGTGATTTCTACGAGCATAAATGGATTTCAGACGTCCTGCGCCGCTTGAAGGGTGGGAAGGAGGCGTCAGTATATCTGTGTCAGGCTGGGGCTGAGTCAGAGGCGGGTTTCGTCGCTGCGAAGGTTTATCGTCCGCGCTCGTTGCGTAACCTCAAAAACGACGGTCAATATCGCGTCGGGCGGGTTGATCTTGATGCAGAGGGTAACGCGCTGGTAAAAAGCGCTGATGTTCATGCCATGGCAAAACGCTCAAATTATGGCGAGGAACTCCGTCACCAATCATGGATCTCGTACGAATTTCAAACCCTTGATATTCTGCGTGCCGCCGGAGCCGACGTTCCCAAGCCGCATGCGATGGAGAAAAACGCCATCCTCATGGATTACATAGGGGATTTGGCCAGCGCCGCACCCACGCTCAACACCGTGACTCTTGACCCGGATGAGGTGCGGCCTCTGTTTGATCGCATCATTCGGAACGTTGACCTGCTTCTGTCCAACCAGCGGATCCACGGTGACTTGTCCGCGTACAATATCCTTTACTGGGATGGCGAGATTACGCTGATCGATTTTCCACAAGTGGTATATCCCGAAGCCAACCCTGCCGCTTGGAGCATCTTCCTCCGCGACGTGACGCGCGTCTGCCAGTACTTCGCAACTCAGGGACTCAGGGTCAGCGCTCGCAAGCTTGCCGCCGATTTGTGGACTTCGCATGGGCACCGGATCGTTAAAGAGGTTGATCCAAGCCAATTGGATGCTGAAGACCCCAACGACAGAAAGTTATGGGAGAAACAAAAATCACACCTGTGAAAAATTCGCCCGATAGAGAATATCCATCGGGCGAACTGTTTGCTGGATGCTGATGACTGACAACTGATCACTTAAACTTTCCCCACAGCCCATAGCCGTCATTCCTCCGCTTTTCGCGCCGCTCATGCTGTTCATGGATTTGCTCCACATGATCAGCTTTCTCTTCGATGGCAGCTTCCAGCCATAAGCGGCCCTTCTCCGCGGTGCCATGACTTCCCGCGCCATAGGCGCCTGTCTTGGTGTCATCATCCCAGGGCGGGTTGGCCACCAGTGAGCCGCCTTCGATCCAGTCCATGTAGTAATCGGGAGTGGCGACGAAATCAGTTTCATCCACGACGCGTTCCATGTGACAAAGATCTGGCCGCATATGTAATATATAAGATGTTTCGAGTTCACCCGCGTGTCCCATTCCGCCGATCTTCGATGTCCGATATTTTGGGATGACCTCCGTGCCAATTCTGCCGGAAGTGTGAAGCCAGGTCGTCGCACAAAAGATTCGGCGATGACGCTCGCCTGCATACTTCACGATGTTAACCAGGAACGAGGTGTTGCCGCCATGTCCGCTCATGAGATAGAAACGATCAAAACCGCGCTGAACGAGTACATCAATCACTGCAAGCCAGAAGTCCTCGAAGGCGCGTCCACCTGCGTTCATGGTGGCGGCAAAGGAGGCGCGATGTGTGCTCACTCCATAAGGTGTTACGGGCATCGCGAAACTGCGCGTAGGCATTTTGATAGTGGTGCCTTGTGCTATTGAATTGATAATAATGGTATCTGTGGAGAGGGGCAGGTGATATCCATGTTGTTCGGTATGACCGATCGGAAAAAGAATTACTTTGTTCCTCTCATTGTCAGAGGGTAATTGTGGAGCTGGTAAATAATGTGATGGATGCGGGAGGCGCAAGCAGGAACTTGAAAGTTGTTGCAGGAAAAAAGATTGTGGGTCAATGCCAGATGGAGCGAGACAGTACACGCGCGAGAAGCCATCGTCGCGCAAACTATCGAGCAGGTTTGAAATGTATGGAAGGAGGATGGGTTCAGGCACTTCGAGTCCACTGCCGCGCCAACCGAACGGGAACGGTGGCAGGAGTCCGATTTGGGGAGGATGACTCAGTTGGTCAGCGATCAGGCTTGAGTCGTAGCCTGAACCGAGAGGGAGTACAAGTGGCGTATCACGCGGCAACTCTGCTACAGCGTCCCAGGTCATCTCGTCAAAGTTAAAGAATGTGGTCATGTCGGAAAGATCTCCTAAAGTTTTATGAATTTGCGCGTAGCCAATCTAGTACGACTAATCTCTTGTTACAAATTATTATAACTTTGACCACAAATCCCCAAGTCAAAACGAATAGGGCTTTTCTAATCGGTTGCCTTTGCCCTGCATCGAAACTAAAGTAAAATCATGAAGAATGTACACGACTGAAGATTCAGTAAGTGCGCTTTTCAAAACTGTAAAAGACACGTTGTAGTGACTGCATCGCGGCTGTAATAGCCTGATGCAGTTTTTGTTTGGTGCGGTATGAGAGCCGCGAAATCTTATCCCTCAGGAGGAGCAAGCTGAAAGTAAAACATACATTTCTCGTATTGACAGTGGTGTTGGCGATGGTGACATCTGCCTGTGGTGCCATAGCTCAATCTGCGCCGCCGGTAGTAAGAGTAGGGTGGGTGGGGAGTCCGGATACGCTGAACCCAGGCACTGCGGTCCTTTCTGAAGCATATACGATCTTCGCGCTGGTATATGACACGATCTATGAGTATCAACTTGATGGCACTTATAAATTGGATGCCGCCGAAAGTGGGGAGGTTTCGGATGATGAGCTGACATGGACGTTCAAGATCCGCGACGGCATTAATTTCCATGATGGCCAGCCTATGACGGCAAACGATGTGGCCTTTTCGGTCAATCTGTATAAGAATAACGGTGACTATATTTATCTAAATGCGTATACGGTCAATTTTGATAAAGTTGAAGCGACCGATGACAGCACGGTTGTGATCACCCTGACGGATGCTGTGCCGAATATGGATTACCTGCTTTCGTATCTTTACATTGTGCCGGAGCATATCTGGAAAGACCGTGCCGAAGCACCTGCCTCTGTTGAATTCGAGAACCTGGAAATGATTGGCACTGGCCCATTCAAGGTGGTTGAATATACTCAGAATGAGTTTATAAGACTTGCAGCAAATAAGGAGCATTTTGCAAATCCGCCAAAGATTGATGAAGTTATCTTCCAGACATTTGAGAGCGATGACGTTTTAGTGGAGTCTCTCAAAAGTGGGCAGGTGGATATGATCACTGAAATGCCTGCCACGGCTGTCGAATCACTGCAAGGAGATACGAATATCAAGCTGGTGAAAGGAGCGCCGTTTGCCCCGGCAGTTTCCGATATCATCTTGAATCAGGCCACGCCGGAAAATTGCCCCACAGATGCCGGCGGGATTTGCACTGGACATCCCGCTCTGCGTGACCGCAATGTCCGCCTTGCACTTGCACATGCGACTGACAAACAAAAGTTGATCGATGTGGTACTGCTTGGTTTCGGCTCACCTGGCCTAACTCTTATTCCGGATGGTTTGGGCCATTGGTACAACGACACGATCCAGGATTATGAGTTTGATGTTGCAAAAGCGAATTCAATCCTGGACGAGGCTGGCTATGCTGACAGTGATGGCGATGGTGTTCGCGAAATGCCAGATGGCTCGCAGCCTTTGAACTTCCGCATGCATTGGCCCAGTGACAGCATCGATGCGCCCCGTCTGGCAGAACTCCTTTCTGAGATGTGGAAGGAATTAGGAGTTACACTGGAGTTGCAGGCTGTTGACCCGGATACATTGACTGCTGAATGTTGCCCCGCATTCGATTACGATATCATTCTTTGGAGTTGGGGCTCTGATTCGGACCCAAATCTGTTGCTCTCGGCTCACACCACGGACGAGATTCCCAATGGCTATAACGAAACAGGTTACTCAAACCCGGAGCTTGATGAACTTCATATCCAGCAAGGCAGGGAACTTAACCTTGAGAAACGAAGAGAAATTGTCTGGCAAATGCAACAAATTGCATTTGATGATGTGGTGTATATCATCCCGTATTATGAACAGCAGATCCAGGCATATCGTGTGGACCGCTTCACAGGCTGGATCACAGATACGACCAAGATCGAGTTGTCGGATGTAAGTTCACTGGTCGTCATCGAGCCGGTAAAGTAACTCGGGCTGTATGATAAAGAGGCGCGGCGGGGTCTCGACACCTGCACTGCACCACGCCTTTCGGGCAGGCAGTGCGGGGCAAGTGTAGTCCTTTCGGACTACTCGACATCTTTTTGCGGTCGGCGAATCACATCAGGTGGCTTGTTTGTTGGTGTTGAGATAGACAAACTTTTCGTATCTTTGGGTGTTATGAACGACGATATCTTATCTATTGGAGGATTTTGTGCTATCAAATACTTCGCGCTGGCTCACTTATCTGACTGCAATTCTTTATGCAATTCTCGGCATCTTCCTTTTCCTCCTCTCTGAGCGACTTGCGCCAGTCTTTGCCTGGAAAGTCACTCCCTTCATGACCGCAACCATGGGAGGTTGGTGTATCGGGAACGCGTGGTCGGCATTCATTAGCGCGCGCCGATGGGATTGGAAACTTGTTTACCCTGCACTGGTCTATCTCTGGATATTTGGGGTTGCAGAGTTGATGGTCCTCATTGTATTCCGCGATAAATTGACACTTCAACATCCGATTGCATGGATGTATTTCCTCACAATATGCATCAACGCGCTGACCGCCGTTGTTGGCGTTTACGACTTTCTGCGGCTGAGACCCGGGCGCGAATCGTTTGGCCCGCAGGCAAAGGGGTATCATTACCTGCTCATTTCCGGGTTTGTGGCCATTGTGGTAGGTTTGGCTATCTATGGTCTATATGCACAGATCGGTGATGTGGGCACGAATGGTGGTGTGTTCCCTGAGATCATGTCGTTGTTTACCCTGCGTGCATTTGCTGCATTTTACTTTTCGCTTTCGATCAGCGCGGCTGTTGGCCTGCGTGAACGCAATTTATCCACGCTTCTGAATTATGGTTTTTCATCCTACCTGCTTGTGCTTGCGATCACCGCAGCGATATTCGTTTACTTCCATCTATTTGATTTTGCCAATCACCCGGGGCAACTCATCTACGTTGGCGCATATTTTTTGGTGGGTATTCCTCTCACCATTACGATCCTGCGGGAAGGCACGGGTCTTCGTCAGTCATAAATGGACATCACTAGCTTGCAGAACCCGCGCGTCAAAAGTATCGTCAAGCTTCGCGACGATAAAAGACAACGCCAATCGGATGGATTGATGCTTGTTGAAGGATTCGACGAGATCTCCCTCGCTCTGGCGGCTGGACATTTTCCACGCACGCTTCTTACCGCGCCGGAACTTATTACCCGTGAAATTAAAGATATCTCCACTGACACCTTTACCGTTTCCACCGACGTGTTCAGGAAGATTTCTTATCGAGAGAATCCGGATGGCTGGCTGGCAGTCTTTCCAGTTCCGCGCGCTTCTCTTGATGACTTAAAACTGGGTCAGTCACCGCTGATCATTGTGGCCGAGTCGATCGAGAAGCCTGGCAATCTGGGCGCCATGCTCCGCACTGCAGACGCGGCTGGCGTGGATGCAGTCATCGTCTGCGACCCGCGCGTGGATGTCTATAGCCCAAATGTGGTACGCGCCTCACGCGGCGCGATCTTTACTGTTCCGATAATGGAATCAAATAGTGGCCAGGCATTGGTCTTCCTGCAACGGCTGGGCATTCGTGTGCTCGCCGCAACTCCCTCTGCTGAAGATGAATATACGCGTCAGGATCTGCGCGGCCCGCTTGCAGTTGCAGTGGGAACCGAAGACGAAGGCCTGAGCGAATTCTGGTTAAGTCAGGCAGACGTCAAAGTGAAAATCCCGATGCTGGGAAAGGTCAATGCTTTGAACGTTTCAGTTTCCACTGCGTTGATCATCTATGAAGCGCTGAGGCAGAGAATATAACCACTTAGCCATTCGGTCGTTCGATCATCTCGAGGAAATATTCAACGACCTTCGGGTCGAAATGTGTGCCCGAAAGAGACTGGATGTGTTCCAGCGTTTTTTCCACGGTCCACCCTTTGCGATAGGGTCGGTCTGAACGCAGGGCATCCCACACATCCACAATCGCGAACAAACGCGCAGCCAGAGGAATCACTTCCCCCTTCAGCCCACGCGGATAGCCGGTTCCATCCCACTTTTCATGATGACAATAGGGAATGTCCAAGGCGGATTTCAGGTACGCAATGGGCGATAACATTTCAAGAGCAAAGACAGGGTGTTGTTTCATGCTCTCCCATTCTTCATCCGTCAGCTTATCCGGCTTGAGCAGGATGTTGTCCGAAACGCCCATCTTGCCAATATCATGTAACAGCGCTCCCCAACGGATAGATCTCAATTGTTCATCAGTGAAGTCAAATTTGCTTGCCAGCTCCACAGACATTTCAGTCACGCGCAGGGTGTGGCCCTCGGTTTCCTTGTCGCGCAAGTCCAATGCGTGAGACCAGCCCTCAATCGTGGCATCGTACGCATCAACCAGTTCTCGGTTGGAATGTTGCAGGTCTTCAAACAAGGTTACATTCTCAATGGCGATGGCTGCCTGCCCGGCCAGAGTCTCCAGAAAGTCGACCCATTCAGGGTCGCCAGCCAGCGCGCTGCGATGATAGATTTCGAGCACGCCCTTCACTTCTCCTTTGACAATGAGTGGTACACAATAGTACTCAATGAAATCTTCGCCCTTCAGCAGCAGGGCACGCGTAAGTTCACTGCCTGTTTCCATCAAGTTAGGGATGTGGATCGTGCGGCGTTCGAGGATGGCTTTCCCTGCATACCCTTCGCCTAACGTTACCCTGGATTCACGAATGGCTATGGAGCCAAAGCCGCGGCTGGCCGCATGTTCAAGTGTTCTTGTGATCGGCTGGAACAATAATATTGCCGCAGCGTCCGTGTTAAGTTGTGCAATGACTTGATCCAACAGAATATCGAGTGTTAGACGCAGATCGAAACTGGAACTGATGGCAATATCTATAGCGCGTAGAGCTCTTAGGCGTTGAATCTGAAACTGGGTCTGTTCCTCCGCTTGCTTGCGCTCGGTGACATCGCGATTTACACTTACGAAACCTGTCATCTTACCGTGCCCATCGGTAAGTGCGATGGTATTGGCTTCCACGTATATAGTTCGTCCATCCTTGCGGCGATATATCCTTTCACTGCGAGAAGCAATGCTTTCCTTAAGAAGAAGTTCTCTGGTTACTGCCCGCTGTTCATCGGTGAGTTCTAAGTTCAGAATTTCAGAAACGTTACGGCCCATGACTTCTTCGCTGCGCCAGCCATACATTTTCTCGGCGGCACGGTTCCAGGCAGTGATGCGGAGTTGGTCATCGGTAGCAAAGACCGCGTCATTGATATGCCTGAGCAGGCGGGCATGATATTTTAGTTGATCGGCTGCCCGCTTCCGTTCGGTGATGTCATGGCCCACACTAATCAACAAATCACCGGGACCAACCGCATCCACCCATAAAATCCAGTGGGTATTTCCCGATCTATCCTGAATTGCGCGCTCGTAGGCCTCAGTAGCAATCGGGATTTCACCACGTGCGGCGCGCTCGAGGTATTCCTTTTCGCGTTGTGCCTCGGTCGGATCAACCTGGGTCAGCGTCCACCACTCGTCGCCCAGCAATTCCTCCGGTTCATAATCTAGAATGATCTTGGCTGCTGGGCTAACATAGACAATCTTTCCTCGAGAGTCAGCAACAATTACCAGCGCGTTCACTCGCTGAAGGATCTGATCGGAGAGACGCAGCCTCTCCTCCGCCTGCTTGCGCTCGTGCCGAGTTTTTGCGTCTCCTAATTCACGTTGGATAGCTGGTATGAGCCGAGCCAGTTTTCCCTTAACAATAAAATCATGCGCCCCTGCTTTCAGGCTTTTCACGGCAGCTTCCTCGCTGATGCTGCCGGAAACAATGATGAAAGGCAGATCAAGAGCCCTGGCCTGCAGCGTTTCCAAGGCCGCTATGGCACTGAATTCTGGCAGGCTGTGGTCGCAGATGATGATATCCCATTGGCGGCGCACGAGGGCGTCTTCCAGTGCGGCCCGCGTCTCCACACGCTCCCACTCAGCTTCATATTCCCCTCGCTGAATTTCACGTAACACTAATTGGGAGTCATTCTCCGAATCTTCAATAATCAAGACGCGTAATGGTGTTCCCATTATCTATCTCTTATTCTGGAGATACCTCCCACAACGGAAGAAGTTCGTTGTGCAATTTATTCTTGAGGATAAATCCATCTGCTCCGGCAGACCGGACATTGTCGAGAAAGAAGCGGCTGTCATACCAGCCAGTCGCGATAATCTTGGCGGTTGGCAGGCCTTTACGCATCTGCTGGACAACCTCAAAGCCTGTTGCGTCGGGCAGATCCATCTCAATTAAGATATGTGAGGGCTGTTCTTGCATGGCAAGGTTCAAGGCCTCGAGTCCATTTGTGGCGAGAAAAATGCGAGAATTAGTGAGCACACTTTTCAGCCATTCATGCAAGCGTATACGAAAAATTGGTGACGGCTCGACAAGCAAAAACACAGACGCTGGATTCATTGCTCTTATATTTTCATTTCTTGTCCTAAATCTGTATGTAGGGAAATCTCAATAATTTACACCCTATGAATTTTATGATCTCTCTAAGGTTTGAGCTTGAAGTACTATTCCAGCGAAATCAGTCCATGTCGAATGGCAAACTTGACTAGGCCAGCCAGATTCTTCACTCCGATCTTGCTCATCAAACGACTGCGGTAGGTATCAACCGTTTTGGGTGAAATGGAGAGTCTTTCCGCGATCTCGCGGCTGGTTTTGCCGTCCGCCACCAGTTTCAGGATCTGACGTTCGCGCTGGCTGAGCGTTTCCAATGGGCCAGGGTCAGTTGAATTGGACCTCATATCCGCCTTGTCTGGTCTCATGCAAAAACAATTCAGCAGCATTGCCGTCTTCGACCAAAAAACTTGTAAAGGTAGATTGACCATTGTCCGACCCGTCAAGCAAGCTTGAACGAAGAATCGGAGATGGTTCGACAAGCAAAAATACCAGTGCTTTACCCATTGCACTGTATTTTCATTTTCTGTCCTAAATTTGTCTGTAGGGAAATCTTAATAATTTTAGTTCGTTTTAGTCCGATTTACAGTCTGTGGTTGAGATGCTATTCCAGCGAAATCACCCCATGCTGAATCGCAAACTTAACCAGCCCAGCCACATCCTCCACGCCGATCTTGTGCATCAAACGACTCCGGTACGTGTCAACGGTTTTGGGAGAAATGGAAAGTCTTTCCGCGATCTCCTGGCTGGTCTTGCCCTCCGCCACCAACTGTAAAATTTCTCGTTCGCGCGAACTCAGCGTTTCCAATGGGCTGACTGCAATTGCGGATTCCAAGTTACGGAAAGATACATCCGTTAGTAAGTCGGCAATGCGCTGGCTCAGATAACGCTCCCCACGATCTACAGCGCGCACGGCATCCACCACTTCCAGGCCCGCTGTTTCCTTGATCAGGTAGCCCTTTGCCCCTGCCTTCAGGGCCCGATAGACATATGGTTTGGTTTCATGGATCGAAAGCACGACAACCTTCATCTGTGAATGGCGAGGCAACATCTGCTGAATGGCCTCGATGCCGTTCAACTCCGGCATGGAAATATCCATCACGGCAATACCTGGCTCATGCTTATCCACGAGCCGCAAGGCCTCGCGCCCGTTGGTTGCGACTGCCACTACCTCCATATCCGGCTGGTTGCCCAACATGACGCGTAATCCCTCACGGATGATGGCATGATCGTCTGCTACGAGCACACGAATTTTCATGACGGCCTCTCGATTTCAAATGTCACTCGTGTGCCTTCCCCGGGCTCAGATTCGATCTGGACTTTCCCGCCAATTGATTCAATCCGCTCGCGCATGATCTTCAGCCCCCAGGTCTGTACCTCTTTTTGAGATGCCGCGTCTGGTTCGAAGCCCTTGCCGTTATCCCCTACGCTCAAATGAATCTTGATATCGCGTTCCTCCAAGCTGACTTCCAACTGCGTGGCACTTGCATGCTTCAACACGTTACTGATCGCTTCCTGCGCGGCACGAAAGAGCGCGATACGGATATCCGAAGGCAGAGGCGGAGGTGCCAGATCCGGCAGGTCGGCGATCAGCTCCAGGTTCCCGCGTGAGGCGGCCCGTTCGGCGTACGTTTCCAGCGCTACAGCCAGTCCATAATCTTCCAGTTCAGGCGGATGTAATTCCGCCATAATATCGCGAATCTGACGGGTAATATGCTCGACCAATGCCTGCGCATCGTCGAACTTCGTTGCTAAGGTCTTCGCCGACTCATTGGAGAGCCACGCCTTCATGTTTTGAAGATTAATGCTCAGACCAGTGAGGTTTTGTCCCACACGATCATGCAGCTCGGTCGTGAGTGCCCTCCGTTCCGTCTCCTGCGCCTCCACCAGTTTGGTGCTCAAAGCGCGCAGTTGTTCATGTTGTTCATTCGCCGCTTTTAGTAGCAACGCATTGGCGATGGCTTGCGCGGCCTGGTCGCTAATGGCTTTCAGCAAGGTCAATTCATCTTTATCGAATTCGCGTATGTGACCATTGACACCGACAACTAATACTCCAACCAGTTCTTGATCACGCAGCATGGCCGCGGTCACCACCGTGCGTACATCCAGCTGAGAACTAAACACGGCGTTGGGTACATCAGGTAGAGATTGAATGTCAGGGATAACCATGATCGGTCCCATCGCCTGAAGAAAATCATCGAACTGCGATCGGGTGATAGGTTCCATGCTTGCGGCATACTCCGGCGGGATGTTGATTCCTCCAGCATAGACCAGGAGATCGCGCTTTTTGTCGTACAAGCTCATCGTCGCCTGCGATACGTTGAATATGTTAATAGCTTCTTCGCAGACCGCATGGATGACAGCCTCAAGATCCAGCTGCTTGTTGAGGCGCGCCGCGATGCGAGCCAATGTCTCGGCGCGCGCGGCTTGATGTTTAGTTTCTTCTTCGGCGCGCTTGCGCTCGGTGATATCTAACCCGAAGCCTAGGGTTGTCCCATCTGACAGATAGACGTTGGTAAACGTGACATCCAACACGCGTCCATCCCGAGACCTCGCCCTGAATTCTTCCCACTTCCCCGATTTCGCGGCAATAAAATCCATGACCTTTTGGTGTTCTCCTGGATCGGGATACACCTCAGCCAGTACATCGAAGTTGGGTTGCTGTAATTCTTCCAATGTCCACCCCATCGTGCGCTCCCAGGCTCGATTGATCATCTGCCATTGACCATCCACGCCGATCATTCCTATCATCATGGGGGTATGATCGAAGATCTTTTGTAGAATCTCCTTCTGAGTTCTAAGCTCAGCTTCTGTCTGCTTGCGCTCGGTGATATCAATCGCGGTACTGAGGATCGCTGGTCGCCCGTTGTACTCAATTTCGTTAGTGAAACCCTGAACCCAGCGCGAAGCGCCAGCTTTGGTGAGGACGCGAACCTCAAGCGACGCCGGTACTTCCTGGCCGGCCTGGCGTTTGCGGGCCCGCTCCACGGCGATGGCCCGGTCGAGGGGATGCACCAATGCGATATGCTCTTCCATTGACATCGCCTTGAGTTCCTCTTGACTGTAGCCCATGAGCGCAGTCATGGCGGCATTTGCATAAACGCTCCTTCCTCCTTGATAGAGCTGGATGCCCTCCAGGGATTTATCGGCGAGAGTACGAAAATTGCTCTCCGATTGGCGCAATGCTTCTTCGGCCTGCTTGCGCTCGGTAATGTCCACGTTCGTTCCATAGACGCGGAGGGCTTGCCCCGACTCGTCGTAAACGACAGTGGCACGCCCGAAGATCACATGGACGCTGCCATCGGGCCACACCACGCGATACTCAATATCGCTCGGACCTCTCTCAGTGAGCAGCTGCACGCGGCGCTGCATTACATATTCGCGATCGTCCGGATGCACAGTTTCAGCGTAATCCTCGAAGTCCGCACCCTTGCTGTGGTCATCGCCGAAAAAAAGGCGCAAGTTCTCCTCCGTATTGAAGATTTCGCCCGTTAACAGATTCTGTTCCCAACTACCGGTGTGGCCCAGGGATTCCGCCTCCCGCAGAACCTGCTCGCTCTTTCGAATCGCTTCCTCCGCGCGTTTGTGCTCGGTGATATCTCGTGCAATCCCCAGCACGCTGATGACCTCACCATTGGGATCGAATTCGGGAAACAGTCGGGACGAAAACGTTCTTCGGCCAGCTGGCAATGGCCACGTGACTTCAGTCTCGTTAGGTTCGCCGGTGTCGAAAACGGCCTGGATTCTGCGCCTCTGCGCTTCGACTTCTTCCTTATCTACTACTAGTCGGGCATCGGCGACGATCGAACCAATCGGTTTTCCAATAAACACGTCCTTCGGAAGAGCATAGTCTTTGAATACAGCGGGATTGACGTAAATTCGGTTCAAATTCCTATCGTACCTGATGATCTGATCGGGCGTATTTTCTACAATAGCACGGAACTCCTCTTCTTTCGCCTGGATCAGAGCCTCAGTGCGCTCGCGTTCAGCAATCTCCCTTCTAAGCTGTTCATTCATAGCCGTGAGTTCCGCAGTACGTTCCATAACCCGCCGCTCCAGCTCGGCATTCAATTTCAAAACTTCATCATGCGCGCGTTTGAGTTCGGAGGCTTCGAGATGCTCCCAAACCCCCTTCCGCTTGGTGACCGTAAATTGATGGTGATGGACAACCTCGAGCACATCCCTTGCCGAACAGCGCTCCAAGGCATAAGCGCACAGGCCCAGCATCTGAGAGTTGCTAACGATCTGGTCGAGCTGCTTCTCAAATTCTGGAACACCGCCCCAGGCTTGTTTATCAAGCCAGGATGGGTCGCCCACGAACCGGAGGCCGGCATAGCCTTTTGCCAGAACCCAATTGAGTTTGGCAATCCAATTCTGAAGGACTCTCTGAGTGTCTAACCGACCTCCGGTCAGAAACCAGTCGCGATAGGACAAGATTTCAATTTGTCCCTCCACCAAATATCGCTTGAAATCGGGCACAGCCTCTCGCATCACCAGTTGCGCTTCTTCGGTACTAAGAGGCGGGGAGGCCACACACAGGAAGAATTCATTGTTTTCCAACCCGGCCTTGAAATACGGGATCAAGATATCCAGCAGATCATCTTTCGTCTCGTAGAACAGGCAGAAGTGAGTGCCCCAGGGCATGTCGCCGATGACACTGAGGCCTGTCTTTCTTAAATCTGCTGCCATTACAGTTCTCTCCTGGCTCTCAGTTGAGGCTCGTTGCTTGCATCTGAGATTGCCTGTATCGCGTTATATAATCCCTCTTCGTTGGGGAGTCTTGTAGACTCATTCAACATAATGGATTATATGCACTTTCGTTTTTCGATACAAGCTGGTTGAATCCTGGGAATGCAATGAGAAAAGAAAATGAAAACCGCATGGGTGATTGCGCTTGTGTTATTGGAATAAAAGGTTACCCGCTAGAAATGTTTTAAGTAAGGGATAAGCCTTGTTTTCCAATCATTGAGTAAGAATCAAAAAGAGCGAGATACCTGCCCTGACCGAAGGTCTCGAAGGGATGTCTCGTGCTATGTTTTAACAGCAACGGTCTGATACGGGCTTATAATTTGCAATAAAACAATGCAGCTATCCTATATGAAAAGAAAAGCAATGACTACGTTTCTTCGTCCCTATCTGCTCACCCTGGCTCTCACGAGCTTTCTGCTTCCAGCATGTGGTTCCGCACAGATCACGGAGGCACAAACTCAGGCTGCACAAAATTCACTTACTCCCATCTCCGCTCTGGCCGGACTGACGCCGCTCTCCGCTGACTCTATTCAGATCAATGGCGCGGGCGCCACGTTCCCGCTGCCTATTTACACAGAATGGACTTATGCCTATTCATATATTGATCCTAGGGTTGCAATTACTTATCAGGGCATAGGTTCGGGCGGTGGCAAGAAAGCGATCATTGAGCGAACAGTTGACTTCGCTGGCTCCGACTCGCTCTTGAAGGCCGAAGAATATGCGGCAGGCAAAGACTTACAGATGTACCCTATTCTGGCTGGCGCGGTGGTCGTAATCTATAACTTCGTGCCTACCAAAGATTATCCTGCTGATTTCAAAGTGCCCGCGCTCGTTTTGGATCGCCAGACCCTCGTGGATATTTATAACGGCACGGTCAATCAATGGAATGACCCCAAGATCAAGGCTATCAACCCTCAATTGGCGGAATATTTGCCCGCAGTTACGATCACCGTTGCCTATCGGTCAGATGGATCTGGAACAACTGAACTTTTCACCAGGTCGCTTACATCCTTCAGCACTGATTGGACTGCGGGCAGTGCTTCTTCCGTAGAATGGCCTGTTGCCAGCGCTGGCAATGGTGTCGGTGGCAACGGCAATCAGGGTGTCGTAGCAGCTGTCGTCAATACTCCCAACTCCCTTGGGTATGTGGAACTTTCTCATGCATTGTCCAATAGCCTGTCCTATGCAGACATGATCAACAAAGCTGGCAGGAAGGTGACTGCTAATGCTGAGAGTCTGGCATCTGCCATTAACGATTTTGGTACCGCCGCTTTCAATGAGGAACTGACCGCGACGATCGTGGATGGTGGTGGGGACAGTTCCTGGCCTATCTCCGGTTATACTTATCTGATCCTGCATACAAATAGCATGAAAGATTGCGTCAAAGCCCATTCATTGCTCGAATATATTCATTGGACCCTCACGGATGAGTCTGCTGGCAATCGCGCGGCTCAATTGGGCTACGCAGTTTTGCCCGGTACCGTTCGTGATCAGGTGTTCGCCAAACTTGGTGAAGTAACCTGCAACGGTCAGCCTGTGATGAAATGATCCCCTGGTAACCATGTCAAGCGTGAGACCTCAAGCACCAGCTTCTTCTCCCCACTTTATATTCCCACCCTGGCTCACCGGCGGCTGGGGGATGGTTGGGGTCATCTCAATTCTGTACACCCTCGTCAACCTGGCTTGGACATATTTCCACTGGGGTGGGCCCGAGCACGTCACTCTCATCGCCAACTTGTTCTCGTTCCTGCCCAGTTTGCTGGCTGTATCAGCAGCCTGGCGAGTTGCGGCAGATAAGAAACTTACCACATCGCTACGCCGGGCCTGGTTTATCCTGGGCGTGAGTTTCCTAATGTTCTTAATTGGGAATCTGGTCTGGGCGTATCTGGAAGTTTTTCTGGGGGTTGAACCTTTTCCCTCACTGGCGGATGTTTTCTATCTGGCGTTTTATCCATTTGGGCTCTGGGGGCTGCTCATTCTGCCGGGCGCACAACAAAACCGACGTGAACGCCTAACCCTCTGGCTGGATTTGCTCAGCGTGTTGAGTGCCGCGGCATTGTTCGTCGGGTATTTCATCATCCTCCCAAATGCAGCTCTCAGCAGCAGTGATCTCCTAACCCAGGTGATTTCGGCTGCTTATCCCATTGGCAGCCTGTTCCTGACGGGCGGTCTGTTAGCCATTTTGTATAGGCGGCCATCCCCCGATACCCAGGCTGCACTCAATTTTCTCCTCCTGGGGATGCTCTTCTTTATTAGCTCAGACTTTGCCTTCGGCTACACCAGTCTTACTGGCACCTACACAGTGGGCGGCTGGACTGATGCAGGCTGGAACGCCGCTCAACTTTTCTTTTTGCTGGCTGCCTTGCGCCAACTATATCATGGCACTGATACGGTCACAACGGATGCGGGGATGACCACGCAGGTTAAACCTGTGCGAGTGCTTCCCCTTGTTGCGGTGCTATTAGGGTATGGATTGGTGTTTTATGTCGGGGTTGTGAGTGTGGGACCAGGAGCCGTGTGGTTGCTATTGGGTGCACTATTGCTGACCGTGATGGTTATTGGCCGGCAAATGCTCTCGCCGGTCTTCGGAGATTTGCCCATACGAACCAAATTGATGCTCACATTTATTCTGGTAAGCGGACTCTCGGTCATCCTGGTAGCTTTAGCCAGCTATCTGACGATACGCTCGAACCTCCAGTCTGCCGTGGGGAACAATTTGAAGGCACATGCACGAGATCGAGCGGATGCTATTAGCAACTTGTTGGCTAAGCAGTCCGAAGCACTCGAAGGCTTTGTGTTAAGCAAAGTGGTGCAGGACTATACCCAGGTAGCTACCTCCCAGTACCCCAGTGATTTGGGCATCACCTGGGAGCAGTTAAACCAACGTGATCTGGCCTGGAGAGCCGCCGCGGATAGTGATCCCCTCGTTCAAGCAGTATTGAACAATGAGGCGGCCGATGAATTGCGCAAATTTCGTGATAACTTTCCTGGTTATACCGATCTACTGCTCACCGATAAATATGGTGCAGTGCTTGCTGCCACTGCTCGCCCCAACGGCTATGACCAATCCATCCTCAGCTGGTGGCAAGCCGCCTTTCACAAAGGGCAAGGCGAAATTTACATCAGCCAGCCAATTTTGGGGCCCAACACACAAACTCGCTATTTGATCATTGTCATACCCGTTCGCGGCCATCGCCGCTCGGATCTGGTTGGGATTCTCATGGCAACTTATGGCCTCGAGGATATGGCTCAGACGCTGGTAGACAATCGTCCCGGGGAAATGATTGAAAACAGCCTGCTGCTGCCAACCGGACAATTGCTTACATCCAGTGATCAGTTTCTCTTCATTGAGCAAAATACGCTGGAAAACCTCCAGGCCACAACGTCCACGGACTTTGCTGAGATAAGCTTCGAAGGCAAGCCGCAACTGGTGAGCCAGGCCCGGGTTACCGCTGCCGACCCGGAAGAGGTCAGCGCCCTCGATGGCTTGAATTGGACACTCATTACTCGTCAGGAACCTGCTGAGGCGTTTGCTCCTCTGAACGCCGCCTGGAGGACTACCTTACTAAGCACTCTTATCGTTTTGCTTCTGACGACCGGGCTGGCGGTGGTACTGGCACAAGTGTTGGTTGCGCCC
This sequence comes from Anaerolineales bacterium, assembly GCA_045402985.1. Taxonomy (GTDB): domain Bacteria; phylum Chloroflexota; class Anaerolineae; order Anaerolineales; family Villigracilaceae; genus Defluviilinea. The sequence goes on from JAXIPJ010000059.1 coordinate 33,581, forward strand.
ATTTCCCGCCTCACTGCCGCAGCCAGACAAATTGAGGCGGGAGACCTATCAACGAAGGCCCGGGTTGAATCCAGCGACGAGATAGGCACCCTGGCTAGTACGTTCAATTCCATGTTGGATGGGCTCTCGCGAGCACAGCAGGAAGTGCAGGAGAGTGAGGTTCTTTACCGCAGCCTGGTGAATTATTCACCAGACATGATTGCAGTATTTAGCCAAGGGATATGCCGTTTTATCAATCCTGCCGGAGCGATGATCCTTGGCGCCAAAAGCACCCATGAATTTATCGGCCGGCCCTTCCTGCATATTATTCCCCCACAGGACCATGAGTTTGCCCAGGAGAGGGTCGAACATACGCAGGCGACCCAAGAGCCGACTCCGTTGCTCCAGCAAAAGATGCATCGCCTGGATGGGACGACCTTTGAAGCAGAGTTTAGAATCATGCCAATCTTCTATGCAGGTCAACCCGCCATCCAGTTCGTGGTGCGCGATATCACCGAGCGCAAGGAAGCGGACGAAAAAATCCGAAACTTGCTTACAGAAGTTGCACTCCGCAGAAACGAATTGGAAAGCAGGGTCGCTCAGCGCACGGAGGAATTGAACACGCTCAACTTGCGCCTGCAAGCTGAATTGGCCGAACGCCAGCGGCTGGTGCAATCGCTGCAAGAGAGCGAACAACGCTTCCGCCTTGTATTCGACACTTCGCCCGACGCAATTTTCCTGCTTGACCCTCATGACCCGACAGTGATCTGGAGGATCGTCGATTGTAACCCAAGCGCCTGCCTGATGAATGGATACACACGCGAGGAGCTGATCGGTCAGTCCATAGACATACTCAATGCGGACAAGGGAGGATCGCAGGGATTTGCATCCACCCTTGGACGCTTGCAGAATGAAATCATGCTGCGGGGCATCGAAGCCACTCATCGTCACAAGGATGGTCATGTCTTTCCCATTGAATACTCAACCTCACTCATCACCGTGGCAGGCCGCGAGCTGGTGCTGGGGATTGATCGGGATATTACCGAACGCAAGCAAGTGGAACAGGACCTGAACCAGGCCAAAGAGATGGCGGAAACGGCCAATCGGGCCAAGAGCGAGTTTCTCTCGCGCATGAGCCATGAGTTGCGCACGCCGATGAACGCCATCCTGGGTTTTGCCCAACTACTGACGATGAGCTACAAAGATCCACTCACTCCCACTCAGAAGGAACGCGTCAGGCAAATTGTGAAAGGCGGGCAGCATTTGCTCGACTTGATCAATGAAATCCTGGATATTTCTCGTATCGAAGCGGGTCGCGTTCAAATCTCGCCCGAACCAGTCTCAATTCGTGAAAGCATTCAGGAAGCCCTCGACCTCGCCGCGCCATTGGCCGCCGATCGCAACATAACGCTGCAATTGAGCCTGGAGGCAGAGGGCAATCCTTACGTAATGGCCGACCGCCAGCGGCTGAAGCAGGTTCTATTGAACTTATTGAACAATGCCGTCAAATACAACCGTCCTGGCGGCTTTGTGGTCTTAACCTGTGAGGCCACCCCGTCAGACCGCGAAGCGTGGCGCATCTCGGTTACCGACACTGGTCCGGGCATCTCGCCAGAAAACCTGCGACTTTTATTCACACCGTTTGAACGCCTCTCGGCGGATCAGTCCAACGTAGAAGGCACCGGCCTGGGCCTGGCGCTTGCCAAGCGGCTGGTCGAGTTGATGAAAGGCCAAATCGGTGTTGAAAGTATCGTTGGGCAAGGAAGTACATTTTGGATCGAATTGAAGGCGACGGAAAGCCAGTTGGACCGCCTGAAACGTACAGGAGGCACTGCACAGTTGCCTGGCATGTCTGGCACTGGCATTGCTCGCACAATTCTGTATATTGAGGACAACGTTGCCAATTTTGAGCTGATCCAACAGGTATTGGCTGATTATGGCCAGATTGAACTCTTGTGGAGCACTGGGCCTGAGGCAGGTATTAGCCTGGCACATGAGCACCGGCCCAACCTTATCCTGCTTGATTTGCACCTGGGTGGCGAAGATGGTGGCGAAGTTTTACAGCGGCTCAAGGAGGACGACGAGACTGCGAGTATTCCAGTGGTTATGGTCAGTGCAGACGCCACGCCGGGCCAGATCGAGCGGTTGCTGGCACTGGGGGCGTACTCGTACCTTACCAAACCACTTGACATAAAACTCTTTATTCAACTCATCGAGGAGTTATTGAGCGAAAAGGAAAACTGAACATGTTGGATACTACGCTAACAGCAGCCAGGATTTTGATTGTAGATGACCAGCCTTCCAACGTCCTGTTGTTGGAGGGCATTTTGCAGGAAGAAGATTACAGCTCCTACCGGAGCATCACAGACTCACGGCAAGTCCTGCCCGTATTCCTTGATTATCGGCCTGACTTGATCCTACTGGACTTGCAAATGCCCTATCTGAATGGTTTCGAGGTGATGAAACAGCTGCGGGCACAGATCCCACCAGAAGCCTTCCTGCCCGTCCTGGTTTTGACTGCTGATGTCACTCCTGAGCCAAAACGCCAGGCCCTTGCCGGAGGCGCCATGGATTTCCTGACCAAACCTTTCGATGCCACAGAGGTCATTCTCCGGATCCGAAACCTGCTTCAAACACGAGCACTCCATCTTCAGCTTCAAAACCAGAACCAGTTACTAGAGCAGAGGGTGCGTGAGCGCACTGCAGATTTGGAAGAAACTCAAAATGAAATTCTTGAACGGCTTGCACTGGCGGCAGAGTATCGCGACGACGATACAGGCGAGCACACCAAACGGGTCGGGCAGATGGCCGCTCAAATTGCTCAAGCTCTTGGCTTATCGGAGGTGGAGGTGGAATTGATCGGGCGAGCGGCTCTCCTGCATGACGTGGGGAAAATTGCTATTCCCGACTCGATCTTGCTCAAACCCGGCAAGCTCAGCCCCGAGGAATTTAGTCACATGAAGACCCATACTGGGCTCGGGGCCAAAATGCTCTCCGGTGGGCGGTTTGCCTTATTGCAGCGGGCAGAGGAAATTGCCCGCACCCATCATGAGCGCTGGGACGGCACAGGTTACCTCGGACTGCATGGAGATACCATTCCAGTTGCTGGGCGCATTGTAGCGGTAGCAGATGTTTTCGACGCGCTCACAAATGAACGTCCCTATAAGCAAGCCTGGCCCTACAAAGAAGCAGTCGAAGAGATTCAACGCCAAAGGGGGCGCCAGTTTGATCCGCGTGTGGTGGACGCATTTCTGGAGGTGGTGCGCCACTGATCTTCCTGACACAACCACAGAATAATATCTCTGGTAAATAAAAGCGCCTGCCAAATTATTTGGCGGGCGCTTTTATTTTTGCATCTAATAACACGTAACCTTTTTGTAAGTTTTCCTGCGTTCCTTTTTGCAGAATCCACGTCATGTTATCAGAAAGGCATCGAAGTTATTCGTGCCGCATTTATCACATTATGGAGCATAACATGATCACAGTATTGAAATTTCTTGGTGCTGCATTGCTTGGGAGTCTGGCCTGGCTGGTTTCCGGATATACAGTGGAATATTTCAGGCCCTACAAACAGACTGGCAAACGCATACGCAATAAATAATAAAAAGGAAAGGCTTCGTCCGGTTGGATGAAGCCTTTCTTGCAAAATTAGTTAATGCTCTACCTACCGCCGAGGACGGCGGTGGGAGCAGTAGAGAAGTCAATTCCCTTTCCACTGGTAATCATACGCAGTGGTCAGGTGCTGGAAACCATGCTTTTCTACGATGGGCCTGCTCATCGGTCCGGTTTCTACCACTGCGAACTGATAGCCGCGTTCACGGATCTCCTTCAACCTCACAGCGAGCAGGCTGGTATACAGTCCCTGCTTTCGATATTCCGCGATGGTGGAGCCGGCGAACAACGTGGCAAAATGACCTTTGGGGAAATACGTCCACGCGACGGATGCGGGTTGGTTACCTACATACGCAACGTATATGCTTAAATATCCTGGTACCTTGAGATGCATCCCAAGCCGGTTGTTGACCCATGAGTTGTCATTGCCATAGACCCTGTTCAGGACGAAGATGATATCTTTGAGTCCTTCAACACTGGCGACGCGGCGAATATCCGCTGTCACAGGCTCGAACAGGTACGGGGGAGCGTTGTTTACATCCAAAGCCATCACATCTCCATAATCATCCTCGACAAAATTGCGTGAAACAAGTTTATCTTTCAGGCTTGGCAGCAGGTCGTGCTCATAGACCTTCCAGGTGAAGGGTTGCTGCATCGGAAGGAAGTAACCCAGTTCCTGATCGATGACGCGGTCGAGTTCGTGTTCGTCTGCAAATGTAAACGAGACGAAATTCATAGCGGGCGCCTGGCGGATAAATCTGACGACATCGCCGGTCACCTCTCTGCGCGCTTCAGGATAGGTAATATGCAGACGCAGGTCTTTATCGTATCTTGCTAGTAAGTTATTTTTTTTCATGATATTGATACTCCGTTGGTTGAGATTACTTTGCTTAGTGGTGATTTCGATATGCCCATCGCTTTCGCTCTGTGCTACTCAACCACCGTAGCTTTACTCATCTTTTGCCCATGCGATCATTGGGCTTACTTTTTTGGCAACTCGATACGCCACGTCCTTGAAGCCAAAACGTGGCCAGAATCGGGAAGCCAAAAGATTGGGGCTGATCCAATTGGTATAACAGATCTCGAAGCCATCTCTGCGTGCCTGCTCCAACCCATGCCAGGTGAGGACAGTGCTGATGCCGCGGCCGCGTGCCTGTGGCTTTGTGGCCGCCACGCTGAGGTACATTGTGCGTGGAGAAGCGAGCATTTGCGAATCATCTTCTTCCTCAGGGTGAAAACCGACAGTGCCGGGCGCTTCGTCCTTTTCGAGCGCCAGCCAGACGGTCCATTCCTTGTCATCAGCAAGTTCAGACCAGCCTTCATGCAGATCATCCCAGTCCTCCGGGACGGTTGGGTGCCAGTATGGCGCCTCTGACAGCGCATGAAAAATCACATTCGAGAGACTTCCCAGGTGCGCGTTATCTCCTGCGCCTGCCTGGCGGATGGTTACGCCTGTAGGTTCCTCAATATCTGGAATATCCAGCGCACTAAAGTCCAGCAGAGCGTCCACGCGCTCCTTGCCAAAACCAAGATCGAACAACGCATTCAAAATAGCTGTGTCCGCTGCCGAAATATAGAGGTAATGATTGAAACAGCCTCTCTTCACCCAGTCATCACCGAGTAATGCATACAAGTCTTGTATGATCGCCGGGCTTTCATCTTCAACCAGTGCATAACCGGGCAGATAAACATATCCGCATCGTCCCCACGGATGGGTTGTATTCTCTCCCATCAAGTATGCGACCATCTTTCCATCGCGGAGCGCGGCAAATCCGTTCTTAAGTTTCTTTTGCCAGAGTGCCTGCACAGCTTTCACTGTCACCTGCGGGTCTTCAAAGCGTTCGGGCAACAGTGGCAGGCCCTTACGATTTCGTGCATGTCTTTGCGCCAAAAGTCTGCCTGCATCCGGAAGCATGCTTTCGGTAAATGGTATGTATTCAGTTTTCATTCCTTATCCTTAATCTACTCCCACCTGCCTCCCCAAATTCGACGAACGTCAGTCGCATTTGGGGAGGGTGCCCGAAGGGTGGGGCTAGCTAATCTGCTGCCATTGCTTCTTCTCTGGCCTGCTCAGAGTCAGTTGTGTCTTCCTTGGCACCTACAGCTTCAGACAAGCCGTATTGTGTTTCCAGCTCGTGACGGAACTGCTGTGTGTAGAGGCGATAGTAATGCCCACGCATCTTAAGTAACTCAGCGTGTGAGCCTTGTTCCGCGATCCGGCCATTCTCGATGACCACGATCCGATTCGCCCGCCGAATGGTGGACAGACGATGCGCGATGACGAACGATGTGCGTCCCTTCATCAGCGCTTCCATGCCTCTTTGGATGAGCGCTTCGGTTAACGTGTCCACGCTGGATGTGGCTTCGTCCATGATGAACAATTCTGGACGGGCCAGCACCGCGCGCGCGAGACTGATCAACTGCTTCTGTCCCACAGAGAGCAGGTTGCCACCTTCGCCTACGTTCTGGTCATAACCGTTTTCGAGCGTCACGATAAAATCATGCGCGCCGGCGATCTTCGCTGCCTCAAGGATCTCCTCTTCGCTGGCGGTCAGCCGTCCATAGCGGATGTTGTCGCGCACACTGCCCGAGAAAAGATGCGGCGTCTGAAGAACGATCCCGATCCGGCTATGGATCGATTCGAGTTTGTAGTCCATATAATCGTGCCCATTGATGCGAATCGCGCCTTCGCGCGGTTCATAGAAACGGCACAGGAGATTCACGATCGTGGATTTACCTCCACCAGTGGGGCCCACCAAAGCGATCATCTCGCCGGGTTTGACCTTCAGCGAAAAATCCTGTAACACAGGCTTGCGGTCTTCGTAATAGAAATTCACATGATCGAACTCGATCTCGCCCATCAGTGTCTTCGCTTCGATGGCATCGGTTCTATCATGGACCTCAGCGGGTGTATCCACCAACTTGAAGATCCGTTCGGCTGATGCTATGGAGTGCTGCATTTCGGAATAAACGCGCGCCAGATCCTGTATAGGCCACATCATGAAAGTGAGGTAGGAGACAAAGGCTTGAATACCACCGATGGTCATAATACCAAGGTTGATCTGCGTACCACCATAACCAACGATGAAACCAAGTGCCAGCGCGGCGATAATCTGCACAGTGGGGAGAAAGAGTGCTGAGAGCCACGCGGCACGATAAGAGGCCTTGTACATTTTGCCAGTTAGCTCCTGAAACTCCTTTGTATTCTCGTCTTCGCGCAGTAGGCCCTTGACCACGCGCACACCCTGGAAGTTTTCATTGAACGCGCCGGTGATCTTTGAGTTCGTGCGACGGGAGACGCGGTATTCCACCAGGATCAGCTTGCGGAATTGGACCGCAATAAATAACATCACCGGGATGATAGTAAAGACGATCAGTGCCAGCTTCCAGTTGATGATGGCCATGAACGTAACGGAAGTGATGATGTTCATCACAGCCCAGGTCGAGTCCACGATGCCCCAACTCAGCAGGTCTGAAACGCGCCCCGTATCAGAGGTGACACGGGCGATCAAGCGACCCACCGCATTTTGCGCGTAGTACGAGAGCGAAAGATCCTGCAAGTGGTTAAACAACATCCTACGCAGGTCATATTGCACGCGCTCGCCCATCACGCCCGCTAGGTAAATGAAAGTGAACACTGTAATGGCCTGAAAGATGATGATCGAACCATACAGCCACGCAATGCGCGTGAGTTCCGCGGTATCTTTCAGGTTGATACCTTTGTCAACAATATCCTTGTTCAGGTACGTGAAGTACGCATCTGTAGAGGACGTCAGGGCGATCGTAATGAGAAAACCAAGCACCCATTTCCAATGCGGTCTGAGCAGTTGCGCAATTCGCCTGAACACCGCGCCAGTTAATTGACTGGTGTATTCTTCTTCTTCGAGCTCGATGAGTTCGTCAGACATTTTTCATTCTCCATAGCATACGGTGGTTGAGTAGCCCAGAGCGTTCGTTGCGAAGGGCGTATCGAAACCACATTTTCTGTTTTCATGTTACTTGTTGGTTTCGATACGTCCCTCACTT
>JAXIPJ010000282.1:0-7720 GCA_045402985.1 Anaerolineales bacterium
CCGACCATCATTCCCACTGCCAGCCCGACCGTTACCGCAACAGTCACACCCAGTTTAACCCTGACACCAACAACCAGCCCAACGTTGACTCCATCGGCAACAAATCAACCCTTTGATATGCTACGGTTTTGTGTCAACTCACTTTACGCGAATACCATCAATGTACGTTCCGGCCCGGGCAGTAGTAATTTCGCACCCCTGGGAGAACCCTTACCTGTAAAAACGTGCCTCAACTTCAGCGCGCGCAACGAAGAGGGGACCTGGCTGCAAGTGGCACCTGATCAAACTGACCCAACGCTTGCACAATATGAAGGTGGCTGGATCTTCCGCGAACTACTTGGGTTGGGATCCAGCGGCCCGATTGACCTGCCAGCTGTGACGTTGACTCCCACGCCTACTGCCAGTGATACGCCAACCATCACGCCAACCTTCACAAGAACATTAACACCCACACCTACAGATACCCCTACACTGACACCTACTCATACCCCCACTGAGACTCCCTCACCCACCGAAACAGACACACCGCTTCCGACAGAGGCTCCCACACCATAATTGCGTGGAATTACGCCAACTAACGCGCGCGCTCAGCCAAAATTCTGACGGGAGATACGGGTCGGGTTTTCCGTTTGAATCACTATTGGGGATAGACCCAGAAACCTGCCAAATTCAGCAGCCGCTGCGGCAACCGCTTTCTGCTCCGCCTTCGTTAGCCGAGCATTAAAATTCGTTTCGATGGATACGTCGAGCCTGGATAAAGTTCGTTTCCAACTGCCGACTAGCATGCCATTAATCACAATGAGATTATCAAAGGCGATGCTGCCAGCGTTGAATTTTTCGCGCTCCAACGCGCTCAACATGGCGCTGCGATCTTTATAGCCCATTACATATTCATCATAGATGGGTAATAAATGTGCGCTCGTCGCCGGTCCTTTTGGCGGGGATGAAGATTCAACAAACCAATAGGTCTGATCTTCCACAACTTCATGCTCAAGTTTCGGTTTGAGCATTTCGATGCCGCGCTTCACGTCTGCCATGGTCAGCCCGGACCAGCCTGTGAAATCCTTCATCGTTGCAGGGCCGCGACTTGTGAAGTAACGTTTGATAAGTTCGACCAATGCTTCATCGCGTTCCAGCTCTCGAACTGGATGCACTCGTTCTTCCAACAGCGCATATGTGAACTGTTTGCCGCGGCGCGCACCACTGCAGATGAGCGCGTCCAATTCAGCCTGCATCAGGATATATCCCATTCGTAATTCACCCACCGTGGCAATTCCAGCCTGCTGAAGTGCGGATGCAAGTTCAACCCGCGTCAACTGTTTGCCACCATGCAAAGATTTTGTCAGCACAGCATTACTGCGCTTAAAGAGTGCACTGTCCAATTCGAGCTTGCGATACATAAATGCGTTCACCGCATGGACGCGCGGTGCGCTGAGTGCCAGCACCCAGCGGATATCCGCCGGCGTGACAAAATGCCACGTCGGTCGCAGCAGATGCGTACGCAGGATGGCTCCATCTGCAAACGCCTTATCGAGTTCAGTATCTGTGATCTCCGTCATGCGCTGTGCAATGCCCCATTTTGCCATTGCGTATTCCTGGCCTTGCATGGCGCCCAGCCGGGCCACCACATCATCCGGCTTCTCAAATTTTGCGCGACCAATATGTTGATTATAAAAACGATAACGGGCTAGATCTGAGAGAGTCAGCATGTATTTTTGTATCCCTGCCAGAGCAGCGAATGCATCATAAACGCGCCGCCAGCCCAAAGTCGGAGGGCAGAAGCGAGTACATATGCGCGTCGCAAACTGCTGTGCCCACTATCATCCGATTCAATAATATCCCCTCATAATGTGCGCCAATCTTTTCTGCCACGCGCATGCTGGCCGTATTATCAAGGGCAATGACGATCTCAGCGCGCACCAAACCCACGTGTTCAAACGCAAAGCGTGCTGCCAGTTTCGCGGCGCGCCCCGCAATGCCCTGCCCATGTTTGCCGGTGCGCACCCAGTAGCCCACGTTGCAAAAATGGTAAATGGGATGAATGCTACTTAGGGTGCAGCTGCCAAGCAATTCATTATTTTGTGTGATGGCAAATGCAAAAAGTGTTTGCTCCTGCCAGCGCGCCCGTGTGATGGCAATATAATCTCTGGCGGTAATCTCGGTGTAATTTTCCGTCGCCCAGGACATCCACGGTTTGAGTTCCTGCAGAGATTCGCGTACCGCCTGATGCAACTGCGTTGAATCTTCAGCTTGAAACGGACGGAGGACAATATCAGCGTCCATTAACTGTACCAAAGACAACATGAGATCTCCTTGAATAAACAATACGATTCTCCGAGCCGCTTTTGAAACCTGATGTTAATTTTACCGCGGGCTTTTCATAAAATAAAATGCGGATGAAATGCCAATACACCTCCGCTTCGCAAGCAGGAGGTTGATCCCTTTTTTAATCGTTGCCGCTCTTACAAATGATTACTTTAAAAAAAGTGACAGTCACTGCTAAAGTGACTGTCACTTGAGGAATTACTTTGCGTTGATGGTGATCGTCTTGGGTCTGACCCCTTCCGCTTTTGGCAGAGTGATAGTCAGTATACCGTTCTCGAATTCAGCTTTTGCTTTATCTGAGACCACATTTGTTGGCAGAGTCACCGAACGCTGGAACGAGCCCCAACGCTGCTCGCGGATATGCCAGGCTTTGTCCCTCTGCTCTTCTTCGTGCTTCACTTCGCTTTTGAGGGTCAGCACATCACCAGTGATGTTGATCTGAACTTCATCAGCTTTGATGCCCGGCATGGCGGCCTTCACAATGACCTCGTCATCGGTCTGATACATGTCAATTGCGGGCGCAGACCAGCTGTCCCTGATGGAGAGCGGATGAGTAAAGGCGTCATCGAAAAGCCGGTTCATGGCCTCTCGCAGGGTCATCATCTTACGAGCAGGTTCCCAACGGGTTAAGTTAGACATGGCAACCTCCTTATAATAGTTGAAATTTATGCCCATAATATAAAAGGCCTGCATTAAAAAAACACAAGCCGTTTATAAAAATTTTGTCAGAGTTTTTTCGGGCCGCCCGCGTTGTCTTTTTTCCAGCAATATGGGCAGCGGCTGCCGCGGTATTTATGTCTACGGCTGCAGGTTTTCCAGACACTTTTCGTTACATTCTTTTTCGTTGCAGCCATATTTCGCTCCTTTCGGCATAACAAAAGGATGTTACATTTTAAATAATAACGAGCCACATGAGAAAAACATGGGCTCGTCTTAAAAACTGTATTAGAAAATCAATAACAACGCGAAATCGTTGAGAACAGCTATCTTATTCTTTCAGCCTCTTATAATCTATAAAGCGATAACCAACGCCGCGTTCGGTCAGAATATATTTTGGGTTGGCAGGGTCCTTCTCAAGTTTCTGGCGCAGGTAATTAATATAAAGACGTACATAATGAGGTTCATCGCGATATTCGTAGCCCCACACTTTTACAAGCAGTTGATCGTGCGTTACGACCCAGCCCGCATTTTGAACAAGGTGATATAGCAGGCGGTATTCGGTCGGGCGCAGTTTAACCAGCTTGCCCTCCAGCCAGACCTCGCGGCGATCAAAATCGATCTTGAGCCGTTCATCCACCTCGATGATGTCGTGCATCGAGCCACCCGCGCCTTCCGTGCGGCGAATGACAGCTTTTACGCGGCTTACCATTTCACGCGGGCTGAACGGTTTGGTGATGTAATCGTCAGCTCCCAGCTCGAGTCCGCGCACACGGTCATCTTCCTCCCCTTTGGCAGTGAGCATAATCACCGGTACATTGCTCCCCTCGCGAATGGTCTCCAACACTTCAAACCCGTCCAGGTCGGGCATCATTACATCCAGCAAAATTAAGTCAGGGGTTATGTCGCGCAGCTTTTGGATCGCCTGCTTGCCATTGAAGGCTTCAGATACTTGAAAGCCGTCGTGTTCCAAATTCATACGGATGAAACGCACCATGCGTTCCTCATCATCCACGACGAGGATGCGGCGACGGCCAAAATCTTCAGACATGTATTATTCCCTCACGAAGCCGATCAGGTTTTCTTCCTCTTCACTTTCCAGGATTTCGATCAGGGTAATTTTGGAAAGGGGCCAGATCACCTTGACAACGTTATGTTCCAGGTAATGGATATCCTTGCCATCGCGCAGGCGCGGATTGGACACTGTAATGATCGTATCCGAGGCCTTGGGGAGTTCTTCAATTTCGCCAAGAATGGAGGCCTCACCCACAACGTGCAATATGATGGAGTAAGCCATAAATTACTACCTTTCCTGAATATCAGATATTGCGAAGCAGAATTTGGATCTTGAGTTTGCCCAGCGCTACGATGTCGCCGTGGCTCAAGGACTCTTCTGTATGCGGATTAAGGCGCCGCCCATTAACATATGTACCGTTGGATGAGCCCAAATCCATGACCGCCACTCTGTTATCTTCGCGTTTAACCACGGCATGCAGGCGTGAGACGCCAGATGCATAGGCCTGATAGGGAGTCAGATCAATATCAGGCATGATCGGCTGACCCTCGCTGAGGCGCCCGAGCGTGAATTCATTTCGGGAGGCAAGCGGCAGGATCTTGCCGCTATCCATCAGGTGTAGAGAGATCCAGCTATTCGAGGGAGCGGAGATGGGTTCGGGACGGCCAGATCTCTTCTTTAATTCTTCTTCGATCTGCTCATCCGTAATAGCCTGAGTGACAAGTGTTTCTACTCCATCCAGCTGTGCGCCGCACTCGGCGCAGAAAACTGCACCCGACACATTCTTATATTGGCAATTTGTACAAATGATCATGAGACAAACTCCTTCTTTGAAGACTCTAGGAATAATGCACGGGTACCATATTTGATCTTCTTGCTTCCCTCCTCTGAGAGGGTACTCTTTTGCTGTAAATTACTTACTTCGAGCAGAATGGTCTGTGCCAGACTGCGCTCGCCTTGCGCCAATAAGTTGGACGCGAGAGTTTGAAGCTGACGTGTAGCTGTGTCGATGTTGCCGTTCTCTATCTCTTGACGTGCCCGTTCCTGCATACGATACAACATAAGACGCGACAACGCCTGAACGATCTTCTGAGGTGGCGGTTCAACCTCCGCCGAGCTTGATACAGGACGCTTAAGGCGAATGCCCAAAGGCGGAACAGGAAACGGCTGCGAAGCGATCGACACTTTCAGCATACCATTTAGGATCGTTACCGAGTCTGATTTTACCGCTTCTGGCTGAATTATATACTCAAAAAGCACACTAGTGGAAGCATCTTGTAATATTGAGCCAAGATGCAGCTGCCCGTCAAGTGCAATCGGAGAAGGGTCCGGCTGCAGGCGAAACGCATAAGCCAAATCCACGCCTTCAGAGGGAGAAACTTCAAGCGTTATATCTTCTGCGAAGGTCTGGGCGAGCGCATTGAACTTCTCAAGCAAAAGCCGTTTGATGTCGTTGGGCTGCGCAATGAACGCTGTGCTACCTCCGGTGCGGGTTGAAAGTACCTCCAGAAAAACATCGTTCCATTCCTTGCCAATACCCATGCAACTAATACCGATACCGCGCTCCGCGAGCCTGGAACTCAACTCAAGACATTGCTCTTCATCTCCATAAGTATGACCATCAGTGAGCAAAATGATGTGATTAACACGTTTAGAGTCAAGGCTTCTAGTCACCTCTTTGGCACCCAACTCAAGTCCCTGAAACATCTCCGTCGCGCCGGAAGCCTGGATCATCTGAACTTTCGCTTCCAAGCGTGGACGGTCCTGTTGATAGGACGCCGGTATGATCACCTCCGCGCGATCGCTGAATGCTACAACACTCAAGATATCCTGTGGTCTCAGATTACGCAATACCTGGATGGCAGAGGCTTTCACAACGTCCATCTTCTCGCCTTGCATGGAGGTGGAACGATCCAGTACCAGGCAAACGTTGAGCGGCGGCGCTGCGGTCTGGCGGGATTCTTCAGGTGTTTCGAGTTCGAGCATTACGTAGAGCATTTGTGGCTCATCCATGTGCATCAAACTCGGACGGCTACAAAAGATCCTATGCTGATATGGCAGGACAAGCTTTTTTTCCGGCGGCAAGGTTGCATCATATTGGGCGCGGCGTTGGGGATTCGCAAGCGCTTCGTAAGCCTGTTGTACCTCAAGAAATAATTCAGTTTCTCCCGCCGCCTTGTTCTTATCAGGATGCAGTTTTTGTGCCGCACCAAAATAAGCCTGCTTGATCTCCTCCTGCGAAGCATCGCGGGCTACACCCAAAACGGCATAATAATCTTTCTGTGGAGGTGCCATGATCACCCGATCAGCTGGACAAGAACCACGCTGATATTATCAGGACCTCCGGCCGTATTCGCCGCACTGACAAGGTTCTGGCAGGCGCGCTGAAGGTTCGGAGCATCGATCACGGACTTTATAAGGTCCTGCTCGGCCACAACTCCCCACAAGCCGTCACTGCAGATCATTAAATAACCAGGTTGGGGAAAACCGATCGTAAAAATATCGGGGTCGAGGATCTCGCCCTGACCCAGCGCACGATACAGCACATTACGATGAGGATAGTTCGCTGCTTCATCAGGGGTGATATGTCCCAATTCCTCCAGGCGTTTCACCAGCGAATGATCGCGCGTGATGGGTTCAATGCGCCCATCTGGATAGATAAAATAAGCGCGACTATCCCCAACATGTGCAACTGTGATCTGCTGACCAACCACCAGGGCGGCTGTTAAGGTGGTACCACTGCCGGGTGCCTCGCGTTGAATGGCACGTTGTGCATCGGTGACAGCCGCCTGCATGATCTCTTGAAAGGATTCGTCCATCGTATCCGTCTTGACATGGAACAGATAGGGATGGAATTTACGCAACACATATCCCGCCACCGTGCGGATGGCCGCATTGCTTGCCACCTCACCAAATTGATGGCCTCCCATGCCGTCTGCAATAATATAAAGACCAAATGGCAAATTGCCAGAATTGCCCGCCATCGTCGTTGTCATGGCAAGCAGGCTATCTTCATTTAGATCGCGCTGCTTTCCTACTGATTGCCCGCCAGCAGAGATCAATTGTTGAAGATCAAAACGCGGGTTTTGGTTGGTGACAATGGATTGGATCTGTTGTTCTGTAAGAGGAGCAGTATTTGCGATCTCCTGTGTGGTTGACGCAGAGGATTGTTGATTACCAAATAAACCAGATAGCCAGCGAGATAATTTATTCACAAATAACTCCTTGTCAGGCGAGTAGGGCATAAACCTGATGATCTGTGGAGCCAATATACACAATATCATCATATACCAGAGGCGTACCTGTAATGGCCCCTTGTGTTCCAAATTTCCAGCGCAGACGTCCGGTGCGATACTCCAGACAATAGAGAGTGCCATCCACAGAGCCGCAATAGAGCGAGTCTTTATAAACCACTGGCGAACCATTCACCTGATGCTCAGTACGGAAGCGCCACACTTCCTTTGAACTTTTTGCCTCCACGGCATATATAAAGCCATCTGCGGCGCCCACAAACACAAGATCCTCCATAACACAGGGCGTGCTAATGGAGGCCTTGCCCAAACGAAAACGCCAGATCACCCAGCCGTTACGAGAATCGAGGGAATAAAGCGTCCCATCCATGGATGAGAAATACAACATCTGGCCCGCCCCTGTGGTTGAGGATGTAATAGCCCGTTTGGCGCGAAACCGCCATTTCAATTCGCCGCGGAAATCCACAGCGTA
>JAXIPJ010000149.1:0-5376 GCA_045402985.1 Anaerolineales bacterium
AATGAGCTGAATAATAATCTTCAGGGGTATCCAGATCTGCCAGAATGGTAGCCGTGTTTGTATCCACATAATGGATTTTGTCAGCGTGCCGATTTAGGAAATCGCGCGGCGATTCCGTTGCTCGCATATCCAGCAATTCGCTCCATAAGGTACGTTCTACCAGCCAGGGATGACCGCGCCGGGTTTGAAAACTTGGCACAACTAGCTCAGACCTTGTATTCTGATAGGCTTCGCAGATCAAGCGCACGCTTCCCTCCTGGACCTGAGGCTGGTCGCCCAGGCCGATCAGCGTTGCCTGCGTCTGGAGCGTCATGGCTTTCAGTCCGCACTGAATCGATGAGAGCATTTCGCTGACTGCGTAATCTTCGTTGTGAACGCATCTTATTGGATACTGGGAAACTATTCTTTCTATTCTCTCGCGTTCTGCACCTAGCACAACGACGACATCCTCAACTCCCGCCTTTTGAAACACGCTAACAACATGCTCCAACACCGTCACCTTTCCCCATGGCATCAGCATTTTTGGCTGCCCCATCCGCTTGGACTCTCCCGCTGCGAGAATGATCGCAGATATCATAACGAATCGTCTGCTATCAAGCGCGCATACATTTCCGGTGTGTCTACATCCAGCAGCAGGCGTTCATCATGCCAGGGCAAATATTCCACGCGGTGCTTATGGAAAATGGCCCGCCCGCCTACATCTCCTTCAAGTGTCAGGAGATCAGCAAACGTCTCCCGGTCAAACAAAACAGGATTCGCGCGCCGATCCGTCACCATCGGCGCCACAACAGGAGATAAACTCTCTGCATGTCTCTGCACCAAAGCGCGCAGGATTGAGGTTGTGATCTGCGGCTGGTCAGTGAGCAGGAAGACCGCTGCGCCTACCGCCTCTGCCCTTCGGGCACCTCCCCCAAATCCGACACTAGGTATTTCTTGAAAGCCAAAATCTCCATGTCGGATTTGGGGGAGGCCGGGAGGGGGTGAGGTGAGGGAAGATACACCCGCCTTGATCGAACTTCCTTGTCCGCTCTTCCAATCCTCATTTCTGACTATTATCACATTCAGATTCTCCAGCACCGGCTCAACTTTTTCTGCATTTGCGCCGGTCACAACAATGACCGGTGAAAGGCCGGCTTCCAGCGCGGTGAGTGCAACAGCTCGAACGAAAGGCTCACCTTTCCAATCCAATAATTGCTTGGTATTGCCAAAGCGCGCAGATTCTCCTGCCGCAAGGACGATCCCTGCAACGGGTTCATGCACTGCAAAAACTGTTTCCTGTTGGAGGCTGCAGATAATCACTGAATGAAAAATAGATATCAATGGCTGTACCAATCCATGTGCGATAGCTTGGAGTTCAGGCGTATCTGCCTGGTTGAGCAATATCGTTCTGTGTGCATGCGCTGGGATGTTCTTCAAGCCGCCTTTTGGATGTTTCAATACAGATATCAACGCATCCGTGGTGACGCGTTCGCCCATAGTCAATCCACTGCGATCTGAAAATATTTCAGGCCTATGTACATGATCATCATTTAATGGCTGCTGCAGACCTGTCAGCCCAACGACTTGCACGACCTGATCTACAAAAGATGGGATGGGCGGTTCGTGCGCGCTCCAGGCTTTCAATGGCTTTTGTCTCGAACCATCCGCTTCGATGAGCACGGGAATGGAATGCTTATCACAATATTGATGCAGCCAATTAAGAATCTCTTCGTTAAGCGGCTTTGTTCGGTCTCCATCTAGTTCACCTGTTACCAAAACTACGCCTTGTAGTCTGTACTTGTTTTCTTCCAATGTCGCAGTCGATTCGGCAACCATGTGCAAATCAGCCAGTGGAATTTGCCAGGCGCCAAGATGTGACGTGCCAGTAACGACCACAGTTGTGATAGCTTTCTCATTGATCAGTTCTCTCGCCAGTTGAAACAACGCCGTCGTTTTTCCTCCCGCGCCAACGAATGCAATACGGGATGAAAATTCCACGCGCAATGCCCGGATAAGATTCAGACTCATGCGCGCGATTATACATCTTTCAATCGTCCGAATAATCTCACACGCGGGTGCATTACAAGGTAAGGTATAATAGTTGCGCCACGCTAAAAACGTGTGCACAACACTACACCAAGGCATGGTAATGGTAAGCGACCCTCTTATTTCCACAGGCTACTGGACAGATATCCAGATTAATCCAAAAGACATTGAATATCTTCACAGCTATTTATTTGATCTTGAAACTCCCTTAACAGCGCGTGAGCTTGTTATAGTGTTTATCAATGAGCGTATTCGGTCCGAGCGTCTCGCGGTCCAACAGCGACGTGAGGCCGCAGGCCGGACTTACCTTCCAAAAGAATCTTATCTTGTGGGTGCCGAAATTATTTTCCCCGCATTGGATTGGCGACATGGCAGGGTGACTGCCGCGCGCGCGGGCGTCAACCCTGAAATTGGCGAATTTGATGTTCTGACAGTTGAGATGGAGGATGGCTCCGAGCGACTCTTTGCATCCAATCTCTCGCATCATATTCTGAACGATGAACCGGCTCCCGTTGAAGATGATGGATTCGACACTGAATCCATTTTGCGGACCCATGGACGCGCGCTCGAAAAGAATATCGAAGCTGCATTCCAACAGGATGAAGAACTCGTACGAATTGCTGGTCGCTGGTTCCCGCGCGCCCTATTGGTCGACGTCAATGTTGGGCATCTTAATTTAGCGGAGGCGGTCCTGGACATGTCCGGAGGCGAACCTCTCCCCACATCCGCCTTGCTAAAAGATGTGGCTCTGCCGGGTGGGTCGAATCCAAAACTGGCAGAGTTTTCGCTTAACCTTGCCCTGCAGGAAGATAAGCGCTTTGATGAGGTGGGGCCTGCCGGTGAAGTATTATGGTGTCTGCATCGTCTTGAGCCTGAAGAGGTTCGAGAAGTACCACGCTTCCTCGATTACGTTCCTATTGAGCATGACCGCACTCTGCTTAGTTCACAAATGCTTGCTCTTGAAGCCCAGCTGGATGATGAACTTAGTGATATTACGACAGACCCAAATGCTAACGTCAAGGAAGTTACGCTCGCGCTTATCTATCCACATCTGCGAGCTGGGACGTTGCCGATCTCCGCGCGGATCCGTCCTTTGTTCCCAACTGCACATGAATCGCCGCGCGTACGTTTTACGCTGGTGGATGGCAAAACGAAACAGAAGATGCCCGGCTGGGTGGTGCGCGAGCATGGATATGTGTATGGGCTGCGTGAGTGGTATAAGGCAAATGAATTGATGCCCGGTAGTTTGGTGCGCATCCGCCTAGGCGAGCAGCCTGGTGAAGTCATCATCGAAGCGCGGACTTACCGTGCGACCAAGGATTGGGTTCGCACGGTTATCGTCGGCGCGGATGGAGTCGTAGTATTCGCCATGTTGAAACAGTCCATTTCGGCGGAGTTTAATGACCGAATGGCGTTCGCCATCCCCTCTTACGAAGCAGTGGATCAACTCTGGCTGCAGGAAATGAAGCGCCCGTTTGATAAGCTGGTGGCGAATATGATCCGTGAAATGTCCAAGTTGACACCGCAAGGCCATGTCCATGCTCAGGAGTTATATTCCGCTGTAAATATTGTCAGACGTGTTCCGCCAGCGCCGTTGTTCGCGCTGCTTTCGAGTAAACCGGAATTTTCGCATGTGGGCGATCTACATTTCCGTTTGAACGAGTCGGAGAAATAATGGCAGAAGCGAAACGATTCAGCCTGGTCAAGCCGACGGTCGACACTCCTTTTCATATTGATTTTGCCTGGTGGAAGAAGAACGAACGTGATTGGCATGTATATCTGCGTTCGCTGCTGTGTGCCGAACATCAGGATGCTTTTGCAAATATGGAAGAAGGAGAAATGATCGATTGGATCGATCCAAAAACGGCTGAGGTGAAACCTGTCGAAGGCGTTCAAAATGCATTGATGACCCATTGCGTGAAGCAACCCGATTTTCTGACCTATCAAACTGCATTGGTTGAAGCCGTGTTCCGCCTTTTTATCTCAAATGGCAACGTTCCACTGTCTTCAGGTGAGCTTGGGGCGAAACTTAATCGTCCGCCTGAGATCATTTTACGCACACTGGCAAGCGCGCGGGTTTATAAGGGTATAAAACCTTCCAGTAGTTGAACTTAAAAACGGGGAGGCGGGAAAGTGATTTGCCTTCTTTGCAAGGACGTAATACAATTACCCTGATTGCCCCTGTAGCTCAATGGACAGAGCGCCAGCCTTCTAAGCTGTCTGTTGTGGGTTCGAATCCCGCCAGGGGCGCTGCACCTGCAAGAGCCAGATTTTGACCAAGGAGAAATATCATGCCCACTGTCGTTCGTAAGTCATTTCCTGCGATTGTAGAAGCACGTCGTGAGATTTTCCATACCATTAGTTGGCAGGTACGTTCGAGTGTTTGGACCCCGCCGACAGACCTCTACGAAACCGAAGACGGTTTTGTTGTAAAAGTGGAGATCGCTGGGATGCGTGAGGAAGATTTTGAAGTGGCCATCGAGAATAATGTTCTGATAATCAGTGGGAACCGATCAGACCTTAATGAGCGGGGCGCGTATTATCAAATGGAAATCAGGTCAGGAAAATTCGAAATTGCCATTGAAATGCCTGCGCCCGTAAATGTGGAAAAAGCTATTGCTGAATACAAAGATGGATTCTTAATGATAAATCTGCCCCGGGCAAACGCAAAACAAATAGAGGTTGAATAAGAGTTATGCCTGCTTCACGCTGGCACTCCGGCTTGAATGAGCTTTTTCAATGGATGGGCGAAGACGACAATGAACTTTTGTCGATGATGATGCCATCCATGTTTTCACGCTTTCTAAAACAAGATTCGGATGCGTCCGGGTCCAGTTCCTCTCAAACATCGAATGCAACCAAATATCCAGATGTTCTTCCCATTCTTCCACTGCGCGGTGTTGTAGTCTATCCGCAAACTGCGGTCCCGTTGACCGTGGGTCAGCCGCGCTCGATCAAGTTGGTGGATGAGGTAGTAGGTGGTGACAAGCTTGTTGGTCTGGTAGCCGCCATAAATCCGGAACTTGAATCGCCGGGTCCAGCGGATCTTTATCGCGTTGGGACGATTGCCACTGTCCATCGTTTGTTGCGCGCACCGGACGGTACCATCCGTTTGCTGGTGCAGGGCATGGCGCGTTTCAGGCTGAGCGAGTTTGTGTCAGAGGAACCCTATCTCAAGGCACGGATAGAACTTGCACCTGAAATGGTGGAAGCCGGGCTTGAGATGGACGCGCTGGCTCGTAACGCACGTGATCAATTCCAACAGATCACCCAGATGATCCCTTCCTTCCCTGAGGAACTGGCAAGCTCAATTACGTCAGTTGAAGATCCCCTGCAAACAGCGTATACGAT
>JAXIPJ010000448.1:0-15497 GCA_045402985.1 Anaerolineales bacterium
AAATCTAATGAATGGCTGCCACGCTGTAATGAGATCCTCGAATTCGTTGGGCTTGAAAAATTCAAAGATCGGCGCGCAGGGCAACTCTCTGGCGGCATGAAACAAAAACTTGGCTTGGCCTCTGCATTGGTCACACGCCCAAAAGTTTTACTGCTCGATGAACCCACCACTGGCGTTGACCCTGTCACAAGACAAGACTTTTGGCAGTTGGTTATTAAGTTAGTATCTCCCTCTCCCGCTGGGAGAGGGATGTCCGAGGGACAGGGTGAGGGCGGAGTTTCCGTCATCATCTCCACGCCCTACATGGACGAAGCCTCACGTTGTCATCGCGTTGGGTTCATGAAAGATGGAAAGCTCATCGCCGAAGATACGCCATCCAATTTGCGGGCGCGGCTGAACGGACGCGTCCTTGAGTTGCGCGGTTCGCCCATCGGTCTTCTCCGTCGCGTGGCGCACAAGGATGAAGACGTGGAAGATGTGCAGGCGTTTGGCGATAGACTGCACATCCGCGTCGGGGAGAACAAGGCTCAAGATGTCATCAGCAGGCTCAAGTCGAAGATAGGAAGCGAGGGTGGTCACATGGATGAACTCCGTATCGTGAATCCGGTCCTAGAAGATGTCTTCATTGCATTATCGGAGTCCAAATGAACGAAGCAGTCATCAAGGTCGAAGATCTCACGCGTCGTTTCGGCGATTTCGTGGCGGTCGATCACATCAACTTTGAAGTGGGCGCGGGTGAAGTGGTCGGTTATCTCGGCCCGAACGGTTCGGGCAAGACGACGACGATCCGCATGTTGCTGGGTCTGCTGGAGCCGAGCGATGGCAAAGCGACAGTGCTGGGATTCGACGCGTTCAAACAAAGTGAAGAGGTGCGCAAGCGCGCCGGCTACATGTCACAGAAATTTGCGATCTATGATGACCTGACGGTGTTGGAAAATTTGACGTTTTACGGCGGCGTGTATGGGATTCGCGACAAAGCCCGCATCAAACATACCCTAGAATTGGTCGGGCTGACTGGGCACGACTCCACGCTGACGCGGACTCTCTCCGCGGGTTGGCGTCAGCGACTCGCGTTGGGTATCGCATTGGTGCATGAACCGAAGTTGTTGTTCCTCGATGAACCCACCTCAGGCGTGGACCCGACCGCGCGCCGCGCCTTTTGGGACTTGATATATGAACTCGCCGAAAGCGGCGTGACGATCCTCGTCACCACGCACTATATGGACGAAGCCGAATACTGCGAACGCGTCGCCATCATGCGCGATGGAAAATTGCTGGCGATGGACACGCCGCTGAATTTGAAAAAGAATATTATCTCTGGCGATGTGTGGGAAGTGTACGCCGAACCATTGCAGGATGGCCTGGTGGTGCTGCCTGAAGTGGAAGGTGTTTTACGCGTTTCTTTGGCAGGCGATCATTTGAGGACGATCACGGAAAAAGGAAAAGAAAAAGAAGGTTTGTTGAGGGCGTTGAAGGCGAAAGGCGTGAATGTAATGAATATCGTTGCAGGGGAAGCGACGCTGGAGGATGTGTTTATTTCGCTGGCGAGGTAGTATTGCAAATCATATTCTTGAAGTTAGTAATACTTTAGACATTCCACAATGTTTATACATTCTTCAAACCACCGCTTGGTTAGAAAGTAAATACTCTCGGAACCTATTCTCAAAAAATATACCCCCAAGATTATCAGAAGCACAGCTACTCGGTTGTCAACTTTTGTTTCAAACCATCTCTGCAATGCCCTAGGGAAAAACACTAACAAAACACCCGCGATAATTTCAAAAAGGTTAAGTAAAAACCTTGAGCCCCAATAAAGCCATCCGGCTCTGGTTATTGACCAAATAATATTTAGGTCAAAAGGAAGGGATATAAGAATTAGCAAAATTGCCGTCAATCGCGACTGCCTGCTCATTTGCTGAATTTTGTTCCATATAGCTTTACGACTTCACCACGAATTCAATGAAATTTACCGCCTTTAGACTCATGTTAGCGATTATACATCTAGCTATTGGTAATATAAATCAAAGACCAGGCTTCTCAACCTGGTCTTTTTGGTTATTGTGGGTGAGACCTGACATGTCTCATCTGCGCCATTGTTGACCATAAACTGCGCGTGGACATCGGTGCGCGTCCATTAGACTTTCGCGGAGACATGTCAGGTCTTAGGCTGCAACGCATATTTTAGAGCAGGGGCCAAAAGTAGAGGCAGTGAAGCATGAGGGGAGAGTCAATCAAACGAGGCTATAATATGCCCGTCCATGACCATGCTGAAACGAACATATAACATTCGAATCCCGTCCAAGAGTACGTGTTTTGCAGGATCGAAAAGTTCGTATTCAATTGGGTCGGGAGACGGGAACTAGCTTATATGGAAAATTACTCATCTACAGAAGAAAGCCAATCCATCAATGAAATGGAGTTTACGTACGATAGTCAGAAGAGAAA
Source organism: Anaerolineales bacterium (assembly GCA_045402985.1). Taxonomy (GTDB): domain Bacteria; phylum Chloroflexota; class Anaerolineae; order Anaerolineales; family Villigracilaceae; genus Defluviilinea. The sequence goes on from JAXIPJ010000448.1 coordinate 2,446, forward strand.
ATCCCCGGCCCTTGAGGAACTTGTCTCGATCATCAGATATCGCGATCTGATCTATCAACTTGTCCGCCGCGATATCGTTGCCCGCTATAAGAGATCGATACTTGGTGTCCTATGGACAATGCTCCAGCCCCTGGGAATGATGATTGTAATGAGCATCGTATTTTCTCAATTATTTGGGCATGTCAAAGGATATTCGGCCTATTTATTAAGTGGCCTGGTTGCATGGACGTTCTTCTCGCAAACTACAACAGCGGCCATACATCAGATCGTATGGGGTGGATCGCTGATTAGGCGAATCTATTTACCACTGACAGCATTTTCGATATCTTCTGTTGGCACAGGAGTGGTTAATTTGCTCCTGTCTTTAATTCCGCTCCTGCTAATTATGCTGATCGTACAAAGACCTATAACATGGGCAATTCTGTTCATTCCCATCCCAATATTGTGCTTAACAGCTTTCTCGCTGGGGGTGGGTCTTGTGCTTTCCGCTTTTGCGATACATTTCCCGGATATAAAGGAGATGTACCAAATTATCATCCAAGCCTGGATGTATCTAACTCCCATTTTGTACCCGGCAGATATTATCCCTGCGGCCTATAGGAATTGGGTGTTGTATCTAAACCCAATGTATTATATGATCAGCATGTTTAGGACCACAATTTATGATGGCGTTCTACCTTTGCCGGGCATCCTCTTAATTGGCGCTGCTATTTCGCTCATAACCCTGCTCGTTGGATGGATCTATTTTTCAAGCCAAATGGACGATTTTGCGTATATTGCGTAATGTATTGATCTGATATGAAACCCGTCATCATACTCGAGAATATTTCTGTAAGATATCGCGCCCAGGAAGTAAGCATCAGGACATTTAAGGAATATGCGATCCAATTTCTTAAACGTAATGTAAAAATCAAGGAATTTCGGGCATTAAACAATGTCGATCTGCAGGTTAATGAAGGCGAGATCGTTGGGCTTATCGGGCGCAACGGGGCAGGCAAAAGTACCCTGCTCAAGGTGATTTCGCGTGTATTAATTCCAACGGAGGGCCGCGTTCGTTTAAGAGGCAGAGTCTCGCCTCTGCTTGAACTGGGAGCCGGCTTTCATCCCGAACTTACCGGGCGCGAGAATGTCTTCTTAAATGGCACGCTTTTAGGTCATTCGCGGCGGGAGCTCGAAGCGCGTTTGCCGGAGATCATCGAATTCGCCGAATTGGATGCTTTTATAGACTCTCCCCTAAGAACATATTCCAGTGGCATGGTTGCCCGGTTGGGATTCTCGATAGCGACAACCTGGAAACCAGAAATATTGATTCTGGATGAGATACTTTCCGTAGGAGATGAGGCTTTTCGTACCAAATGTAAAACACGTATGGCAAAATATAGAGATGAGGGCGCCTCCACACTGCTTGTGGCGCATGATATGAACACAATCGCGACGTTATGCTCACGGGCAGTCTGGTTGGAGCATGGTGAGGTCAAAACCGTGGGACCCGCAAAAGAAGTGGTCGGCATTTATCGTCAATCTCAGCCAGTAAAAAAATAAATATGGGAAGATGATTTGAAAATAATTTCCACGCCCATTTCGGATATTCTATTAATTCAGCCCAAAGTTTTCGAAGACGAAAGAGGCTTTTTTTTGGAAAGCTTTCAAAAAAGGCACTACGCCGAAGCTGGCATAGATGCGGATTTTGTACAGGATAACCACTCAAAATCCCGCCATGGCATTCTGCGGGGTTTGCATTATCAGATTAAACAGCCACAGGGCAAGCTTCTAAGAGTAATTGCCGGAGAAATATATGATGTGGCTGTGGATATAAGAAGATCCTCGCCCACCTTTGGGAAGTGGTTCGGTACATATTTATCATCTGAAAACAAACAGATCTTATGGGTGCCTGTGGGTTTCGCGCATGGATTCTATGTCACCGGCCCGGAAGCTGAAGTTTTTTATAAATCCACAGATTACTATCTGCCTGAATGGGAACGGACGATTGCGTGGAATGATCCTACAATCAATATCAATTGGCCGTTACAGGATGAGTTTCCCATTTTATCTCCCAAAGATGAAGCTGGTAAACCGCTTTTGGAAGCCGAAGTTTTCGAATAACCTTTCGAAATGAGAATTGTCCTTTTCGGCAAGAACGGACAGTTGGGCTGGGAATTCCAGCGTATTCTTCCCGTTTTGGGAGAAGTTATTGCTTTGGGGCGCAATGAAGTGGATGTTTCCGACCTCCAGAATGTTAAAGAAACCCTGGACGAACTGAAACCCGACCTGATCATTAATACCTCAGCGTACACCGAAGTGGACCGGGCTGAGACAGAGGCGGAACTGGCAAAGAAGATCAACGCGCTGTCGCCTGGAGTGATGGCAGCGGCGGCTCGCAAATATGGGGCGGTTTTTATCCATTATTCAACAGATTATGTGTTTGATGGTAAGAATGATATACCTTACACAGAGAATGATCCGACGCATCCATTAAACATATATGGGGAAAGCAAGCTAATGGGCGAGGAAAATATTAAGCAGGTTGGAGAGGCTTGGTTGATCCTGCGGACCAGTTGGGTTTACAGTCTGCGCGGAAATAGTTTTGTCAACAAAGTGTTGGGATGGGCACGCCAAAACGAAAGCTTGAAAATTGTCAGCGACCAGATCAGCAGTCCAACATGGGCGCGGATGTTGGCAGGTATCACGAGCCTTATGATCGCCCAAAACAGTGTAAATCTTTTTGAGTTCGTTCGTGAAAGACGCGGCGTCTATCATCTGGCGGGTAGTGGATATACATCCCGTTATGAATGGGCAAAGCAGATCCTTGCCAACGATCCGAATCGGAGCGAACAAATTGTTCGAAATCTTGAGCCTGCCGCGAGTGAAGATTTTCCCGCACCTGCGGTACGCCCTCTTTTCTCAGCATTGGACTGTACCCACTTTGAAGAGACATTTGGCTTGCAACTGCCGGCTTGGGACGGCGTGCTAAAACTGGCTATGATGCGGTAGTACAATTGCCATAATGCGTGCGAAACATAAAGTTATCATCTTTTATCTGTTATTGTCTTTGGCAACAGCTTTGTTTTTGCCAGTTCAAGCGGGACATGCACAGCAACAAACCTCCACTGACATACCATCAGCCACAGAGTCACCAGTCAGCACCGGGAATGCTGATATTACAGAAACCGCCACACCCGTTGAAACAGAAGCGGGGGTTACGTCCACGGCTCCACAATACAATCTCGAGTCGACGAGGCGTATCCTGGTCAAAATTTCATCCAACGCGCGTTTGGAGAATGTGATGGCGCGTATGGAAGTTTTTGGGCGTGTCACTGCAAACAGTCAACTCGCAAAGTTGGGTGTTTTCATTATGGATGTGCCGGATGGTAATTTCGATGAAAGACTCGTGGAGCTGAGAAACATCTCGGGGGTGGGCTATGTGGAACCTGATTATCCAGTGCAGGCCGTCGATACGATCCCAAACGACCCATCCTTCTCAAGCCAATATGGACTAGCAGCGATACGAGCGCCGCAAGGCTGGGACCTTTCGACTGGTTCCCCCGCAGTTACGATTGCCATTCTCGATAGCGGCGTGGATTTGGGTCATCTTGAATTGGCGGGAAAGATCGTACAAGGTTATGATTTCGTCAATAATGACAATTTTCCTCAGGATGACTATGGCCACGGCACGCATGTGGCGGGTATTGCGGCGGCTTGGGGCAATAATGGCTTGGGCATTGCCGGGGTTTCGTGGGGTGCGCGCATTCTGCCTTTAAAGGTACTTAATTCAACAGGCGGCGGCAGCTTTTCAAATGTGGCTGCAGCTTTGGTATGGGCAGCAGATCACGGCGCACAGATCGTCAACATGAGCCTTGGTGGCTCAAGCTATTCGCAAATTATGCAGGACGCTGTTACTTATGCAGCGGGCAACGGCGTGCTGATGGTGGCCGCGAGCGGCAATGCGGGTATGAATTTTGTGTTATACCCGGCCCAGTTTTCTGAAGTGATGGCGGTGGGGGCCACAGATGTCAGCAACCAGTATGCATCCTTTTCGAATTATGGCGCGGAAATTGATGTAGCTGCGCCCGGTGCCAGCATTCTTAGCCTGTGGCCAGGAGGATATAGCACACAGAGCGGCACATCGATGGCGGCACCCTACGTCAGTGGGTTGGCGGCGGTGCTGTTTGGTTACAGTAACAGTGCAGCCACCGTGCGAAGCCAACTCGAGACCACCGCCCTGGATATTTCGCCGCCGGGCGCGGATATTTACACTGGCGCCGGCTTAATTCAAATGGACGCAGCTATCCGACTCGCGATCCCTACCACGCCTCAGGCAACCAGTTCAGGGATTCCGAATCAGCCAGCGCAGCCAGGTGGACAAGTTCAATTTTTCGCGTCCCTCACTCCCATCTCGACTCAAACGCTTCTTCCGACGCTTACAGCGGCTCCCGTTACCGACACTTTATCCGCCACCCCCGCCATTACCCCATCAGAGCTTCCAGCAGGGGCAGCCCCACAAGTTGTCACCATTACTCCCGAACTGAGCGCACAGGGACGCGAACTGGATTTTCAATCGCCATATTTTTATTGCGGCGTGATCCTGTTCCTGCTGGGCATTCTTATCCTCATCCTCCTTGCCAGGAACCGGTCGAACAGGCGTTATCCTGGTTGATAGCGGATAACGGGCCGCAAAAACTAACTACTTTGTTAACTGTAAGTATCTTAATACCGTTCCAATCTGGAAGGCAGGGATATAATTATTCCCTGATAGGTTGGTCGCCGCGACATCGCGACAAGTCACCTTTTTTCACAACCCACCTTATTGTTTACTGAAAGACCGGAGGAAGCTATGAACTATTTACTGTTTTCAAAGCCATTTAAAAGAGGTTTGCAGATCACTCTGCTGCTGGCAATATTGCTCGTTAACTTTGGCCCAGGTAGTACACGCATCGCCTATGCCGCACCGCCCTCAAATGATAACTTTGCTTCGCCAACTGTAATCGGCATCGGCTCCATCCCTTATTCAAATTCGATCAGCACACTGGAAGCCACTGTTGAAGTGAATGACCCCCAGGTCAATGTACTTTGCGATGGTAAATTCCTCGCGAAAGGGCTGTCAACAGTCTGGTATCAATACACGCCAGCCACAAACGAAACTATTTTCCTGAATACGATCGGATCGAGTTATGATACCTATATAGCCGCATGGACCGGCACCAGCGGTAGCCTCGTGCTGGCAGGCTGCGACGATGATAATTTCTACGGACTGCAGTCCGAGATGCGTCTTAACGTTACTGGAGGAACCACCTATTACATTGAAATTGCAGAATACAATGGCGTTCAGGGTGAATCTTTGGCAACTTCCCTAAAGCCCGGTTCTGAATTGAATGCACAAAGCGGGGGTAGTTTACAGTTCCATGTAAATTATTCCAACACGGATGTCACCATCGGTGGAGTCTTAAAAGGCAAGTACTACATTCCAGCAGGGCAGACTACTTTCGACCGCTATGGGATCAATGGCGGACCTGTGCATGTGGTCAACACCAACAGCCTGCCGATCTTTAGCAGTCAACGTGCGATCTTCGGCAGCAGCTTCAACTCGATCGTGGGCTATCCTGGTAATCAACTGACGACAGATTACTGGTTCACTTCCTACGATGACCTCGGCATGATCACTCACCTGGTGATCGGCAACCCGCATCCTTCGAATACCGCCCTGGTCGATGTATACATCGCTGGCGTGAAGAAGAACACCAGCCCCTACTCCATCGCTCCGGGACAGCGCATCTTCCATCGCTACGGCATCAATGCTGGACCTGTACATGTGGTCAGCACCAATGGCGTCGATATCTTCACTAGCGAGCGTTCAAAATTTGGCAACACCTTCAATGAAGTCATGGGTTATCCTGGCAATCAAGTCCACACCGAATTCTGGTTCACCTCCTACGATGACCTCGGCATGATCACTCACCTGGTGATCGGCAACCCGCATCCTTCGAATACCGCCTTGGTCGATGTATACATTGCTGGCGTGAAGAAGAACACCGTTCCCTACTCCATTGCTCCGGGACAGCGCATCTTCCCCCGCTACAACATCAATGCTGGACCTGTGCGTGTGGTCAGCACCAATGGCGTCGACATCTTCACCAGCGAACGAACCAAGTTTGGCGAGAGTTTCAATGAAGTCCTGGGTTATCCTGGCAATCAAGTCCACACTGAATTCTGGTTCACCTCCTACGACGACGCAGGCATGATCACCTTCCTTGTGGTTGGCAACCCACATGCCACCCTCACCGCTCAGGTGGATGTGTACATCGGTGGCGTGAAGAAGAACTTCACCCCCTATTCCATTGCTCCTGGACAGCGCATCTTCCCCCGCTACAACATCAATGCTGGACCTGTGCGTGTGGTCAGCACCAATGGCGTCGACATCTTCACCAGCGAGCGTTCCAAATACCTGAGTAGTTTTAACGAGATCCTGGGCGTTGCAGACAATCAAATGACCACCGACTACTGGTTCACTTCTCTCGACGACGTCGGCATGATCACTCACTTAGTCATTGCGGCTCCGTGATACTTCATAAGTAAATTGCTACCATCTTAATCCACAGGAACTAAACAACAGGCAGGTAATTTTACCTGTCTGTTGTTTAGTTCCTACTATAACAATATTCCTTTCGCAAACCACTCATAACTTGGCCTGCTACTCCGCAGATCAGGTCTTTGGGTAAAAAGTTGCGTCATATACGCGAGCGAACGCTTCCAATCTACAAATATTCGAGAAACGAGTTGGTGTCCATGCTCTGGATGATACTAGGTGGCCTGTGCATATTACTTTGCCCGTTCCACAATTCCACGACAAAATGCCTCAATTTGCGTGCTAGAATATGATGTCGCGGGACGAGAAGTATCAAATCTCAGTTCTCATTGTGGATTCTGGCCGAGATCTCAAAATTATCCCAGACAACTCAGAGCACCATCGGAAGATAAGGAAAACAAGTAGAATGACTGCTCCATACTCAATCCCATCCATAAGACAAACGCGGGATGCGAATCTCCCCAATAAGCGAATTGGCATCCTGGTGGTTGCCTATAATGCGGTCAACACCCTGGCAAAAGTGCTCAGGCGTATTCCTAAGGTGGTATGGAATATGGTGGAAGAGGTGGCTGTCTTTGACGATGCCAGCAAAGATGACACTTTTGAACTGGGCCTGGGTTTTAAAGCCATATCCGGCCTGGAAAAACTGACAGTGATCAGAAATGATGTAAATTTAGGGTATGGCGGCAACCAAAAACAAGGCTATCTGTATTTTATGGACAAGGGATTTGATATCGTCATCCTGTTGCATGGCGATGGCCAGTACGCCCCTGAAATTTTGGAAGATATGTATATGCCGCTAGTGCAAGAGGAGGTAGATGCCGTATTTGGTTCCAGAATGATGCCAGATCATGGCGGCCCACTTAAAGGCGGCATGCCTCTGTATAAATTTGTGGGCAACAAGATATTAACTTTCTTTGAAAATAAAATGCTTGGCATGCGGCTTACCGAATTTCACAGCGGTTATCGAGCCTACAGCCTGGATGCACTTAAAAAGATCAATATGTCTGAAATGACGGATGAATTTCACTTTGACACTGAAATCATCATCAAGCTTCATCACCAGGGTTTTAGCATTAAGGAAATCCCCATCCCAACCTACTATGGAGGTGAAATCTCCTATGTCAATGGCATGAAATATGCCAGGGATGTGTTCTGGTCTGTCATCCATTACAAACGCACGCTTTCAGGCAACACCAAATATCCCGAGTTTGCCGAGTACTTTATCCATTACCCGCTCAAGGATAGCAAGTTTTCGAGCCATTATCATTTCGAACGGCTGGCGGGCAGCAATCATGACATACTGGATATTGGATGCGGTGAAGGCTTTTTTGCAGAACGCCTCGCACATGCCGGGAATCGGGTGATAGGGATCGATATATTGCCTGAGGTAAAACAAGGGTCTTCTTTATTGAAATATATCCAGTCTGATCTTGATAAGGGACTCGAACCGGTGATCAAACAGCTGGAAGGTCAGCGGTTTGATAAGGTCCTTCTTCAGGATGTACTTGAACATCTGCGTAATCCAGAACTTCTTTTGAAAAATTGCTCCAAGGTATTGAAATCGAACGGCCAGCTATTGGTCTCGGTCCCTAATATTGCCAACATTACTATACGGCTTTCGCTGCTTTTTGGGCGTTTTCAATATGCAGAGCGAGGTATTTTGGATAAAACGCACGTTCGCTTCTTCACAAGGCACACTGCGAAACGCCTGCTGGAAGAGAGTGGGTTTGAAATTCAACAGTCCTTGATGAGTATTATGCCTGTCGAGCTTGCCCTGGGACTCTCCGCGCATACTCCCTTGATGCGCGCCATGGCCCAAATCTTAAATGTACTCACCTGGTTCCTGCCCGGCTTGCTGGGATATCAATGCGTCTTTGTGGCTTCTGCGAGGAGAAATACTGACAAATGAAAAGCATCGATTCAGCTAATAACTCGCGGTCGTTGTTGACAGTGGGTTTCTTTTCAAACATCTGGGAAACCTTGCAATGCTGGGGGGAGACTGCGTGGTTTGCATATTTAACTATTCTCCTCCTACAACTTAAGAGGGTCTGGGGGGCCTGGCAACATCGGGATCTAACTTCTGGCGACACATCCTCTTACTTTCTGTCCGCATATGGATGGGCGCAGGAGTTTTCTGTCAAGATCCATTGGTCACCCCTGTATACGGCTTTTTACGGTACCCTGCTCAGATTTGTTTCGGATGCTTATTGGGCGACGCTCCTTCACAGATTCGTGATCGTGTTTGCGCTTGCGATCATGGTTCTTGCCTTGATGCGGCGGCTGTTACCAGCAGGCATTGCCTGGCTGGTTACCGCCTGGTGGGTGATTTTGCCCATCAATTTTGATTCCTTATATGAAGTCCATCTGTTTGCAGTTCTTCTGCCGCTGACGGCCACGCTGCTCGTGCTTTTTTGGCCGGGAATATGGACGCGTGGAGCTGCTCTTGGCATCTTACTGGCTAACATGATTCTTGTTCGTAATGAAATCATTATCGCCTTATGTTTGTGGGTGCTTTTCTGCCTAGTATGGGAAACACGTCAGATCAGGCTGGATCGTGGAAAAGATTTAAAGATATATATTTTAGCTTATGGATTACCAATTCTAATTGCTATCCTGAGCATTAGTTTTTTCAATTGGCGTACATTGGTAAAACCTAGACCCGAGGAGCTGAGTAGGAAACATACAAGGAATGTATGCCAGATTTACGCTTTTGGATATCAACAACGGCATCCTGATTGGGAAAAAAGTCCCTGGACAGAGTGTCAGGAGTTGATGCCTCAAGTTTTTGGTAAGCCTGAACCATCCATGACTGAAGCTATCCAATCCAATCCCCGAGCTATGTTAGGGCATTTTTTGTGGAATATTCGCCTTTTACCCGCGGGACTTCAGGTTGCTCTATTCAATGCCACCTCAGAGCATTACAACCCGGATTACGCTCCTGCTCTGCTCGATAGGCAAATCGTGCTGGTCCCCAGCCTACTGGCCCTTGGTTTATTCCTTCTCGGCATGCTGAAGCTCTATATGGAAAGACATTACTGGTGGTCTGCATGGCTAAAGGATCGTATCTGGGGATGGGTTATGTTATTTTGCCTGTCTGCCGTGATGGTGGTTGTCATTCCAATGCAGCGCCCGCGGCCTTCATACATGTTCCTACTGACGCTGTCATTAATGGCGCTTCTGGGGATGTGTTTGGTTATGCTGATGCAGCGTCTCTCAATGTATCGCCATTTTTCGCGCCTGATTTCTGCTGTTATGATTGTTCTTCTCATCTTCGTACCATCTTACTACTCAACTGGAGAACGACCTCTGTTTAACCTTTACAGGAGATTAGCTCCATCGGCGCAGTTCATAGGTATTCCCGGAACCGCGTTGGTGATGAGAAACAGAGGATATTCCCAGCAACTATGTAACTATTTTACAAAAAGTATTCAAAGTGGATGCATTGGATATGGTTACGGTATATTAGAAGACATGACTGACGAAACATCATTCAGCGAAATTCTAGATCGCCAGCCTGTTCCAATCGTGGCATTGGTTGTGGATGAAAATTTTTGGACTAGCTATGGAAGCAATCCGGCTGTGCAAACATTTCTTGCCAACCCGGAGCAGGAAGGCTGGAAGTTAGTTTCCGTGCAGGATAGTTCCAGCGGCAGATGGCGGGTTTATGTGAATGTGCTCAAGCTAAATGAGATTGTCCCCGCGCTACCGATCACGCTTTCAAACAAATGAAATATTTGTAAAGATGAGGAAAGCGAGTTCCTTGAAAACAAAATGAAAATAGATCATTTGGTCCATGTTGGCTTTAATCAGAAGAAGTTGAGGAACATTACATGATTGTTTACATTGCATCCTACCCGCGCAGTGGTAATTTTTGGCTGCAAAATTTGCTCGCCAATCAATTCAAGCGATTGACAACAAACTTACACGAAGGTGCAAACAATCCCAATATGCTTGCGCAATGGACGAAGTTCAACAAGGACTATTACGACATCGATGTATATGATTTGGACGACAGTGATCGTAAAAAATATGGTGAATTATTCCGTTGGATGGTGGGTTATAAATCTCCTGCTGAAAAAAAACTGCATAAAGGTATCCTTCCAGGCTTCCTGGGTCTTTTAGAGAAAACGGAGATAAGAACCATTCTTTCAAATGACCAGGAATCCTATTTTCTAAAAACTCACTTATATCCTAATTCAGAGTATCTGGAGGGAGAGTATGTCATACAGATTATTCGCAACCCAGGAGCGTGCCTGTGGTCCTACTACAATTTCAAGAGAGACCTGATGAAGAAACAGGATGTGGATTTGACCAGTTTGATTCAGAGCGACGCTGATTATGGCAGTTGGAGTCAGTATCACCTTGATTGGGCGGAAGCTGCCATAAAATTGGAACCCCGGTACTTATCAATGCGTTATGAAGATCTTTTTGGAAGGGAGATCGAGTTTTGTGAGAAACTTCAGTCTTTTCTGGATTTGAACGTCGCCTCTGCAGAATTACGATCGTTTGGTTTTTATCATGAATTAAGACCCATGCTGACACGTGAAGGCAAAGCAGGCGGATGGGAAAAAAATTATTCCAAGGACCAGCTAAAATTATTATGGGACACTCACCGCAAGATGATGACCCACTTTGGCTATTCGGAGCCGAATCATGATTTGGGCACGGACATTGCTCAACATTAGACATGGAAAAGGATTGATTTAGAGTTACATACTCCATATCTGGCAGCTATGAAATGACAAAGATACCAACCATTTTTCATATTACGCATTGGAAGGCCGGTTCCCAGTGGGTGGCCGAGATCCTGAAACAAAGCGCTCCGGAACGGTTTGTGGGATGGGAAATTGCTGATGCACATGCGAATGCGGGCCTTGGGATCCCTAATTTTTACTCAAAGCCTTTAGTGCCCGGCAAGGTTTATGGAACGGTCTATCTCAGTAGCAGGCGATTTCAAAATATTGTTTTTGGTTTTGTTGGTCGATCCAGAGAGGGAAGCCCATTTAGGGCCATCATCAACTGGCTAAATTTTAGTCTGAGACGCAACCCGATTCGTTCCTTTGTCGTGATGCGCGATTTGAGAGATACTTTGATCTCTCTTTACTTTAGCACCAAATATAGTCATCAAATCGTAGTAGACCGTTTAGCTCGTATACGACAGATGCTGGACAGTTTGAACGAGGAAGATGGGCTAATCTACTTGCTGGATGAAGTGTTGCCAGAAAGCGCTGCAATACAGACATCCTGGATTGGGGTGCAGGATGTGTTGGTGTTGCGTTATGAAGATATCCTAGACCATGAAGATGCCTTCTTTGAGCACTTAATGGATTATTGCAAGATTAATGTCAGCCGCGATCGCCTGAGGGATATCGTCAGTTACAACGTATTTGAATCTGCTGCGGGGCGCAAGCGCGGGGTGGAGAATGTGAATGCTCATTTGCGAAAGGGTATTGCCGGTGATTGGCGCAATTATTTCACCGAAAGAGTGAAAACAGAATTTAAAATGCAATATGGTAAACTCTTAATTGATACCAGTTATGAAAAAGATTTGGATTGGTAACAATATACAACTGCTCTGCCAGGCGAGCAAACTTTGGAATGGATTTACTTGCCGGGAGGAGACCCAGGATTAAGACTAGCACTAGAGCGCCCAGTAAGAATATGAAATGACAAGTAGACCCCCAACTGTTTTTCACATCACACATTGGAAGGCTGGTTCCCAGTGGGTGGCGGAGATCCTAAAACAAAGCGCCCCGGCTCGCTTTGTGCCATGGCAAATTGCCGATCCGCGCGCAATGCGAGGCTATGGGATGCCCAGCTTTTACGTGGACCCACTAAGGCGCGGCAATATCTATGGAACAATATATTTGACCCACGACCGTTTTCAGCAAATTGTTTACGGCTTTTTATGGCGAGCCGAAGGTTGGACCTTTTTTTATCCACGCAGGCTTCTAGGCAACTGGTGGAATTATGGAAAAGGAAAGAGTCCCTGTCGCTCTTTTTTCGTGATGCGCGATCTGAGAGATACCTTAATCTCGTTTTACTTCAGTACAAAAAAAAGTCACGAGATCGTTGTAGATCGTTTAGTTCGGTTGAGGCAAAAGTTGGACAGTGAAAACGTCGAAAACGGGCTATTGTATTTGATGCACAAGGTGTTGCCGGTTAGTGCCAGAATACAGGCTTCGTGGATCGATGCACCAGACGTGTTGGTATTACGCTATGAAGATATTCTGGACCATGAATATGCTTTCTTTGAGCAGTTAGTCGATTACTGCCAGATCAATGTCAGCCACGAGCGTCTGCAGGACATCGTCCGCTACAATATATTTGAAGCGGCCGCTGGGCGCAAGCGCGGGGTGGAGGACTTAAATGCCCATTTGCGCAAGGGGGTTGCTGGAGATTGGCGCAATCATTTCACTGAGAGAGTAAAAACAGAGTTTAAGAAACAGTATGGTCAGCTTCTTATTGA
>JAXIPJ010000446.1:0-2392 GCA_045402985.1 Anaerolineales bacterium
GCAGCATACCTTTATCAGCTGGCTTGATCTGCGAGCAGCTTTACAGGAGCAGAAGCCGCTTCCAGACTCAGCTTGCCTGCTGACATTTGACGACGGCGTACGCGATCACTATGTGAATGTGTTCAGGATCCTGCACAAGCGGAATCTCTCTGGCTTGTTTTTTGTTCTGAACCGCATCGATACGGATGGCCTGGTTCTTGCTCATAAAATCCATTTTTTACTTGCCAGGCTTGGGATCACTGGATTGCGGGAGGAAATTTGGGAGAAGTTGAACTCTGCTCAACGCCAACGTTTTACGGAAGCCGAGAAAGGTTATCAACTTAAATATCCTTCCACCACAGAAGATGCACAGATCAACCTGCTTAAGGCTGTTCTACAACGTGACTTATCCGGAGAAGTGGATCCGCTACTTGGAAATTTATTCGAAACACAAGTCGGTTCGGAGGATGAGACTGCCAGGAACTACTACCTCAATTTGGAGCAAATGCGCGAAATGACTGCTGGCGGCATGCACTTCGGTGGCCATAGTCACAGTCATCCCTGGTTTGACTGGATCGATGCCGAAGCGCGGACAACGGAGATAAAAGCATCTGCAGAATTATTGCAGAAGATCGAATCAGGACCCTGGGCTTTTGCTTTTCCGTATGGCGGACTGGCTGAAGATGCACCTCAAATACTTAAGGCACATGGATTCATGGCTGCCTTTACAACGAAGACGCAAGTGCAACATACGGATCCATTTTTGATTGGCAGGCTGGATGGTGAAGAAGTTTTACAGAACAGGCATGGCTATGCCTGAAACGAAACCAGTCCGCTTTGGCATTGTGGGATGCGGCACTGCTTCCATTCCGGTCTGTGAGGCGATCGCTGATTCTCCTCTAACGGAACTGGCAGTTGTCTACGATGTGAACCCGGATATGGCACGCGATATCGGGCAGAGATTTCAAGTTTCCGTCATGGAAAGCTTCAACGAACTATTAAATAACCCAAATGTGGATGCCGCTTATATTGCCGTGCCACATTATCTTCTGGCGTCACTGACCCAGCAGGCATTGCAAGCTAGCAAACACGCCCTCACAGAAAAGCCGCTGGCAATCTCATTGGAGGAAGTCGATGCGCTGATGGCGCTGGCACGCGAACGTCAATTGACATTGGGAGTCTTCTATGAGATGCGCTATGCGCCCGCACATGAGCCCGCGCGTGAGTTGATCCAGGCGGGTGCCATTGGTGAGATCATCGGTGTACACATCCAAACTCTGATTGATAAGCCGCTTACATATTGGCAGTTTGGTTATGCGGCGCGTTCTGCCAACCCGTGGCGCGGACTCAAAGCTCAGGCTGGCGGGGGTGTGGTGCTGATGAATACCAGTCATCTTTTAGATGCAGTTAGTTATGTGACCGGCCTGACCGTTACCAGCGTCTCAGCTGAGATCGGAACCCTGGTGGCAAATGTCGAAGTGGAAGATATGGCAACGGCAACACTGCGATTCAATAATGGCGCTGTTGGCAGCCTCCTGGCTGGCGCGCATATCAGTGGCGCGCACCATGAAGAATGTTTTTATATTTATGGCACTCAGGGCCAGCTCCGAATGCCCGACCCTTATGGTTCCGATGCCATGCAGGTCTATATGAAAAAAGATTGGGGTGATCTCTCAGCAGACAAGTGGCATTCCATCCCTATGGGATCTGTTCCCGTTTATCAGCGGGCGCTGGAGGATTTTGCTCGGGCTGTGCAATCGAGAGAATGTGCGCCCATCAATGCACAGGCCGCGCGGCAGGTGTTGGCTGTGGTGTTGGCAATGTATCAGTCCGCTGCGGAGAGAAGGACAATTTCACTATGATGAAGCGAGGTAAAGATGCAAGACGTTGACCTGCGAGGAATTATCCCGGCGATCGTGACTCCCATGACGAGTGATGCTGAGTTGGATTTGCCAGCACTGCGACGATATGCTCAGTGGCTGGCGGATCAAGGTCCGGTAGCTTTAGCCGTGAACGTGGACACAGGCGAAGGTCCGCATCTCACCGCCGACGAAAAACGCCAAACGCTGGAGACAGTTGCCGAGGCAGTATCCGGCAACTGTCGAGTTGTGGGCGGGGTGGCGGGCCCATCTACAGCGCAGGGTGTCATCAACGCGCGCGCTGCCCAGTCCGCGGGGGCCGACGCGCTACTCATCTTCCCCATCCCGGCATTTTTGGGGCAGCCTCTCAACCCTGAAATCCCCTATCGTTATCATGCAGCCATCGCTGAGGCAGTGGATATGCCGCTGATCTTGTTCCAACTCCAGCCCGCCCTTGGAGGCGTGCTGTATACGACTGAGGCTTTGCAGAAACTCATTACGATCCCGACGGTCACTGCCATCAAGGAAGCCTCATTTGATGCGATGCGCTTTTT
>JAXIPJ010000045.1:0-5680 GCA_045402985.1 Anaerolineales bacterium
GTCCCATGTTGTTCTTTGCCATCATCTTCTCGCCATTGACCTGGCTGTTGAACGGCATAGGTAACTTCCTTTTACGTCTCATCGGCTTTCATCGCGCCGAGGGCCACAGCCAGGTGCATTCGCCTGAAGAACTCGATATGTTATTTACAGAGTCACACGAAGGCGGTGAAATCAATCGAACCGAGTTCGAGATTTTACATCGCGTCGTCCGGTTTTCAGACACTACCGCGCGCGCCGTGATGGTTCCGCGTTTGGAAATGCAGGCTCTCCCGGCGGCAATCACACGCAGCGCATTAACCGATTTTTTACAAACTCGCCCTCATACTCGCATTCCGGTCTATCAGGATTCGTTGGATGACGTTATTGGAATCGTCAACACTAAAGATCTGGAGCATCTGAACTATCGGGAACTTTCTCAGGAATTGGAGCAATGGAAGACAGCCATTTCTGGTGGGAACAACGGTCAAGGCGCACTGGATCGCAACCAGCCCACTGATGAGAAAATACTGGATTTGACGCCGTTGGTGTTTGAGGCGGCTTTTGTGCCTGAAACCCTCAGGGTGGATAAATTGCTTGCAGAGTTCAAGAAACGCCGTCAGCAGATAGCCATTGTTGTAGACGAATACGGAGGTACGGCTGGGCTTGTTGCGTTGGCAGACTTGCTCGAACAGGTTTTTGGAGATATGCCCGATGAAGCTGATGAAACAGAACCAGAAATTTTGAAGAGGCCAGATGGTCGCATACAATTGGCAGGTCGTGTAACAATAGACGATGTGAATGAACTCTTTGGCTTTGGCTTTCGCTCTGATGAGGCTGAAACGATGGCTGGCCTGGTCCTCAACGCTTTGGGCCGAATTGCATCTGTTGGCGATGAGGTGGAGATCAACGGTTTTCATATACGTGTTGAGAACGTTGACCGTTTTCGCATTGCTACCCTGAGCTTGTCCTTGCCGGAGGGCAAGACCGCTGAAACACTACCTTCTGGTTTATGAATTTACATAAAAAGAAGAGCGAGACAATGATTGTCTCGCTCTTCTTGGTTCTTACTTCACCATGTCTGTGGGGTTGTCAGCGTACCACATGCTCACCAGCTCATCGCTGGTCTTGCCGCTGTGCTCACAGTTGAGGATCGGGCTAGTGAAGATACCGGGGATGTTCAAGCCGTTGCCGAACGCGGTGTCTGCCCGGTATTGCAGATCAAGCGTGCCATCCAGGGAAATGTTGGGCGCATACGTGCCCAGTCCTTCCACCTTGACGGCGCGACCGGCGCGGTTGAACTCGATGATCTGATCGCGCAGTTCCTTGATGACTTGATCAATTGAGCCTTCCACTAAACCTGTGGAGCGTGAGAGCGCACGGATCAATTCTGGGCGTTGCACGGTGTTGCCCTGTTCGACTCGGGGACAACACGCCCCAATTGCCTTGATTTTTGACGCCATTCTTTTTGTTCCTTTGCTTTGCATACCCTCCTCCATCATCGGCGTCGATTGGGTGAAACCTCACCGAGGTTTGAGTCAATCCTGCCCGATGATTCACTTAATCCTCGCCGTCGATTCAACCACCATTTTTGCCAGAAAATAAAAGAGCGGCACGCACCTGGGCACTGCACTTTTAGGAGGCATACACTGGCGGGTAACTGTCTCCTTTTCAGGTAAAATCTCAGGGAGGAACCGATATGAACACAAAAACACATTGGGAGCATATATACGAAACAAAAACACCAACTCAGGTCAGTTGGTATCAGGAGCATGCAAAATTTTCACTGCAGTACATTCAGAATACCGGTATTCGAAAAACAGAACATGTCATTGATGTTGGGGGCGGTGCCTCAAATTTGGTGGACGATCTGATTGCAGATGGTTTCCAACACATCAGTGTCCTGGACGTCTCAGGAGCAGCACTGCAACTTGCTCGCCAAAGACTTGGCACAAAAGCTATGGATGTGAACTGGATTGAGGCCGATATTACACAGGCAGACTTGCCCCATCAGGCTTATGACGTATGGCATGACCGTGCAGTGTTCCACTTCCTGACGCAACCCGCTGACCGCCAGCGCTATATAGATACTGTGCTGCATGCAGTTCGAAAGGGTGGGCATGTGATCGTCGCGACTTTTGCCCCCGATGGGCCAGATCGTTGCAGCGGACTGGAAGTTGTGAGATATAGCCCGGAAAGCCTGCACAGTGAATTTGGAGAGGATTTCGAAGTGGTGGACAGTGCACGCGAAACACACCAGACTCCCTTTGGAACGGAGCAGAAATTCATTTACTGCTATTGCCGCAGATATTAGGAGTACTCGTATGAAAGAGGCGACTACTTGATCCAGGATTTTATTCAGCGGGTGCTTCCATTTATAGCCCAAATTGGTTTGGACCCAACTGACGACGATGATATCCGATTGCAAAAATCGTTGCTAGTGGTGTGTGCTGTTCCCTTCATGTTTGCCGGAGTCGCATGGGGCTTGATGTATATCTTCTTCAACGAACCATTAGCTGGGGCAATTCCGCTATCTTATGGCGTCGGTTCACTGCTCAGTATCATCCACTTTTGGCGAACTCACCAATACCGATTTTTCCGTTTCAGCCAACTCACACTGATTTTACTGCTTCCCTTTTTGCTAATGATAGCACTTGGCGGATTCGTTAATGGGAGTTCGGTTGTCCTATGGGCGCTGATCTGTCCTATGGGCGCGATGCTCTTCGATGAACCCCATCAGGCACCGCGCTGGTTTCTGGCTTTTGTCAGCCTCGTTGTGTTGAGCGGATTTTTACAGCCCTATGTGCGTTTCTCCAACAATCTGTCGCCGGAATTAGTGAATTTTTTCTTTGTCATTAACCTCATCGGGGTTGGCTCGCTCGTTTTCCTGATGGTTTTTTATTTCGTTGGGCAGAAGAATATATTTCAACAGAAATCTGAGACGCTGTTACTGAACATTTTGCCCAAAGAAATTGCCGCCATACTAAAAAATGAGAGCCGCACAATTGCCGATCATTATAATGAGGCCAGCGTCTTATTCGCCGACATGGTAGGGTTCACTCCGCTTTCGGCGCAGTTGCCCCCCGTGGAAATGGTCGAACTACTCAACGAAGTCTTCTCTTTTTTTGACTCGCTGTTGGATAAATACGGCGTGGAAAAGATTCGAACAATTGGCGATAGTTACATGGTTGCTTCTGGTGTGCCGCGCGGCCGCCCGGATCATGCTCAGGCACTGGTTTGCATGGCACTTGAAATGCGCGATTACATGTCCACACACACGTTTCGCAATGGTCAGTGCGTGAGTTTTCGAATCGGCATCAACTCAGGATCGATGATCGCGGGCGTGATCGGTCGGCGCAAATTTGTATACGATGTATGGGGCGACGCGGTGAACATCGCCAGCCGAATGGAGTCACATGGTCTCGGCGGTGCTGTGCAAATTACGCAAACTACTTATGAGTTGATCAAAGATGAATTTGTGTGTGAGCCACGCGGCACGGTGAATATAAAGGGCAAGGGAGAAATGGAAGTATGGTTGGTGGTCTCAAGGAAGAGCGAGGATTAGAAGATAGTGAATGCATTTGCATAGAGAAATGTAGGCTGCTATTGCACGGATAAACTTGTACTATGTCAAACTCATTACTTCGCGTTGAAACGCTTACTGGTCAATCGATAACGGTCAAAAATACCGAAATACGCGTCCGCACGCAAGTTATTCAGTTTCGACTCCCTGTAGTAATTGGGGGCCTAATCTGGAATCGGCCAGTGGCGGTGTTAGTACGCACTTCGGATGGTCAAGAACAAATGCTGCCTATCCCAGATTTGACCAGGATTACAGTTTTGATACTCGCCGGACTCTGTTTAGCAAGTATGTTCCTGTTGATATTATTTAGACCCAAGAAAGTTGAATCCTGAAAGGAGGTACGCTTATGACCGCCATGTCAAATCCAAAATCACAAGCAACTACATCGTTTGATCCCAACCTGGCCTTGAATACAATGCAGACGACCCTGGATAAATTTCTAAGTGCTGCGAATGTGGAAGCCGTTTACGGCCCGCCTGTGAGCCAAAATGAAAACACCGTTATTCCGACAGCTGAGGTCTTAAGCATAATGGGTTTTGGTTTAGGCGCGGGAGGTGGCTCTCAAGATGCTGCCGAGGATGTAAATGCAGGCAGTGGTGGTGGGGGCGGCGGGGGTGGGCGTGTGTTGGCACGCCCGGTTGCCGCCATCGTTATATCGCCAACGGGCGTACGCGTGGAGCCGATTGTGGATGTGACCAAAATTGTGTTGGCTGTATTCACCACACTAGGCTTCATGACGGCACTGCTCACACGAATGAAAAGTACAAAGCCTCCGAAGTTGGATGTCTAATATAATTGAAAATTCTAGACGATATGAAATGGCAACATATTTCTACAGAAATCATATCTATCCCCGTCTCGTGGATTTGCTGGGTGATCCACGACCCATCAAAGATATTCGCAAACAAATCATCCCTCTTGCTGAAGGGCAAGTTCTTGAGATCGGTGTAGGTTCTGGCGCGAATTTTCCTCATTACGATCTCACAAGGGTGAACAAACTTTACGCACTGGAGCCCAATCCAGGAATGATTCGACTCGCAGAAAAGCAAAAACGCAAAGCAAAGCTGAACATCGAATTTATTGACCTGCCAGGGGAACGCATCCCTTTGGGAGATGGCAGCGTTGATACAGTTGTCAGCACCTTTACTTTATGTACGATCCCTGGCATCGCAGATGCTATTCAAGGACTTACACGCGTCTTGAAACCAAATGGCAAACTGATCTTCTTTGAGCTTGGGCTTTCACCTGATCCTGAAGTACAACGCTGGCAAAAACGATTGGAGCCCATTCATCGCTGGCTGTTCCAGGGCTTGTATTTGACGCGGGATATTCCATCTCTGATCACACAAGGCGGCTTTCAGATTCAGCAAATGGAAACGGGATATATGGCACAATTTCCCAAGTCGTTGTCGTACTGTTGGTGGGGCAACGCGCTTCTGCAATCGCGACAGAATTGATCATTCAGGAATTCTTATGACGCCGAAAAAAACAATACTCCTTTGTACCATTGGCAGTGCAGGCGATGTCAACCCATTTATCGGCATTGGACAGGAATTAAAAAAACGCGGCTTCCGCGTTGTGTTGATTACCAGTCAATACTTTGAAACCCAGGCGCGCAGTGTTGGGTTGGAATTTTTCGGTCTCGGCAGCGCGGAAGATTATCAATCCATCATTCAAGACCCCGATCTTTGGAGTCCAGATAAAGGCTTCAAAGTCTTTGCAGAACGAGTTGTGTTTCCAATCATGGAACCCGCTTATGAGATCATCGCGGGCTTCGACCCATCCAAGACGATCCTCGTCGCCCAGGGGCAGTTCTTCGCGGCGCACATCGCACACGAGAAATTAGGCCTCCCCTTCATCACCATCCATTTACAACCAGCCGCTTTTCGAAGCGTTCATGAATTTCCATTATTGCCTGTAAGGCTGCCTCCGATCTTGATACGTGGATTATTCATTCTGATCGACGCCCTCCTGCTGGATAAATTGTTTGCGCCAAATATCAATCGCTTCAGACAACGCCTCAGCCTGCCAGCCATCAACAAAATTTTCGGCGGCTGGATGCACTCTCCGCAAAAAAACCTTGGCTTATTTCCCGATTGGTTCGCCCAGCCCCAACCCGAT
>JAXIPJ010000104.1:0-14980 GCA_045402985.1 Anaerolineales bacterium
GTGTCGCCTTTGCCGCCTTTTTTGAACTGGGAGATTCTTCTGAGATGCCGCGCAGCGTTATGGAGTTTGCGGAGTTCTATGATCTGGTCGCGATACTCGTCGTATTGTTTGTCGTATTCTTTTTGTTTAGACTCGAGATAAGCGCTGTAATCACCTGGATACGCTTTCATGGATTGAGTCTTGGGTTCAAGCTCAAGAATGGACGTGACTGTGTTATCCAAAAATGCGCGGTCGAGAGAGACGATCAGCGCCGCGCCATTGAAACGCGTCAGCCAACTCTCAAGCCATTCGAGCATTTCGATGTCGAGATGGTTGGTCGGTTCGTCGAGCAACAACAGATGCGGTTCTTCGAGCAGGACGCGCGCCAGCATGAGACGAGTCTTTTGTCCGCCGCTGAGGTGCGAGATGGGAGTATCTAATGGAATATCAGAGAGACCGAGAGGCGCGAGGATCGTGGAAAGTGGAAAGAGAGAAGTGGAAAGTTGGTGGAGGGTAGAGTCGTATTTTGCTTGAATGCGTGAGTCGTTGGGGTTGGAGGATAGGGCTGCGGCGAGTGATGCGATCTCAGTTTCGAGATCAGCCTCCGAAACGGGATGCAGGCTGAGGGCGCTCTGAAGCCTTTGGTCGGGCTGGAAGTCCATGCCTTGAGCAAGATATCCAATTCGGAGGTTGGGGCGCGTCGAAGAGACAGTCCCAGAGTCGGGCTGTTCGATGCCAGCAAGGATGCGCATGAGGGTCGTTTTGCCGCAGCCGTTGGGACCGATGAGGCCGACACGCTCATTATTGCTGATGCTGAAGGAGATGTCTTGCAGGATGGGCTGGACGCCATAGGTTTTGTGAAGGTGGTGTGCAGTAAGCATAGGTGACCTGTAGGGGAGGGGCGACCCGTCTGGGTTTGTCGTGAAGGTGGACGGGGATGGGCGGGTCGCCCCTACGATTAAAACGAAAACCGAGGGCAAGCCTCGGCTGTGAACGCCAGCATAGTGCTGACGCGAATCAATGCAGCGGGTTAGTGCCCTGAAAAACTTGTTTGATTACAGGTTGTCTGTCACTTCTATGCTCCTGGTAATTACGGACGGGCAGATTATATCATTGGTTTGCCTAGTGTTGTTCAACAATTTCAAGCCATTGTTGCAAAGTGATACCAATTGCATTTTTCATTTCTTCATATTCATGTAGAAGAAAGTACATCAAAATCGCAGCGGGATATTTTCTTTCACGCTCTATGCTGGAAACGTACAAAGTATAGTCAGGTGCATAATAGTCAAGTACTAACTTGACTAAAAGGGGCTCCCTTTGAAACTTGGCAGTTCCAAGCTCTTTTATTTCTTCTTCTGTGAAGCCGATTGGTAACAAAATCTCTCGAAGAATCTCACGAACTTCAAGGTAAACCCTGTCTCTTGTCCACCATTCCCAAAACTTGGCAGTAAGTTTTGGGAAGCGCGCCAATATTTTATCCTCTTCAGCATCTGGAGTAGGTCCACCCTGTAATCGCGCCCATGGTCGGGGCATTGGAGGCATATCCTTTCCAGTGACTTTTTCGTAAGCATCCAGTGCAGGACCTAATAATGTTGGGAAGATTTGTTCACCAACTTCAAGCACATCCACGAGGGTTTCAGGGTCCTTAATAGCACTTTCATACGCCTCTTTCCCTCGTCCAACCAACCACTCGCGGAATTCATGAAAACTAGAATCCCCACAATAATACATTATAACGAAAGCCGCGTCCCACAGATTGCCGATATAGGCGTTGTCCTTAAGATCATCAAAGATCCTCTCAAACGAGATGATTTCTTCCGCAGGCAACTTTGCTAACTCTTCAGTCAGTAACTCAGATTGTTTCCGCGCGTCTCCCTTAGCGGCTTCCCTTGTCTTGTCAATCAATTCCCAAAATTCTGTTATTTCCATGACTGTAATTCCTGTGACTTTCAGTTCATTTCTGTTTCACCAGCCCATCGTATCCTCCACACGGCAATGACGCCAGCAACGATTCGCTGGGCTAAAGCCACATGCTCAGTCCTTGGAAGCCCTGCGGGCCGATGAGCGAATCGGCTTTTAGCCGACTTCCCTGAACTGAGACAGGATTTTAATCCGACGATATTCGCGTGATGTCAATTTATCACCAGAATTCTCACTCTATTGCAATCATCCATATGTGCAAAAGCCCCGGCGATGCGGGGCCTATGCATTGTTTGTTCACGTTAGGAATTAGACGGCGTCTTTGAGGGCTTTGACCGGGCGGGCTTTGATGACCTTGCGCTCGGGCCTGGCTTTGAACATGGTCTTCTCTTTCGTGAAGGGGTTGATGCCTTCACGCTCAGGCACGGCGGGCTTCGTGACCGTTGATATTTTTAGTAAGCCCGGAACCACAACATCGTTTTGCGCTTTGAGTTCTTTGTAGACAATGTCATTCAGCGCGTCCAGAACGGCAGTGACTTGTTTTTTCTCTAATCCGCTCTGATTGGCGATGGCAACGAGTAATTCAGTCTTATTCATGCGTTCTCCTTTTGGGGGTTGGTTTACTTGCAAAATCCAGCAGATCGAAAGCCTGCCTCCCAGTATACTGTATTGTCAGGTGGGAAGGCAGGGTTGAAAAGATCGGATCATCCATGAAATAGCTTGAAAATAAGGCAAAAACCCATTATTTCGATCATTAAACGCTGATTTCATATATTGTCTGCAGGAAAATATTGCAAGGTTCCTTCTTCCCTGCGCGACATGTCCACGTAAGAGTTGAATGATGTTTGCGGATTGACCATCTTGCCCATGCCTTCGAGGTCGCGAACCTGGTTTTGGTGGAGCCGCCAGGCTTCATCGAGCCCCTTGGTGGTGGCGATCCGGCGGATGAACGGGCTTGGATGCGAAACCGCCGGGCTCTGAAATGTGTATGAGACCAGCATGGATCTGTCAGCGAATTCTGTATACAGCTTTATGCCCAGTCCCATGGGAAGGGCAATCGTCGGGGGATCTGTATGATACATGAGGATGAAACCCAGGGATACACGGAGAGGGGATTGGATAATGAGAACTTCTCGATGGCCAAGCATAAGGAGCAGCATCGGCAGTTGAAAAACAGCGGAGAATGGTCTGAGCTGTTCAATGTAATAGCACAACTGACGAAATCCTAGCCTTGTCAACGCCTCAATGTCGCGCGAGTACCTGGCGCGAATGCGAGAGTGAATTTGGGGATCAGTGGCGAGGATATACTCAGTGGACATTATCTAATTCTGACCCTGGGCTTACTGCGGCTTTTTGCTTACGGTTGGATTCGCCTTGAAGAAAGTTCAGGTTACGCCTTTTCCTCACACCTGTTATCGTCGCAACAATCCTCCATCCCTGCAGCTTTTTCAAATGCCTCCCTGCCTTCACTATAAGAGAAGTAGATCAAACCCAGCGCGCCAAGGCTATCTACAAAACCAAAGCCAGTAAATTGATAAATAAGGCTTGAGGCTAACAGGATGACCGACATATAAATACACACCATCGTGCAGTTTGCATCAGAAAGAATGGGCTGCGAGTTGAGCGCGCGTCCTACTTTGCGTTTGCCTGTTACAAGTGCCCACATGATGGCGATGGAGATCAACGAGATAATCAAGCCCGGTATTGTCGTTTCGGGTTTATGTACCGTGAAGAGATTATAGACAGCTGTCGCGGCCAGCCCAACTACAAGCAAATAAAACGACGTGCCTGTAATTCGTAGTGCACTCTTCTCGAATTGCGAACGCGGCGTATCAGTGTTTTGCCGGATGCGCAAGACCATGGCAAGAATGCCGACGCCAGATATCACCTCGATGAACGAATCCACGCCGAAGCCGAAGAGGGTGAGAGCTTCATCTGAGATGCCAAATGAGATCGAGATCAATCCTTCCAGTAAATTATAGAAGATAGTGAATAGCGCCAGCCAGAGAGCGTACGCCCAGTATTTATTTGTGGAAGGTTGGGTGAGGGCTGTCATGGAAATAAGCCTTTCGTTTTGGATTATATTACAATATGCGTACTGAAATCTTTTAAGGAGAACCGAATGAAAAGATTGCTATACCTTCTAGTAGTACTTCTCACTCTGGTGCTGGCATCCTGCGGTGAAGCAGGCCCAACAACCACGATCAATGTCACAATGACGGATTTCCAGTTTACGCCGAATCAATTTACTGTCCCTGCGGGGCAGGAGATCACCCTCAATGTAACGAACACAGGCGCAGTTGTGCACAACTTCATCATCATGAAACCTGGCACAACTGCGGGCGCAACCTACGAAGATGATGATGACGCGAACGTATACTGGGAGGAGAGAGACATACAGCCGGGAGGCGATTTCAGCGTGACCTTCACTGCCCCAAAGGAACCCGGTGAATATGAAGTGGTTTGCAGGACGGAAGGTCACATAGCGTCCGGGATGATTGCCAAGCTGGTTGTTGTTGCTGGTGAGTGATCTCAAAACAATGATAACCAGCCTGAGCAATCCGCTTGTTAAACAAGTACGCGCTTTGCATCAAAAAAAGGCCCGCGACGAAAGTGGATTGTTCCTGGTGGAAGGTATTCATCATGTAGGTGAAGCGCTTGAGGCGGATTGGGATGTGGAGTCGATTCTCTACGCGCCGGATCTGTTAACTAGCAGCTTCGCGCGGGATTTGATCTCGCGTCATTCTTCTGGGCCGCAGTCTGTCTCTGCTCATGTGATGGAATCATTGGCTGGAAAAGAAAACCCGCAGGGGATCCTCGCGGTTGTTCATCAGAGGAAGATTCAACTCAAAGACCTTACGCCTTTGCCGCCGTCCCACGGGGATGCTTCGCAAGGGATGGCGGCTGCAGCTAAATGTGTTGCTCTTGTCTCGCCGCAAGACCCTGGCAACGTAGGGACAATCCTCCGCACGCTGGATGCAGTTGGCGCCGATGCGTTGTTTCTGCTGGATGGCGGCGTGGAGTTGTATCATCCCTCTGTAGTGCGCGCCAGCATGGGAACGATATTTTGGAAGCCAATTGTGCAATCTTCGTTCGATGAGTTTGTTCAGTGGGTGCGAAACGATGGTTATCAACTCATTGGCACCTCGGCTCACGGTGATGTGGATTATCAAACTCTGATGCCAAAGATTCCCTGGATCCTTCTATTGGGAAACGAGCAAAAGGGACTTTTCCCTGAACAAATGCAGGCCTGTGATGTAACCGTCTCTATGCCAATGAAGGGCAGAGTCAGTTCGTTAAATCTGGCGGTGGCGGCTGGGGTGTTGTTATATCAATTCGCACATAAAGCATAGGGGTCAGAACACACTTATAATGCGTCGCACCCTTCTATAACGGTTTTATCCATTCGATAGAGTTCGGTTTGTTTAACGGATAAATGCACTGGGTGACGTGCGACGCAGCCTATTGACGAAAAAAGCCTTCTCAAATCGAGGAGGCTTTTTTGGCGGAATCAATTATCAACTGAGGTGATGCGAAGCGTTAGAATTCGTCTTCGTCCTCATCCCATGTGTCGTCGTCATCCTCGCCCTCTTCATCCTCCCATTCATCCGATTCTGTTTCATCCCAATCTTCCTCAGCAACGGCGGTATCACTCGGGGAATAGGTTGCGCAACCGGTGTCGGGGTCAATTTCGACAGCAGCGGCGCTGCAATAGCCTTCATCCAAAAACACACAATCTGCGTAATGACATTTTATTCTAGGCATATTCTCCTCCTGGGATTAGGGTTGTTTGATCAGGCGGACGACCGAGAGTATAAAAATAAGGGTCATCGCAACCTGCGATGTAACACAAAATGGGCAAAAAGCTTTGATCAGGACGATCTCAACAAAAACCAGATAGACCGTAAAGAGGAAGCCCAGCAGGGACAATGCAAAGAAGATCATGGTCCCATTTTGTTTGATAAGGCCGGGTCTTCGCTCAAGCAGGAGGATTGCCAGCAACGCGCTGTATCCACCAACACCGATTGCCGCGACAGGGATATTGTTTATTTCTGAATAACGGCTGGTATTCACTGCCTCGCATGCACCCGAACCAACACACATATTGGGGTTGTTGGTAAATTTGTAAATAGTCATCCACGCGGAGACGAGCAATCCGAGAATAACGAGTGCAATTGTAAGTTGTGAAAGACGTTTATCCATCAATCCTCATATCAACCAGGCGTTTACTTCCTGTCCAGCAGGCACGCATTTTACACCCGCGGGGATAATAAGTAAAGCATTTGCTTGTACCAGGGAGTGTAAATTGCCGGAACCCTGATGACCTGTTAGATGGGCGATGAGCACGCTGTTTTCACCGTCAGAGCGGACTTCTGCACGCAGATAACTTTCACGGCCATCTGAATCAATTTGTTCGGCGCATCTTACCCGAACTTTGGGCCTGCTTCCGTTGTAACTTCCGTTCAATTTCCCAATGGCCGCGCGCACGAAGACCTCAAACCCAACGAAGGCGGAAACCGGATTTCCTGGCAGGCCAATGAAAGGTATATCTTTATATTCACCGAATGCCAGTGGTTTTCCGGGCCGCATGTTGACACGCCAGAAATCCATTTTGCCGTTTGCTTCGATCACTTCTTTCACAAAGTCAAACGCGCCGACGCTTACACCCGCAGAGGAGAGGATCATATCCACTTTGAGGCCAACAGCTTTTTCGAGCAATGCCTTCACAGATTCGTGATTATCTTTTGCAATGCCGAGTCTGATCACCTCTGCTCCTGCATCTTCAATCAACGCGGCGATGGTGTATGAGTTGGAATCACGGATCTTACCGGGTTCGAGCGGAGCAGCCACTTCGAGTAGTTCATTGCCTGAAGAGAATAAGGCCACCCGCGCTTTGCGATGGACAGGTAGGTTTGCCTGGCCCAGCATTGCCAGAAGGCCCAGATCTTGCGGCTTGAGTGTCCGTCCTTTATTAAGTACGATTTGCCCATTGTGAATATCCATGCCGCGCGGACGTATGTTTTCTCCGTTATTTACTGATCTGCTGATCAACACGGACTCAGGCGCGGGTGACCCGGCGTCGCGGTCATCGAAATCCGTATCTTCCACCGGGATGACTGCATCGGCTCCGTTGGGTACTTGCGCGCCTGTCATGATGCGTGCGGCTTCGCCTGGCGCGAGGGAAATTGTTGGCGACAGGCCGGCTGGTATATCGGCGACCACGCGCAGGCTGCGCGGCGAAGCGGCTGTAGCATCCAGCACATCTGCAACCCGTATGGCAAATCCATCCATCGAGGAGTTGTCGAAGAGTGGCAGTTCAGTGGTCGCGGTGATGTCTTGCGCGAGAACACGCTTGGCGCACTCCAACAATGGAAGAGTTTCAGTTGCCATAGGGTGAAAATGGGACAGGATGCGCTTGCGCGCTTCGTCTACGCTGAGTAGTGACATATTTGCCTCAAAGCGGCGACATTATACTTTGATATTGATTGATCGGGAATTGAAAATTGGAAATCGTAACTTGTAACTCCCCCTCACCCCGGTCTCGTGCGCTGTGCTTCGACTACGTTTGGTAAACTCTCGATACGTGTGAGCACACGGCTAAGTTGCGCGAGATCGCGAACTTCGACAACAAGTTTCAAATCTGCGACGCTGCGGTTGAAGTTCACAGAAACATCTGCAATGTTAACACCTTCGTTTTGCAGCAGCGTGGATATATCTCCCATCAATCCCTGACGATCATATGCCTTCACAGTGATGGGTACCGCGAAGGTTTGCTCCACCTGGCCCCAGGCCACTTGCAGGAGCCGCTCTTTATCTTTGCGACGAAGAACGTTCGGGCAATCCTGACGATGGATCGTGGCGCCGCGTCCGCGCGTGATATAGCCGACGATCTGATCTCCGGGCATCGGGTTGCAGCAGCGTGCCATCGACGAAAGCAATCCCTTCAACCCTACCACTTCAACAGAATCTGTGGAAGTTTTTGTGTCGTGTAGCGATTTTGTGATCTCAAGGAAATCCGCTGTCTCTTCGGTATCCGCGATTTGTTTGATGACCTTGTTGACCGAAAGGTCGCCGCAACCAACCGCAATAAACAATTCATCGGGGACCTTAAAACCGAGTTCGCGTGCCATCTTTTCGAAGTTGGTCTCTGAAATGCCAAGCCTTTGCAATTCGCGTTCGAGCGTCACGCGTCCCTGTGACAGGTTCTGTTCATCTTCCTGTTTCTTGAACCAGGCTTTGATCTTTGTCCTGGCGCGCTGAGTCTTGACCAGCCCCAGATTCGCGTTTAACCAGTCGCGGCTGGGTCCACCTCGTTTCGCGGTCAGGATCTCAACCTGGTCACCGGTTTTCAATTCCTGATACAACGGACTGAGCTTCCCGTTAACGCGCGCGCCGCGACAGCGATGGCCGATGTCCGTGTGGACGTGATAGGCAAAGTCAATGGGTGTGGACCCGGCAGAGAGGTCGATGATATCGCCGCGCGGCGTGAAGACGTAGACGCGGTCCTGGAACACATCCGTTTTCATGCCCTCCACGAATTCATGCGCATCGCTTACGTCCGAGCGCCATTCCATCATGTTGCGCAGATAGTTGACGCGTTGCTCGTAATTCGCATCTGAATGTTTGCCGCCCTCTTTATATCGCCAGTGGGATGCAATACCATATTCAGCGTTTTGATGCATCTCTGATGTGCGGATCTGCACTTCCAAAGGACGCTTGTCATCATAGATCACAGCTGTATGCAGAGACTGATAAAAGTTGTCCTTGGGCGCGGCGATGTAATCATCAAATTCACCGGGAATGGGCCGCCAATGTGTGTGGATGACGCCCAACGCGGCGTAACAGGACGGAATATCTGGAACGATGAGCCGAACTGCTCTCACGTCCCGCACCAGATCGAAGGGTTTTCCCTTTTCCATCATCTTCTTGTAAATGGAATAAATATGTTTGGGACGCCCGCTTATTTCTGCTCTGATGTTGTTATTTTCAAGTAATTTGATCAGGTACTCTTTGATGATGCCAATCTGGATCTCACGGTCTGGGCGTGGTTCCTGAAGTTGTTCTGCGATTTCCTTGTATTTCTCCGGGTTGACATAACGGAAGCCTAGGTCTTCAAGTTCCCATTTGATCTGCCAGATGCCGAGTCGGCTTGCAAGAGGAGCGAAAATGTCGAGTGTTTCTTTTGCGATTCTTTTGCGCTTTGATTCGGGCATGAAGCCCAATGTGCGCATATTGTGCAAACGGTCTGCCAGTTTGATGAGCACCACACGAACATCATCGCCCATGGCAAGGAAGGTCTTGCGGAGTGTTTCAGAGATCAGGTCCTGTTTGCGGCTGCGCGTATTTTTTTCGGAGGCGGCTTCCGCCGGTTCGCTTTCGCGGGATTGTTCTGCATGTTGATCGCCGCGCGAGACGCGGGGCAGCTTCGTGAGTTTCGTAACCCCGTCTACAAGAATTGCAATGGTGTCACCGAAATCCCGCTTGAGGTCCTTGAGGGTGATCGTGGTATCTTCAACAGTATCGTGAAGTAATCCTGCTGCCACGACCTCGGCTGGCACGCGTAGGTCCGCCAGGATGCTGGCAACCGCCAGACAATGGTTGATGTATGGCTCTCCCGAGTGACGTTTCTGCTCGCGGTGCGCTTCCTCTGCTACTCGATATGCGCGCTGGATCAGCTCACGCTCGGTGATCGTATATCTTTCGGGAAGCTGTTCCAACAACTTCTCCAGTGGAACGGCTGTTTTTGAGGCTTTCACGAGATTTATTGTACTACGCGCTGCAAGAGATAGACGATAACGCATTAAAATATGAATGTTCTTAGAGATATGTTAGACATCTATTAAAGGACTACTCCAGAATGGCACCTGTCAACAACATTACGCGACTATTGGATTCTCGCAAGATCACATATCGGGTTTATGAAACGCCTGCTGAAAAATTGAGCGCAGTGGAAGTTGCGGAATTTTTGAATGTGCCACCAGAGACAGTATTCAAGACAATTGTTGTGACGCGTGAAAAAGGGAAGAAATCGATCCTTGCGATCATTCCTGGACCTGGAACAGTTGACTTAAAATTACTGGCCGCGTTCCTGGGTGAGAAAAAAGTGTACCTGCCGAGCGAGCGCGAAGCTGAACACATCACTGGCTTACAAGCCGGAGGCATCTCACCACTTGCGTTGATCAATAAGGGCTTTCAAGTTGTGATCGATTCAATTGCGCAGAGCTATTCTGAGATTCATGTTTCAGGTGGGCAAAGAGGACTCAATATCAAACTGTCTGTTGCTGATCTAATAAAATTAACGAATGCCCGCGTTTCATCGATTTCCCGGATTTTCTAATGATGCAAATTTGCGTTGTTTTTTGCTATAATAACGACCACTTGAAAAAGATGAAAGGAGGCGTAAGACAATATATCGTTGGAAATTTCAATAGTACGTCAAATAAGTAAACCAAACTATATCTCTTGAGGAGGAGAAAATGCGTAAGACTATGATTTTCGTAACGGTGCTGACGCTTGCAAGTATCTTGCTTGCGGCCTGTGGAGCAGCACCAGTCGCTGTGACGCCCTCGGCTGCACCGGCTGCAGGAGGAGAACGCCTGCAGACCATCATAGACCGTGGTAATTTGATCTGCGGTGTGCATGGAACGTTCCAGGGCTTCGGCTTTCTGGATAGTGCTGGGGCATGGAGCGGCTTTGACGTAGATTTCTGCCGTGCCTGGGCTGCAGCCCTATTCAATGATGCAAATGCTGTCGAGTTCCGCGGCTTGAGCGCGGACGCCCGCTTTACGGCTCTTCAATCCGGTGAAGTGGATGTCCTGAGCCGCAACAGTACATGGACATTCACCCGCGATATTGAGCTCGCCCTGACCTTTGGCCCCGTCACGTTCTATGATGGTCAGGCAATCATGGCCCGCAAAGACACTGTAGGTGATGCTGCTGCCGGCCTCGACGCATTGGAAGGTGCCAATGTTTGCGTGCAAAGCGGAACTACCACCGAACTCAACCTCGCAGATCAATTCCGCGCTGCTGGCGTGAATTACTCACCGGTCGTGTTCGACGATCAGAACGCGGCCTTCCAGGCTTACGAGGAAGGCCGTTGCGATGCGGTCACTTCCGACCGTTCGCAGCTCGCCACACAGGGACAGGCTGTGTTGCAGAACTTTGCCGATCACGTGATCCTGGATGTGGTCCTCTCCAAAGAGCCTCTCGGGCCTGCTGTTGCTCAAGGCGATGACAAATTGGCTGATGTTGTCCACTGGGTGGTCTA
The DNA here is from genome assembly GCA_045402985.1 of Anaerolineales bacterium. Classification (GTDB taxonomy): domain Bacteria; phylum Chloroflexota; class Anaerolineae; order Anaerolineales; family Villigracilaceae; genus Defluviilinea. The sequence continues at coordinate 11,168 of JAXIPJ010000104.1, forward strand.
TGGCATGATCCAGGCTGAAGAGCTCGGTATTACATCCCAGAATGTGGATGATTTTCTTACAAGCGAAGATCCCGTCGTGCGACGCTTGCTCGGCGTGGAAGGTGAGCTGGGCTCCAAACTTGGCCTGAGCAATGACTTTGTCTACCGCGTTATCAAACTCGTCGGCAATTATGGCGAGGTCTATGAGCGTAATCTTGCCCCTTATAACCTCGCTCGCGGACAGAACGCGTTGTGGACCCAAGGCGGCTTGATGTACTCCCCGCCTTTCCGCTAAAATAACATTCAACTTCCGGGCGGCCTGCTCAGTCAGGCCGCCTGGTTACCTATCTCCGTTATGAACGTCAAAGCATTCTGGCGTGATATCCGTTTTCTGCAAGTGCTGGCACAGGTGGTTTTCATTCTGCTTGTGGCACTCGCGGCGGGATTTTTATATGCGAATGTCTCGGCCAACCTTTCCCGCCAGGGATTGACAGTGGGCTATGGCTTTATGACCAACCCGGCCAGCTTTGACATCGGTGAATCGTATATCTCTTATCAGGCCTCGAATAGTTATGGGCGCGCGCTGCTCGTTGGCCTCGTGAACACGCTGGTTGTAAGCGCTCTTGGTATATTGTTCGCGACTATTGTGGGAATTATTGCGGGTGTGGCGCGGCTCTCAACCAATTGGCTTATCAGTAAATTTGCCGCCGCATATGTCGGGGTCATTCGCAACACGCCGCTTCTTATTCAGTTGATGTTTTGGTATTTTGGCGTTATTGTGCAACTGCCCGCCGTTAAAGAAGCAAGAGCTTTGCCAGGCTCTATTTACTTGACGGGGCGTGGGGTTTATCTGCCCTGGTATGAAGCCATGCCTACCTTTGATTCTTGGAGGCTTTATATTTGGCTGGCTCTGGCCTCAATCGTCATTGTCTGGATTATTTTTCGAGCTATACAAAACCGCTCTGGCCTCCCCAATCCATTGTGGTGGTATCTGGCATATCTGCTTATACCAGTTTTGATTTTATGGATTGGTCTAAGCCTCCAGCCGGAATCTCCATTGAAGGCGAGTATTCCAGAATTGGCTGGACTCAATTTCAGAGGCGGCTTGCGATTAACGCCGGAATTTGCCGCATTGTTGTTTGGGCTGGTCGTGTACACGGGGGCATTCATCGCAGAAATTGTGCGTGCTGGTATTCAGGCTGTCTCACGGGGTCAGGTTGAAGCGGCCCGATCCCTCGGTTTGACCGCCGGGCAGACCTTACGCCTCATCGTTTTCCCGCAGGCATTGCGTGTGATCATCCCGCCCTTGACAAGCCAGTATCTCAACCTTGCCAAGAACTCCTCACTGGCGACTGCCATCGGTTACCCCGACTTGTTTCGTATCGCGAGCACAGTCAGCAATCAAACCGGTGCGGTGGTCGAGGTCATCCTGATTATGATGCTCAGTTACCTGAGTATGAGTCTGTTCACTTCTTTGCTGATGAATATCTATAATAGCCGCGTGCGGCTCGTGGAGCGTTGACATGGCGGTAATAGAAATGCAACCTCCGCGCCTCACTGTAGGGCCATTTGCATGGCTGAGGAAAAACCTCTTCAGTACGTGGTATAACGTCGTGCTTACGTTTGCGGCACTCTGGCTGTTATACGCGCTCCTGCGTCCGGCAATACAATGGGCACTGACGGAGGCCCGCTGGGGCGTCATCGCGGCCAACCTTACACTTTTCATGATCGGCCAGTATCCGCGTGACCAGTTATGGCGCGTGTGGCTAACCATTTACATGTTGGGCGCGATGATTGGGCTTTCATGGGCAGTTTGGAAACAAGCCGCGCGTGGCTTTGCCTTCATCGCGCTTGGGGCAGGTCTTGCATTTGCTCTGATTGGCCTCCTGCTGAACTCAGATGTTTGGATGAATTGGCTGATCACGGATACCCTTTTACTTGTGTTCTATGCCTTTGGGCGGATTCTCCCGCAACGTGGCGTAACCATCGCCGCATTGGGCTGGTTGCTGTACTTCCCGCTTGTCTTCCTGCTGATAGCGGGTTCGCGTTTCATCCCGTTGATTACTCCTGTTTCAACGTCAGTCTGGGGTGGACTTCTGCTCACGCTTTTGGTAACCATTGTCGGCAACATCGGGTCGCTCCCGCTTGGAATTTTGCTAGCGCTTGGGCGACGCAGTAAATTACCCCTCATAAAATATTTCAGCATTGGCTATATTGAACTGATTCGCGGCGTTCCACTTATAACTATTCTTTTTATGGCAGATCTACTCCTGCCACTCTTTCTACCTGTGGATATGGCGCGCCCAGACCGTGTCATTCGTGCGATGGTTGGGTTCATTCTCTTCGAAGCTGCTTATCAGGCCGAGAACGTGCGCGGCGGTCTGCAATCCATAAATCGTGGGCAGTACGAAGCGGCGCAGGCATTAGGATTGAGCGGCGCATTGACCATGACATTTATCATCCTGCCGCAGGCGCTTCGCGCGGTCATCCCTGCCTTGTTCAACTCATTTATCAGTCTATTCAAAGACACTAGTCTGCTGGCAATTATTGGAGTTTTCGATATTCTCCAAATTGGACGTTCGGTGCTGGCGCAATCTGAGTGGCTTGGGACTCACCGCGAGGTGTTTCTGTTCGCATTCATCATTTACTGGGGATTCAATATGGCGTTCACCTACGGAAGCCGCCGCCTTGAAGAAGCACTCGGTGTAGGTAAGCGTTAAATGGAGGCTTTATGAATGAAGCTGACAATAGTCAGGACATTATTATTTCCCGCGACGTGCATAAATGGTTTGATAATTTCCATGTACTCAAGGGAATAAATCTGAACGTCAGAAAGAGCGAAGTGGTAGTGATCTTCGGTCCTTCGGGTTCGGGAAAATCCACATTTATTCGTTGTATCAATCGCCTTGAAGAACATCAAAAAGGCCAAATCATTGTGGATGGTGTCGAATTGACTAACGATATTCGCAACATCGAAGCTATACGTTCCGAAGTAGGCATGGTATTTCAACAGTTCAATCTATTCCCGCATTTGACCGTTCTTCAAAACATCATGTTGGCCCCTGTATGGGTGCGACGCGTTTCGAAGGATCAGGCCAGTGAGACTGCCATGCAGTTGCTCAAGCGTGTAGGCATTCCCGAACAGGCGCATAAGTATCCAGGTCAGTTATCGGGTGGTCAGCAGCAGCGTGTTGCCATTGCACGCGCGCTGGCGATGCAACCGAAAATCATGCTCTTCGATGAGCCCACCTCCGCGCTTGACCCGGAAATGATCAAAGAGGTTCTGGATGTGATGGTCGAACTTGCAAAATCCGGCATGACCATGCTGGTAGTCACTCATGAAATGGGGTTTGCACGCGCTGTCGCCAGCAGGATGTTCTTCTTCGATGAAGGTCAAATTGTGGAAAGCGGCACACCAGACGAGATATTCAAAAGTCCGAAGGAAGACCGCACCAAGTTATTTCTCTCTCAAATCCTTTCACATTAAATTAAAAGGAGTCGGTTCATCACCGACTCTTTTTTTGATCCTTCAAAACTCTACGTATCGAACTCGCCCGCCATTTCTCCGTTTATCCAGACTGTGTAATGTCCGGTTGGGAAAGTTCCGAGATCCATATTTCCCTGAAATGGTTTTAACACCTGCGTGCATATCATATTCGGGTCAACTACAGAATATACATCCACCAAAATTTTATTTTCTTCATCAGGTGGATTCACTACGGCGCGTAATTCATGGCAGGGCGTTGGCAGGTCGCCACTAAAAGCCAGCGAGACTTGCGGCGGAAAGCTTTCACGGATCATCAGGCCGTATTCCTGTATAAATACGTTGCCGCG
>JAXIPJ010000167.1:0-9873 GCA_045402985.1 Anaerolineales bacterium
TGGAGGCGAAAATTCTTCACCCAGGAGGCCAGCGTTCGGCGGTGTAATATTACCCGTATCCTGTGGGGCGACAGGGCGGGTGAGGGGATTCTGATTCCCTGTGGGTTCGAATTCCACCCAGCCAATGCCGGGGAAGTAAACCTCGGGCCAGGCGTGCGCGTTCTTCTTGCGCACCATGTATGAGCCAGGAGTAATGCCTTCCTCCTCCGGAATGTTGTTGTCTCTATTTGTGAAGCCTTCACCCTGTGCGAAGCCAACCGCCATGCGTGCCGGAATTCCCAGCGAACGCAGCATCAGGATCTCGGAGGTGGCGTAATAAACACAATAGCCTTGTTTGTGTTCGAATAATATCCATTCAAGTGCATTTGTATTGCGCGGAGCTGGCGGAACCGTTGCTGCATACTCGATATTATCTCGCAGATAAAGCGTGATGGCTCCCGCTTTGTCGTAGGGGGTTTCTGCATCGGCTGTGATTTCCTCCGCCAGTTCGCGGATGCGCGGAGAAAAATCCTCAGGCAGCTGCAGATATGTTTCCGTGACCCAGGCAGGATATTCTGTGCCTGCCTGGCGCAGTTGCTCGATGTTGGGGTTGCTCAATACAGAATCGACCTGGTAGGTCTCGCCGGGTAGCAGGGTGGGCGAGGCGCTCCATGAGAACAAATCTTTCTTTTCTCCGGCGGGTGCTGCCAGATAACTTCCGCCGCGGCTGGCCCAAACGAGTTGTTGAGGTGCATATAGCAACGCAAATCTCGATTCGCCTGCGTTGAAGATGAAGCGCGAGAGTGTGCCTCCCGCGTTCTGTTCAATGGCTGGAGCCGGGTTCTGCGGAGAGTATTCCTGACGGGTGGTACCGGTCGTATACCATTGGTCCTTGGCAAAATAATCATAAACGCGGCCGCGCCAATAATAGCGTGGAGGTTTCTGACCAAACGCCAGATCAGGCACTTGAACCTCGAACATGACCATGTCTGAAAGTGGAAAGCCCAGCCCCAGTTCGAGTTCGGTACCATAGAATTCACCCGGTCTTCCCCCAGTGGTGGATTCAAGCGCGCTGACAGCATTTTCCATTCTTTTGCTGAAGTCATTCCATGGCTTGGTGATGCGGTTCCAGGCCTGCCTGGCAGAATCAACTCTTGTAATGGAAACAGGGATCGTCCAGGCCATGAGGATGATCAGACCTGCGGCAATTGCCATTCCGCTGGTGAGGTCGACACTGTTTTCAGGGGAAAGAAAGACGCGCCTTTCCCTCCAGTGTTTCTGATCCTGCAGGAAATTCAGGCGCCCCAACAGGAACAATGTGATGAAGACGAAGAAAGCCAGGAACCATAAACGTCCTGCTGCGCCGTTATCATAATTTTGAAGGATAAGAATGCCAATGGCGGATGGAAGCGCCACTGCAAGAAAATTTTGATGGCGTACAAGGCGGAACCCTGCGGAGGCACTGATGATCCAGAATGTGATTGACATGCTGGCGATGAAGAACAGCGGGTCTTCCACGGGCTTACGCGAGAAGAATTCTGAGATGGAAAAGAGCAGGCGTCCCCCCACGCTGAGCAGTTGTTCCTCAAGCGAGGTCTTCTGGTCAATTACCAATGTCCATTGCAAGGGGAGCAGAACTAACATGTAGCAAAAACTGATCCAGCGCGCGGCTCTGGGCTGGAACTGGCTATACCCCAATGCCAGGCCGATCGCCAGTCCCATGGAGGTGGATATCTGTACCAAGGCCAGATGCTCTGTCCATTCGGTGGCCACCAGGCGCGCAGTGACAATTTGTAAAAGGGCGAATAGCAAAAGGATGGCTGCCCAGTCCCACCAGTGGGAGCGCGTAGCTGACTTTTCCATGGTACTGAGTGTACAATTAAGAGCGGGTATCGTCAAATACCACAGAGGGGTTTTTACAAACATCTGACGCGCAGCTGGGAAGCACAGATTGCCTCTTGAAATTTTTCCAAAAAATGGTATGATTGGAATTGACGGATTATGAGCGATTATGAGCGATTTTGTTCCCACCCCTGAAAGGCAGAAACAGATCCTCTCCTTGCTCACGCGCCAACAGCGGCTGAGCGTGGCTGAGATCGTGAAGCAGTTTGCCATCAGTGAAGCCACTGCGCGGCGCGACCTGGAATCCCTCGCCTCGCAGGGGAAGGCCCAGCGCGTGCATGGGGGTGTTATCTCGGTTGAACAGGCCCCGCCCGAATTACCAATCCTTGAACGCGAATCGGAACAACTGGATGAAAAGATTCGCATCGCACGCGCGACGGCTGAGCTGGTTTCCGATAAAGAGACCGTTTTTCTTGGCTCTGGCAGCACCGTGCTCGAAGTGGCGCGGCACTTGCGCAATCGTCACAATCTGACGGTGATCACAAATTCACTGCCTGTATTGAATGCTCTCGTTGGAATCAGGGAAATAACTGTCATTTCCCTGGGAGGCATGTTACGCGACAGTGAACTCTCATTCATTGGGCATATCACCGAACAGGCATTGACAGAGGTACGCGCAGACAAAGTGATCATGGGCACGCGCGGAGTAAGCCTCGAACATGGTCTGACCAATGATTATTTGCAGGAAACATTAACTGACCGCGCCATCCTGAAGATCGGGCGCACAGTGATCATTGTGGCTGATCATACGAAAGTGAATCGTGTAGCCACTGCACTACTGGCCCCCTTGGATAGTATGCAAATCTTTGTGACAGATTCAAAAGCTGACAAAAAATTTATCCAGGCGTTGAAAAAGAATGGGATTCAAGTGATTGTTGCGTGAGGAATTCGTTGGTTGAGTAGCCGCATCGTCTCGGCATATCGAAACCAACAAGTAATAGAAATAATTTTTCTTATATGCTGGTTTCGATTTCGATACGGGCTTCGCCTTCCTCAACCAGCGGATTATGGATGAAATTATGCTACTCGAAAACTTTCGCCCTCGCTCAAAACTTGTAACCAAAACGACTTTGGTGAGCAGGCCAAAGTTTCCTGTCATTGACGCGCATAACCATCTCGCGGAACCTTTCGGCGGAGGTTGGGATAAAAAACCGTTGAGCGAACTGCTTGATCTATTGGATGAAGGGGGAGTGACTCATTATGTGGATTTGGATGGCGGCTGGGGCGAAGAGATCCTGTATCGACATTTGGAGCATTTCAAAAAAGGCGCGCCTGAACGTTTTCAAATTTTCGGCGGCGTGGATTGGAGTCAGTGGAAAACGCGCGGGAATGGATTCGCTGAATGGGCAGCTGGCAGGCTGAAAGTCCAGAAGGAGGCGGGCGCGCAGGGCTTGAAGATCTGGAAGCCGTTTGGGCTACATGTCAAAGATGATAAAGGGCAATTGGTCAAAGTGGAGGATGCGCGCTTAATCCCCATTTGGGAAATGGCCGGAGAATTGGATCTGCCCGTGCTGATCCATGCGGCGGATCCGGTGGCGTTCTTTGACCCGATTGATGAAACGAATGAGCGCTGGGAGGAAATTGGTGAGCACCCTGATTGGGCATTTACGAGTCCGCCGTTCCCGCCCTTTATGGAGATCATGAATGAGTTTAAGAATTTGGTAACGCGTCATAAGAATACAACTTTCATCGGCGCGCATGTGGGATGTTATGGCGAGAATCTTGGCTGGGTCGGGCAGATGCTGGATGATTGCCCGAACTATTACATTGATATTTCTGCGCGGCTCGGCGAACTTGGGAGGCAGCCTTATACGGCGCGAAAATTCTTTATGCAATATCAGGATAGAATTTTATTTGGCTCGGATATGAGTCCTGACCTGGATGCGTATCGCCTTTATTATCGTTTCCTTGAAACAGATGACGAATATTTTAATTACAACACAGGTGAGATTCCCGAACAGGGACGCTGGTATGTGTGCGGTTTGTATTTGCCCGATGGTGTGTTGAAAAAGGTCTATCGTGAAAACGCCGAACGAGTTTTGGGACTGTGAGGAAGCATGGAACTTAATTTTCTAACCATCGCGGATGCCGCCGAGGACTTGCAGCCTTTGCGCACGCTGCTGGCCTCTTTCGAGCGTGATACACAAATACAACTTTCTTTGCGTCGCGTGAGCTGGGAACGGGCCTGGCAGACACTGGTATTGGATGCGATGGAGGGGAAGGGCCCGCATGTTTCGCAGATCGGTTCCACGTGGGGCGCGACCATGGCGATGCTGGACGCGTTGCGCGTGTTCAGCGAGGATGATATTTCCTCTCTCGGCGGCGCGCAAGGTTTTCTACCCTCAACCTGGGAGACCGTTAAGCTCGCCAATCGTCCTCAGGTTTGGGCTGTACCGTGGTCCATTTACACATTTGTTTTGTATTATCGCAGGGACATTTTGGATCAAGCGGGTCTGGACGCGGAAAAAGCGTTTGCTTCCCCGGAAGCCATGTACGACGCTTTTACACAATTGAACAGTGGAGGCATTGTGCCGTGGGCATTCCCGACGCTGCATCCCTACGCGGACCTTGTGCATATCGCCTCGTCGTGGGCGCGCGCCAACGCTGGTGACTTTATGCGAGCGGATGGACGCGAGCTTTTATTTGCAAAACCTGAAGCGAGCGCAGGCTTGATAAATTTCTTCCAGTTATTCCCTTTTATTCCACCCTCACTGCGCGGACTCTCTGTTGAGGCCTGCACACAAGCTTTTGCGCGTGGAGATACCGCAGTATTAGTGGGCGGAGTGGAAATAGGGACTGAGCTATTGCAAAGTCCTTATGCCTCGCAGGAAATGCGCGATAACTTTGCTGTAACGACCCTGCCCGGCGTTCCATGGATTGGTGGTGATCATCTTGTCATTTGGAAAAATGTACTCTCGAACCCGGAACATGAGAAAGCCGCGCTGGACCTGGTGCGATTTCTGGCACGGAAGGAAACTCAGGTGAAATACTTCGAGGTGGAAAGTGTCTTGCCTGCCCACGCAGACGCCTACGACGAATTAACTTTTCCGCTTGAGACCACAGCCGCCGCGGTGCAAAAAATATTGAAGACGGGGCGCCCGCATCCGCCATTGCGGTTATGGCGGCGGATTGAAGCATTCCTTGATGAAATGCTTTTGGACATTGGCAGTACTGTGCTCAGACAACCCGCGGTAGCGGTTTCGGAAATTACCGAGCGGATGCTGGCTGAGTATGAAAATAAGTTGGCGGCAGTTCTCAAAGGGTAATTATGAATTCTGCGCAAGAGTATGCAACGTATCGGGAGATCAAATCTCAAGCTGAGGCCTGGGCGCAGGCATTGGATTTAACGCGGGCTGTGTCTTTGCCAGATGCCGCGCATTATGAGCAGGTCATCTTCACTGGCTGCGGCTCCACGTATTATCTTTCACTTGTCGCGGCGGCTCTGTATCAGGAGTTGACAGGCCATGCAGCTCGCGCTGTGCCTGCAAGCGAATTGTTGTTGAATTCGCAGACTGTAGTAAGTCGGATTGCCAATCCGACCTACAAGACTTTGCTTGTAGCGGTAAGCCGTTCCGGGACGACGACTGAGACTGTGCGAGCAGTTGAAAAGTTCAAAGCAGAGAAACGCGGGAGTGTGGTGATCATCAGCAATTACGACGAAGCGCTTTCGCGTCTGGCGGACGTGAACATAGTGATCGATAAGGGACAGGAAGAATCTATCGCCCAGACGCGCTCGTTCGCGTCGATGTTCGTGGCCGCCTCCGCGTTTTGTGCGCGCACGGCTGGGCGGGATGATTTGTTGTCCGCTATGGGAAAGTTGCCTGATGTGGGTGATTGGTTGATTGGTAATTATGAGGCGTATGCCAAAGGGCTGGGGGAAAATTTGGACTTTGATAGATTTTATTTTCTTGGTTCGGGTATCCGTTATGGACTCGCTTGTGAGGTGAATCTCAAAATGAAAGAGATGACTCTTACACATAGCGAACCATTCCACTTTTTGGAATTTCGTCACGGACCCATGAGCATGGTCAATGAGAATGCTGTCGTGGTGGGAATGTTATCAGATGCAAATAGAGTCCATGAGGCGAAGGTGCTCGCAGAGATGAAAATGCTTGGGGCAACGGTGGCAGCTTTGGGCGAGTCTGATGCGGATGTTGAGTTTGAGTCGGGGATACCTGAGAGCATCCGCGGAGTTCTGTATCTGCCTGTTTTGCAATTGATGGCGTTCTATCGTTCACTGGCAAAGGGATTGAATCCCGACAGACCGAATAATCTCACAGCAGTTGTGAAGCTGGAGTTGTGAGGAGGTGCCTGCAACGAAGAAAATCTTTTTGCTTTTTCGATCATTCAAATCAAATTGAAAAAGGAGAGAAAAATGAATAAGAGATTTCCCTTGATCCTGGCTGTGTTTGTGATCGCTTCCATTTTGTTGACTGCGTGTGGTGGTGCGGCGGCGACCGAAGCACCTGCGTCGAATGAACCGGTTGAGCTGCGCGTTTGGGGGCATCAGGCTCCCGCGTTCAATGATGCCGATCAGGCGATGTTCGATGCGTTTATGGCGCAAAACCCGAATGTGACCATCAAGTATGAGACCTTCCCGTGGGATGTATTCATCCAGACCATCCAGACCTCATTGCCTGCTGGCAACACAGCGGATGTGATCCTGATCCCTGGTGGTTATACCTGCCGTTACGCGAGCGGCGGTCAATTGTTGGAAGTGCCCGCTGATGTCATGACGGTGGAGCAGGCACAGGAAACTTTCTTTGCCGCGCCTCTTGGCGGACAAACCTGCGATGGCAAGTTGTATGGCTTTCCTGCTGAGTACAACATTGAGTATGGCGGCGCCTATGTGAACCCTGCCTTGTTCGAGGAAGCTGGGCTTGCCTATCCGCCGCAGTGGGAAAACTGGGATGCCGTTGTTGCCGATGCGAAGAAGTTGACCAAAGTTGGCTCCGATGGTGTGATGACGGTGGCGGGCATGCACTATACCAATAGCGACCAGTTGTTCACATACTTCCTGGCTGGTATTCTGGAGCAGGGCGCCAACTACTTTGCAGAAGATGGCAAGCACTTCAACTTCAATTCACCCGAAGCCATTGCAACGATTCAGAAGTTAATGGATATGGCGCAGAAGGACGGAATCGTTGACCCGATCATCTTCAATCAGGATAGCGAATGGGTTGGCGAGTCGTTCGCCCAGGGTCACAACGGGATCGGTGTGCTCGGTTCGTGGTATGTGGGCGATGCCAAACTGTCTTTCCCAGACCTGGTTTTTGATTACGTCACCCTGCCGCCGATGATGGGTTCGGAACATAAATTCGCATCTGTCGGTGGCTGGGGCTATGTTGTGGGCAAGAGCACACAGCATCCCGACATTGCCTGGAAACTAGCCGCCTTCCTGGGTGCGGACCAGGCGAATGTCTTTTCATTCAACTCCACATCAGCCACTGTGCCTGCCATGAAGGCTGTTGCGGCAGACCCAAAATTGTTGGAGAGCGCGCCATTCCTTGCGGCTGTCCTGCCGATTTTGGAGGCTGGTCAGTATCAAGGCAACCTGACAGACTCCGATCAACTGTCGTATGAGATTATTTACCCGACCATCCTCGATGCGCTTCAAGGTAATCTCACAGCAGAAGAAGCCGCGAATAGTATCCAGGAAGCGGCAAATGAGATGGTGGATGCGGCGCAGTAGTTTGTTAGTCTACTAGTTGGCTAGTTCTCTAGTCGGCTGGTCGAATAGAACCACGGAGTCACAGAGTCCGTTTTTCTCAGTGTCTTTGTGCCTCCGTGGTGAATAAATTTTTTCTGGAGATGCAATGGCAATCTCAATCTCATCTCTCTTCAAAAAAGAAGTCGTCAGTGAAGGTGGAAAACTCACGGCAAAGCAACGTCGCTTCGCTTACACCAGCCTCGCGCCCATCCTGCTTTATATGGGATTGTTCACACTTTTCCCAATAGTCTGGGCAGTGGTGATGAGTTTCTTTAGTTATACGCCCATCCGCGAAGGGAGTGGGTTCCTTGGGTTGGGTGGGGCAAACCCCTTCGTTGGCGTTAATAATTTTATTGAACTGTTAACAGGCACAGGCAAACCCGCTGAAGTATTTCGCCTTGCCGTCAGGAACACTTTCCTCTTCACTGCACTTGTCCTGCCATTAAATCTCGCCATCACACTACCGCTTGCCGTTTTGTTGGAAAGCATTAGCGAGAAATTCAAGACCTTATTCCGCGCGATCTATTTTCTTCCAACAATTTCATCTTCCGTCGCGCTCGTCACCATCTGGGCATACATGTACTCGCCTGGTTGGGGTTTGCTCAGCATCATGTTCAAGGCGGTTGGCCTGGTCCCGCCCAAATCCTGGTTGCAGGACCCAAACACGATTTACTTTGGCGTGCCGCTGGCGATGATCTGTGTCGTGGTCGCGCACGTCTGGCAGGATTTTGGCTATAACCTCGTCATCTTCGTCGCCGCGTTGCAAAGCATTCCGAAGACGTTACGCGAAGCCGCCCGCGTGGACGGAGCCAACGTCTGGCAGGAATTCTGGCTGATCGTCGTCCCGCTTCTGCGCCGGACCATTTTACTGACTTCGGTTCTAACAGTTTTATCATCGCTTCAAGTTTTCGTTATCTTCCAACTGCTCACGCGCGGTGGACCTAAAAATCAAACTCAAACCATGCTCTTGAGTATTTATGAGAACGCCTTCCGCTTTGCGAACAATCTCGGACTCTCCGCCGCTATGTCGATGATTTTGTTCATCATCATTTTGACACTCACCGTTATCCAGTTCCGCATCTTGAGAACGGAATGGGAGTATTAAATGCGCACCGAGCAGAAAAATAAAAATCCATTTTGGGTATTGGGCAAATCAGGCGCGTACGCTGTCCTCATTGTTGGACTCGTCGCCACGCTTCTGCCATTCTTCTATATCATCGTCTCTTCACTTAAGACCGACGCGGAACTGCGCCAGACCCCGCCCGATTTCTTTTCGAAGGAACCAAGCCTCAGACATTACGCGACCATCCTCAAAGATGAAGATATCCCAATTGAGCGCAACGTTCTCAACAGTTTCGTTGTTTCCATCGCGCGTGTCTTCATCACACTCTTCACCAGTTCCTATGCTGGTTATATCTTCGCCAAATATCATTTCAAAGGCAAGAACCTTGCGTTCGGAGTCATCCTCATTCAAATCATGATTCCATTTCAAGTGGTCATGATCCCGAACTATCTGCTGGTCGTCAGATTTGGTCTCATTGATTCTCTCTGGGCGCTCATCCTTCCATCCATGGTGGATGCCTTTGGTATCTTTCTGATGAAGCAGTTTATCGAATCCCTGCCCGCCGAACTCATGGACGCTGCGCGCATCGATGGCGCCTCCGAATTCGGCATCTACTGGCGTATCGTCCTCCCTCAAATGGGACCGCCTCTCGCCTCGCTCGGCATCTTCACCTTCATGTCAACCTGGAACGATTACCTCTGGCCGCTCATCGTCCTCACCACGCCCGAGAATCGAACCATCCAGCTCCTCCTCGTTTGGTTCCAGACCCAGCATACTGCCAATCAGGGACTCGTCCTCGCGGCCTCCATTCTGACTCTCCTGCCCATCTTCATCGTCTACATCTTACTGCAGAGATGGATTGTTGACCAGGCGACTCAATCCGCATTTAAGTAACCTAAATGCGACGCTCCACTTTCCACTTTCTATTGACCCTCCTTCTTCTTTCGCTCATGACTTCCTGCGCCTCGCCTCAAACTGGACCCGAGCCTGCTACCGTGACCCACACTTACGTTGCTACTGACGCGTCCATCCTCAACCCCGAGCGTGGATTCTTTACCCCGTACGATCTACCTGGCTCCGCGGGATTCAGTCCCGTGCGCGCCATAGGCAACACGCTCGTCCATCTCAACATCCGCCTCGACGACTGGCGTGAGACGGACATCCCTCAAGATGTGCTCAATGATCTGGACTCAAACTTCGCCGATATTCGCGACGCAGG
>JAXIPJ010000171.1:0-4874 GCA_045402985.1 Anaerolineales bacterium
AACGTGTTGTGTCAGTTTTCGGCCATAGACTGCGCTCCCCGCGTAAAAGAGGGAGGCGAGAATCACAGCCGCCTGTCCGATGACTGAATTCTGTGCGCCAGCCGTAAGGTCTTTGCTCAGAAGGATAACAACGCCTGCAAAACCGATCAATAATCCCAGAACTTTTTGCGGGGTCATCTTATCATCCTGCAACAGGAAGTGTGCGAGAAGGATGGTAAACAGCGGAGTAGTGGCGTTAAGAATGGAAGCGACAGCCGAGTCAATTGTCTGTTCACCCCAGGAGATGAAGAAGATGGGAATAGCGAGGCTGGTAGGCCCCAGGATGGCAAAAATGCCCCAGGTCTTCCAATCCCTTGGCCATGCCACTTTTTGGTAGATGCCGATCGCAACTGCCGTAATTGCACCGAATAACATGCGGAAGGCAACGAGGGCCATGGGGCCGATATCCTGCACGCCAATCTTGATCCAAAGGAAGGAAGAACTCCAGATTGCGCCGAGAAGGATGAAGACGATCCAGTGTTTGGTTTTCAAAGAAACTCCTATTTGAAATGGTGGGTAATAAAGCTTCGATGTATTGCAACCTTGAAATATTACGCAATCATCAGCCTTCCATTTCAGTAACAATTCCACCCAGTCTCATCGAGATTCTCCGATTATGGCGTGATCTCTGTAAGTACGATCGGGTTTTCCGCCACCAGTTCCTGAAATACCCTGGCCAGTTCGGTGTTATCCTGCACGCGCATGGTTGTATCATGCGCAGGATCACCATCATTTTGCCAGCGTTCATTCCACCAGGAAAAGCCGATGACGTTTGAATATTGAAGTGATGTGATGGCAACCAGCGCCTCACGCGCCCATTGGGCTTGACCCAGTTTCGGATTATTCTTCGCCGTTCCAAATTCAGCAACGATGATTGGCTTGTGCGGGGCAAGCTTCAGAACTCGCGCATGGACCTCATCCATTCCCGGGTGAAACTCATTCACATAGGAACTTTGCGGACCATAGGTGCCATAAATACTGATGCCCATCCAGTCGATCCATTCGTCACCAGGATAATAATTTTCCATCCGGTTCCAATCCTCATCCGGAAAACTTTCATTGCCGAGATGGAATACCCAGGTGATATTTTGTGCGCCTTCATCGCGGCATATTTGAATGATATGGCGGTAAGCGTCCTTAAACCTTTCCGGTCCATCCGGCTGGGCAGGGTCGCCGTAGTCATTTGTGGTTTCGCCGCCGTTCGAGATTCCGCTCCACGCAAAAGAATCAGAGTTTGCCTCCGTGCCATATTCCGCAAGAAGGGCTGTGCCAAAACTGCGCGCATCAGCACACCAGGCGTGCAGGTCGCTATCGAACTGTCCATCCAAAATGTTTTGGAGGGTAAAGACCGGTTCGTTTCCATCGTGCTTCAAACCAGATCGCAACATCAGACGGATATATGGAATACTGCCCGCCTCACGGATCCATGTGGCTGTTTCCATTGGGAACTCGCGGCCGTGATACCAGTTATTTGAGAAATAAACCCACGCGGCAGATTTACCAACCGCCTCTTCGTAGGAAAGGAGGTCATCCAGCGTTATATCATCCTCGTCGCCAGTATGGCCGCCTGGGAAAACTCCATGATAGAGATAGCCCTTCGCAGGTGTTGGAATTTTCGAAATGACAGGCACTACTGTGGGTGGAGATTGTGTAATCACAGGAGGAAAAGTAATCTGGCTTGGCTCAACGGTTGTAGTGGATGGCACATTTGTCGGTGACAAGCTGCAGCCAAGTGTTAGCAGGATCAGGCTGGCAGAAACTGCCGTCGCCAATGATCTCATGCGATCATTGCCCCTTCCATCCTCAGCAGCCACTCCTTTGTGGGTAACCCCTCTCCGCCGCCATAGCCGTGAAGTTTTCCATCCGTGCCGATGACACGGTGACAGGGAATCACTAGCGGCATGGGGTTGGTGGCGTTGGCGCGACCCACTGCTCGTGAAGCATTTGGTCTGCCAAGTTGAATGGCGATATCGTGATATGTCCGTGTTTCGCTGTAGGGGATTCTAAAGATCGCTTGCAGGGCCTCGCGCTGAAACGGGCGGAATAAGGTCCAGTCAATAGGGATAGTGAAGGCATTGCGTGTTCCGCTGAGATATTCGCGGAGTTCCTTTACGTAAGGGGCGATCCTCTTCTCGTTCGTCAGGATAGGTCGTTTGAGGCGTTGTAGATAGGAGTCAAATTCGGGTTGAGATTCGGCCCATTCAACGGCCACCAGGCCAAAGTCGGAGGCAGCGAGGCGCAGGTCTCCAAGGGGCGTATTATTCACTTCACCAACATAAATGGGATTTGAGGTTTGCATACTTATCTCCGTGCATCAACAAAAAATCACCACCGAGAATGTCTCGATGGTGAAATTATAGTTTAGTTTCTAATTTGCTCAAGCCGCCGTCCTTTGCAAAGCATCCTGTGGACGGTGGTGAGGACATGATTTAGTAATTCGTCACTCGATCTATCAATCCAAGTTCACGGGCGCGATAATCGCACCAGCGAAAGATGAACAGGGATAAGATCGCGAAGATCACCGTTAAGCCGGATAGTATGCCAATGAGCTGCATATTGCTGAATTGCGCGAGAGTGGGGAAGGCTTGCGCGACTTCACCGATGAGCGAGCGGCGCATGAGTTCGAGCCAGTAGGTGATGGGCATGGCATACCCGACGGGGCGAAGCCAGGCGGGCAACACTTCAAGAGGGAAGATGGCACCGCTGAAAAGATAGAGCGCGCCTGCCACTGCTTCGCCGATCATGAAGAAGTGGTGTGCGACCATGAGCGTGATGCTGGCAAGGATAAGGCCCATCATGGCGAGCATGGCGACGCCGATGCTGAGGGACACAAAGAACAATCCCCAATTGACTTGCATGAGATCAAGCGGAAGATGAAGGAACAACGCGCCTACGCCCAGCGTGATGATCACTGCGACCGTGCCAATGAGGAAACGTGATACACCGCGCCCAAGCCAGTAGAACGGAATATTGATCGGCGCGATATACATGTATTTGAGTGTCTTGTAATGCTCACGGTCATCGATCACTGCCCATGAAACTCCTGACATCACCGCGCCGACATAGATGTAGAACGCGTTGCCGAGATAAATGTATGGGAAGAGTGGCGAGCCGTAATCGCCGTCTGTGATAATGCTGTACATTACTACAAGTATGGCGGCGGTTGCCAGCGGTTTGATGATGACATAGATCGCGAAGAGGAACGGGTCAGTCCAATTCGATTCGACCTGCCAGCCAAGCCAGGTCGCCATGCGGAATGAACGATAAAATTCGGAACGGTTCATAAGTTCTCCTTGTTATATGTTATTGCGAGGGCGATGTGCTTCCGACCGAAGCAATCTCCTCATCGAATTGAGGATTATTTCGTCGGGCTAAAGCCCTTCTCGCAATGACATCAACGTCTGCTCTCCGTAATGCGTCCTTCGCGTATGGCAAGTCTTTCCATGTAATCGAGCAGGAACTTGGCGCCGATGAGAAAGACTACGCACAATACGATTAACACTGTGATTTCAACATTTACATTCAGAAAACCAAGCGCCGCGCCCGAGGGAAAGATCAACTGACGCATCGCATCCAGCCCAAGCGTGAGCGGAATGAACGAGGCTGCCGCAGCCACCCAAAAGTTGAAAGACTTGATCGGGAAATAAAATCCCGAAACGAGATAGATGGGTTCCTGCGCGAGATTGCTAATATGCCATGCTTCACGGCTGAGAAGCAGAAACAGCGACGCACTCATCATGCCCATTCCATACAAGGCGGTCATGGCCAGGAAAAACACGGCGAACAATTGTGAGAAACTGGTTACGGTAAATTGCACCTGGAACATTAACATGCCGAGTACTATGATCGCCACTGCGCGCATTGTCGTCGCGACCAGGCCGCCCAATGCCATGCCGAGCAAGACCGCCATCATTGAATTGGGTGCCATGATATACAGCGCCAGGTTGCCCGTTTCCTTCTCCCAATACAACTGGCTGGACATGCTCCACAATACGTTCATCCAGAAAGCTGTCATCGCGCCGCCAACCACCACGAAGCCCACATATTCTTCAGGCGCGCCGATGGCACGATAAACATACACATATGCGGCGACCGCCAGCATGGGCATGAAGATCTCAAAGAAGATCCAGGACTTCTCGCGTTGTTGCCCAATGATGCGCGGGTAGGAACGCGCCAGGATGGTTTTCAGGAACAATCTCCAGCCTGTCACTTTTTCGGATGCGGAAAAAGCCAGCGACTCATTTGCTTTCATTCGGTGCTTCCTCCTTCTCCACATCTTCCATTCTTTGACCGACCCGATCCATAAAGACATCTTCAAGCGTAGGCTCACGTTTGGTAAAACGCATCACCTTGATATTCTTTTGGGTCAGGATATTGATGACCGTTGCCAGTGCGGATTCGTCCACGAGAACCAATTCCAGTTTCGCACCCCCATCCATCTCGGTCAGCGTGGCTTTTTTGACCTCAGGCTGGTCCGCGAGCATTTTATTGCTCAGCCCGTTGAGCGGACTCGTTTCGATCTCGAAGATCGCATCGCGTTGCAGGTCGCGTTTCAAATTAGCAGGAGTATCACAAGCTAGCACACGCCCCTTGTTGATGATCGCCACGCGGTCGCACAGTTCCTCGGCTTCCACCATGTAGTGCGTGGTTAGAAGGAGAGTGCGTTTCTTGTCTGCATCCAGCCAGCTGCGGATCAACTTGCGAACGTCGCGCGAGGCGCCCACATCCAAGCCCAGAGTCGGCTCATCAAGGAAGAGCACCTCAGGGTCGGTGAGGAAGCCGCGCACGATATTCATCTTTTGGCGCAAGCCTGTCGAGAGGTCAGATGATTTGGT
>JAXIPJ010000232.1:0-7684 GCA_045402985.1 Anaerolineales bacterium
GCTGTGGAGGCAACTGCCACCCCCGAAGCGACAGCCACCGGTGAGCCCGTTGTCCCTGCCGAGGATGGTGCTTCGACCGATCCACAGCCGACTGAAACCGTTGTGACCACTGTGGATGAGACTGCACCTCCTGCAGAAACAAGCATCCTGGAGCAGGTCCCTGAAAACACCACGGTGGCTGTCGCTTCGGGGGTGGCAGTTGCCTCCACAGCTGGTTCGGCTTTGGCAGTTGCCTCGGGAATGATGGGTGCTTGTTTGGAAGTGTCTTCGCCGCCACCGGTTTCTGCCGTTGGAGTATCGGCTGTCGTGCCATCATCAGCATAAACAGTCGTTGGACCGATCGCGCTAAAAAGTAAAACTGTAATAATTGTTGATGAAAGAAAAAGGGAACGTATTTTGCTGGTCATATTACTCTCCTCTATGTTATTACGTTGCTGGTCCATAAATGACAAACCGCCTCACAAACAAATTTGTTAGGTCTTTTATAATTATACAGATTGGCAGCACGAGAGTCAACGGGGAAAGGTTAAAAAAGGTTACAGGTGCCATCTGCGCTTCATGAGTAAGCTGTGATTTGACGGAATTTGGCACTGGTTCCCACCTGGATAGTGCCAGTAAGGCTTGATAATAAAAAAACACGAGACCAGGTTTGACCCGGTCTCGTGTCCGTTCTTCGATCGATCCTTTATTATTTGATCAATCCAAGGGCAGAGGGGTCGAGTACGGTGAACTGATCTTCAGGAACATAGTTAATTGTTGTACTTGAGTCGCCCATAAGATCAATCGTATAGCCGGTGATGGAACTATTGAGTTCGAAGCCGCTGGTGCCGCTCAACTCTACATGGGCAGAGATGCCAATGATCGAGCCCGTCATCACGGTCCCTGAATTGCCGGAGATCTTTAGCGTGTTATCGTTTCCATAGGGCATATAGACCAGCAAATTTGCATATTCCTGGTGAGGCCCGGCGGTGGGAGCGGTATAAGTATTGGCACCATTCCCAAGCAGACTGACGCTGCCAGTTGTGGCAAAGAAGGTGGAATTGGTACAATCGACGGTTGAATTTCCACTTACAGTAATCCCGGAGCCGCCTGCAATATGGACCAGAATGTAGTCACAGTTTAGATTGGAAGTAACGCTAAAATCTCCACTAGTAATCTTGATGTCGACGTAATTGGCTGTGACGTGAGCAGTGCCGCCGATTTTCAGACTTCCGCTAAAGCAATAGCTACCGGGCAGAAAGGTGTAAGTTCCAGGGCTGCTGAAGTTGTATCCAGGAAAGTTGCCCGGATGAACGGTGTAAATGCGGTTAACAGGATCGTCCAAGGTTACCGAACCGGTCCCTGAACAGTTGATGCTTGGATCAGGAATATCGAGAACTGGTGGGTAGGCGATCTGTGTGCCAGATTGATACATGCTTGGATCGTCAACGTTACCGGGGTTTTGCCCGTTGAGGTTGTGGCAATAGTGGCTGGGATCATTCGCAATTGTATATCCAGCTTCCGCGTCTATGAGGCCGTTCCCAGCGGCGGTGTATGCGCAACTACCTGATGAGTTATTAAAGACACCACTGTTATTAATATCCAGCGTGATATTTCCATTATTTCTTATGGTAGCATCACCCTCTCGAGCCAGGGCAACCAGAGCCGACCCACCGAAGACAGGTGAAGGCCCGCCCAGCTTGGCTTTGGAAACCGCCGTGACCACATTCGTCACCTGCTGCCAACCTATGATGCGGGCAAAAGTGGTGCGGACAATGGACGTGATCTTAACTCGAATATAGTCTGATAGGACGGCGTTCCCGGGCAAGCCTTCACAAACGATACCTGGCTCATCACATATATTGACTTCTACTTTACTATCCGCATCGTTGTTATAGCCATTGCTGAGGGCGCGCGCGTCCCCGGAAGATATAGCAGCACCGTCCGGGTCGCTTTGTGCCCGCACTCTGGCGAGCGCGGCGGCAAGAGAGGCCGTATCCGCGGCGTTTTGCGCATGACGCCGATCCGAAAATACCCTGCCACCGTCAACGGACAGCGCCGTGAATGCGAACAACCCCACTGCCGCGAAGGCAATTAGAACAAGAGCCTGACCTTTTTCTGATTTATTATGAAACATTCGATTCTCCTTACTTCAATACAAATACATAATATAAGAACATTGTATCTTATATTATATGGTTTCTACTCGAAAGTGCAATTACAATTGTGAAAATAACGACACAAATTAGTACTAGTGGGGGGTATTTCCCTGTAACCTCCAAAACCTGGTTTCACCGCATTAGGTCTCCATGCTTCCCAAATTAGGCTGCTTGTGCCACTACTTAATTGATGCAATGCAATTCTGCTTCGACATTCCCAACGAATCAAAAAGGCAACGCTAAAAAGCGTTGCCTGTAGGTATTGAAATTCAAACTCTAATAATTCTTACTGCGTAAGTTCGACTTGAGGTGGGACAGGTGCATCCCAGTTTTCGTCGGTATCATCGATGATGGTGGGTTCTGATGAAGGGCCTGCGTCCCAGCTAAGCGTTGGTCGAGTACTAATCACTCGGTCAGTTCAATGCCGGGGTTGGTAATTGCGACCGCGTTGTTAGCTTGGTTGAATGTGATATCCAAAGTCCCGTTGCCCTCTATGGCAATGGAGTAGCCAATGATCTGGGTGTCAAGACCTACTGTACCACTACCGCCATTGAGAACGACATGAGAGGATGGAGCCAGAATGGTTCCTGTAAAACTTGATCCATCATTTCCTGTAATCTTAATTGTTGCAGAGTTACTCGGCGGAACATAAATTAAATAATTCAGGAACTCTTCCGGGAAATCATCGACGAGGCTGCTGATGGCATGAATATGGATATCCGACGTACCGTTAAAAGTAATGTCACCATCTGACACATAAAAGAACACGCCTTCGCTGTCGCTATCATGAATGTCTTTTCCGTTTATATCGGTATTTCCGTTTAGATTCGTAGTGACATACCATGTACTTTGGAAATCCATACCTTCATCAAGACAATAAATACCTTTGTGCAATTTCAGGGTGCCGGGCGGAGAGCCATTGGGCAAGGCACCACTGGGGAAGGAGTCGTTGTAGTTCCCTGGCCAGGCTTCATAATTTCCTGACGAGACTTCAATGATCTCTCCGTCTTGACCGCAAGCAGGATTTGGTAACACATACATGTTCGGGTCAACCTGACTGCAACCCTCGGTAGGATTAGGGGAAACATTAGTATAGTCAGCAACACCAACAACGCAGACACCTTCATCGGTTGTCACGCTGGAGCTGCCGCCTTGATCGAAGGCAGGAGGTTGATCACAATTCGAGTTGACAAAAATTCCCGAGTTGATAATCGTTGTGCCAGAATTACCATTAACTGTAAATGGATCGTGGTTGTAGCCTTCATCAGCCTTACAACCTTCCATGGTGGAAACCAATGCCTTGCCGTCAAACCACGGCGTGACTTCCGGGAGGGATGCTCGCGCTACAGCATCAGTGTGATTAGTTACTTCCTGCCATCCAATGATTGGCGCAAAGAATAATTTAACTTTGGAAGTAATGCGCGCTTGAACATATTGATCCTCAATGCCGGCGGGTAAGTTTGTACATGTAGCATTTGGATCGCTGCACAGATAAACCTCAACCGTGCTGCCCGTCGCGTTGCTATACCCATTAACTTCGGCACGGTCTAATCCGGGTTGTTCCCAGTTTGCAGTTGCGCGTGCTCTGGCGAGGGCGGAGGCAAGTACTGCGGTATCAGATGCATTTTGGGAGTGTCGGCGATCCGAGAAGACTATACCTCCGTCAATTGCGAGTGCTGCGAAGGCAAATAGACCCACAGCTGCAAATGCAATGATGATCAGTGCCTGACCTTTTTCTGAAGAATTAATTTTCATGGCTTCGTCTCCTTTGTATAAATGATTGCAGGCATGACGTAAGTTACATATCCGTGATACAGCCTGTGCCAAACATTTCTGATAGGTTCGCTGCAAAATAACTTTTTTGAAAGGTTTAAAACGAAAGCGGCGCACATTTGTGCGCCGCTGAACTTAACTTCATTTGGTATCGTAACTTAATTGAGAAGGATGTACTATTTACTTTATCATTTTGATCGCCTCACTCAACAGTAACAGACTTTGCCAAATTTCTTGGCTGGTCAACATCAAGGCCGCGGATGGCGGCGATGTGATATGCCAGCAATTGCAGAGGTAACACAGTGATGACAGGCGAGAGCATCCATGGCGCTTCGGGGACCCATAACACATGGTCTGCCATTCCCTGAATTAATTCATCTCCAACAGTTGCCACGGCAATCACCACACCGTCGCGCGCCTTTGCCTGTTGGATCTGTGAGATCATCTTCTCGTGCCAGGGATCCTTCGGCGCAATGCACAACACAGGCATGTGTTCGTCGATCAAGGCAATGGGACCGTGCTTCATTTCACCTGCGGGATACCCCTCGGCATGGATGTATGAAATCTCTTTCAGCTTTAACGCGCCTTCATATGCAATGGGCATATTGATGCCGCGCCCAAGATATAGACAATCACGAATGTCTTTCAACGCGTGCGCGACGACTTCCACTTCATGTTCACGTTCCAAGGTGCGGCCCACCAGGTCCGGCACGAGCCGCAAATCAGAGACCAATTCTTTGCGCGTTTTATCGTCAATTGTGCCGCGTAGATCAGCGAGCAGGATCGCCAGCATATACTGGTCAACGAGTGGGGCGGTGAAAGCCTTGGTCGAAGCCACGCCGATTTCGGGTCCGGTTTGCATCGAGATGAATCCATCTGCAACGCGCATGGCTTGTGAACCTATGGCATTCACGATGCTCCAGATGAGTGCGCCCTTGCGGCGTCCCTCCTCCATGGCTGCCAGCGTATCCGCCGTTTCGCCGGACTGTGATATGGCCATCACAACTGTTCTATCATTCAAGATCGGGTCACTATAACGGAACTCGGATGCGATCACCACTTCCACCGGTATGCGGGCAATTTTTTCTATCAGATATTTCCCAACCATGCCTGCATACGCCGCTGTGCCACAGGCAGTGATATAGATCTTTTCGATCTTCTTTGCAAGTTCCTCGGTCAAGTTCAGGTCTGGCAGACGGATCTTTCCATTTGCAAAATCCACGCGGCCCGCCAGGGTGTCGGTCAGCGCGCGTACCTGCTCATGGATCTCCTTCTGCATGAAGTGACGATACTCACCTTTTTCCGCGGCGATCGGATCCCACGAAATGGTATGCACTTGCGGATTAACTTTTGCGCCGTCCAATGTTTCAAGGGTGACAGTATTCCTTGTCACGATTGCCATTTGCCGCGATTCCAAAAAGATCACATTGCGCGTGTGTTCCATGATGGCTGGTGTATCGCTGGCAATATAGTTCTCGCCCTCGCCAAGCCCAACCACCACTCCGCCTGCGTTGCCAATGCGGGCGGTCACGATCTTATCTGGCTCATCGGCAGACATCAGTACCACTACATTTGCGCCTTGTATTTGATTGAAGGTTTTGCGCGCGGCTTCCACCAGACCAATGCCCGCTGCCAGATAATGCTCCACCAAATGCACAATGGTCTCGGTGTCCGTTTCAGATTGAAATTTCACGCCCTCTGCGGTCAGTTCGTCTTTGAGTTCCAGGAAGTTTTCGACGATGCCGTTCTGCACAACGACCACGCGCTTCGTTTGTCCGAGATGCGGATGCGCGTTGCGCACGTTCGGTGCGCCATGAGTAGCCCAGCGCGTATGACCAATCCCTGGTGCGCCATTAATGGGAGATTTTCCGACAAGGTCAATTAATTGGGATAACTTGCCCGCGTCTTTCCTGACTTCAAGCTGGTCGCCGTTTAAGACAGCGATCCCAGCTGAATCATAGCCGCGGTATTCGAGCCTTTTCAGGCCATTGATGATGATGGGCGTCGCGTTACGCGGCCCGATATATCCAACGATTCCACACATGGGGATCCTCCAATAGTTTAAGAGATTAGAGAGTTAGAGATTAGGGACTGCTGCCAGTCTCCAACCTCCGGTCTCATTATTTACCATATCCCGCGATTTTGCCTGCCTGATCGCTCTGGCAGTGTTAGTTACAGGATTTTTTCTTTGGAGGGAAAGATGATACGGGTGATGGTGCACCCGAAGGGCTTCCGCTGATCTGTCGATTTTCCTACCTCACCCGGCCTCTCCTGGAAGGAGAGGAGAAAGCTCGGTAGTTGGCTCCATCTTGCGATGGAGAACCCTTATCCTCGTCATCCTAGGCTTTCCCCATGCGGGGTGCTCAGGATCATGCGCTGTCTTCCCTCAATTATTTTGTAAGTGACACTCCTTTCTTTTATACATATGTAAACAAAAATTATACTCGACGAATTTTGTGACACAACAGGTCAGTAATAAGACGGGAACATATGAATTATGGTTACAGCCAATTGGTTTCAGAACGTCGCGTGAATAAATGTCATTCCCCAAAACCGGATTGTCGTTGCGCGGATTGGTGGGCAGGTCCCTGGCGAAGGTATGCTGATTAAATGCGGACCAGGCTGGAGGTCCGGCCTGGTCCGTTTCGTCCATCCAAATACTATTATTCTGATAGCTGTACTTCGGGCATCGTCAGCGAGTCATAATTTTGTGCGTCGTTGTAAACAATGATGACATTACTGTTTCCATCTGCTTCGATAGTGTAGCCAATAATTTGACTATGGAAGCCGCGCGGCGAACTGTTGCCCTTAATGATGATCGGCGAGGCTGGCGCAAGGATGGTGCCTTTTATTGTAGACGCTGGCCCGCCATTGAGGACAACCTTGCTATTATTATCCATGGGCAGATAAAGAAGCAGGCCAGCATGATCGCCACTGTTGGGCGCATCCAGGAGTATGGTGCCGTTGCCGAAGCGAACTTCGCCGCCCAACACTTTGAAGACGACATTATGTCCTTCAAGATCGCCAGTGATCTTCATGCCATCATCCAGGCAGTAAACCCCTGACTCAAGGCGCGTAACACCTTCTGGTGGAAAGTCTTCGCCCCATGAGCCTGCGCTCATTGAGGTTCCATCTTCGCTGATCTGCGCGATCTTTGGACAGCCCACTTTTGGCATGAAGAACGGCGGCGGGTAACCAATCGGCCCGGCGCCAACCGAAACTGTGGGCGTTACCAGTTGAGGTTTTTGAACGGATGCAACTCCAACAACATCGATTGAAAAGCCGTCACTGAGGCGAATACTGCCACTGCCTTGCTGCATCAATGCGCAGGTCTGGTTGTTTGAATTAACGAAAATTCCACCGCCGGTGATATCCAATGTGGCTTCACCATGTACCCAGAAGGACTTGCGGGTTGCGCAGTTGCTGGTTGGCGCCAGGCTAATGACTGCTGTGCCGTGCAGGAGCTGTGTGATCTCGGAGGATTTGGTGCGCGCAACTGCTTCGACAGTATTGGTTATTTTGTCGCGGCCTATGACGCGGGCAAAATATGTATCAACGTGAGAGGTGATGATAACTTGAATGTATTCAATATCACCAGCATGAGCGCCGTCTTTGGGCGGGCTATAGAGTTCAATGACGTTCGTTATGCCGTCGTTATTGTATCCGTTTTGTGCGGCAGATTCCATCGCCGTGCCGGCCATATCCTGCCCGCCGCGGATGCGCCCAAGCGCGGCGGCCAGCGCGGCAGAATCGGCCGCGTTTTGCGCTTTGCG
>JAXIPJ010000379.1:0-9850 GCA_045402985.1 Anaerolineales bacterium
GCTGGTTAAATACGCGACCGGAGGACTTGTCCCGGACCTGACCGTCCTATTGGATGTTGATGTTGAAGTTGGACTGCGACGGAAAAAGAAAAATGGTGTTGAATGGAATCGGATGGACGCGTATGAGGTTGAATTTTACAAGCGCGTCCGCGCGGGGTATTTGCAGATGGTGCAGCAGGAGTCGGGTCGTTGGGTGGTCATTGATGCGGGGAAGGAGTGGGACCTCATACAGGAGGAGTTGAAGAAAGTGGTTGAAGCAAAGTTGAAATAACATGAATACCATCCAATCCCTCATCAAACGCTTGCAGAAAACTCAGCACGGCTTTACAGATATTCAAAAGGCCGCAGAGGAAGCCTTTGCAAATCATAGCTCTGCAGAAGCTCTTCAATTGGCCAAAGAATTATTCGGTTCTGAGGTCCATCAGGCGCGCATGCTGGCGACGTTTTTATTTGGGAAATTAGCGGCGAAATCAAAAGAGAGTCTCACATTTCTAAGAAAGCGTGTGAGTTTGGATAAAGATTGGCGCGTGCAGGAAATTTTAGCTCAAGCCTTCGATCAGTATTGTAAAGATATTGGTTATGAAAAAGCACTGTCCGTCATCAGGGATTGGCTTGCGGATACAAATCCAAACATCCGTCGGGCGGTAACCGAAGGATTACGAATTTGGACGACGCGAGAATACTTCCATAAGCATCCCGATGTGGCAATCCATTTATTGAGTCAATTAAAAGCGGACGAGAGCGAGTATGTCCGCAAGTCTGTTGGGAATGCATTGCGAGATATCAGCCGCAAACATAAAGAGCTGGTTCGAGACGAACTACAAACATGGGATATATCCAATGAACGTGTTCAGCAAGCCTATAAACTGGCAAACAGGTTTTTATGAGCATCCAGTATCTCTGTGAAACGGATTTACCCGTGTTGAGCACCCGGCCTGTCCATCCATATCCCTGTGATATACTGACGCCATCGTCAACAGGTTTTGGTGATACTCTTTCGAGGTCGTCTTACGCCTGATTTTTACTCGCTCGTGCAGCGGGCGTTCTAGGAGAATAATATGGAATCCAAGTTATATGTTGGCAATCTGGCATACTCGACCACGGAAGATAGTTTGCGGACATTGTTCTTTCAGGCAGGCACGGTAGCTTCCGTCGCGCTGATCAAGGATCGTGACAGCGGTCAATCGAAGGGTTTTGCATTTATCGAGATGAGTACACAAGTAGAAGCAGAAAAAGCGATCAGCATGTTCAACGGTTACCAAATGGGTGACCGCGAATTACGTGTGAGCATCGCACGTCCGCGCGAAGAAAAACCGCGCGGCGGCTTCGATAATCGCGGCAGTGGCCGCGGGCACCGCCCTCAACGTGGAAACGGCAAGCGTTACTAGGCCGTTCACTCTGCTGATAAGTTATTCTCCCCGAGCATGCTCGGGGAGAATTTTTATTCCTTCTCGCCGCTTACCTTCATCCACGCTTTCTTCATATTCAGCGCGTCCTCTTCCATGATGGGGCTTTCACACAGGATGCGCCCAGCGCAGTTGAAATCCTTAAGAGCCTGAAATAGAAAGTTGATTTTCAAATCAGACTCACCCAGCGCGAGATGTTTCTTCTCGCCTTTGGGTCCATATTCGATGCCCGAAAGATGAATATGCAGGCGTTTTAGTGCTTTCTTTCCCAACGCTTTTTCGTAGGACTTCAATAGACCCGCCCATTCATCATACGTGTTCATCGTGCCGTCGCCGGGGCGGGCATGCAGGTGGGCGAAGTCAATGCATGGTTCAACGCCTTCGATTGCTTTGCTCATTTCAAGCGTATCCTCAAACGAACCAAGCATTGCAGATTTACCCATCGTCTCTGGCCGCAGGATGACAGGATTCTTCGCTTTGCGTAGTTCATCCATGAATGCTTTCAGGCGCGGGATGGCAACTTTCAACACATCAGCAGGCGGATTGCCAAAGTAGGAGCCGGGATGAAAGATAATGTCCGTTGCACCGGCAAGGTTTCCATAGTGTGCAGCATCCATCAACCGTTTGCGAGATTTGGGCCATTCTTCATCGAGCGCGTTCAAGTTGAAGAAGTAGGACGCATGTACACTGAGCGACACACCCTGCTCTATACCTGCCTGCTTGATCAGCGCGCAAGTCTCCTCGCTGACGCGCACCGACTGCACCCAGCCTAATTCGAAGGCATCCAGCCCAAGAGATTTACTGAACTCAATCGCGCCAACCGAACCACCGGGTCTTTTGGGTGTTCCGATCGGTGAACCCACTGTGCCAAACTGAAAAGATAAAGTCATGTTGCCTCCGGTAAAGATTCAGGGAACATATAGTTCTACTTGCTTTTCGCGCGCAAATTCCGTTAATTCACCCACAACTGTGCCTGACGGAAAAGGCAAATGCAGCGTCTGGCTGGAGCTTGCAATATAAACGCTGTTCATCCAAAAAAGCGACTCGCCAACAGCCATTTTCGCAATTGCATTTTTTACACCTTGCAGATCGAGTGGCGTTGCCTGAACTTCCTCCAGCGTTTTGTTTCGATTGGTGCCCTCCAGGATCGCGTATTGCCATCCGCCATTTTCGTTCTGCCAAGAATATAACTCCAACCCTTTGAAAGCAGTCTGTTCAGCGCGCAATACCTGTGACGATCTCCCAAACCAGACGCCGATCGTTTGCCACAACGGCGGACCCAAAATAAGCAAACCAACTAACACTGCGGCCAGCGCGGCAACAAGAACTGCGCCTGCGCCCACGTCCTTGCCGACTTTTGCAAGCGGATGATGCACAGGGCTGGCCAGATCCACTACGGCTTCAATGGCGGTATTAAGGAATTCAGCCATGAACACCATGGCGATGGTCAACACAAGAACAGCCCAATCCCGCGCGGGTAGCTTCAACCATAAACCCAGAATGAATACAATGATCGCAACAGTTGTATGTATCCAGGCATTATGCTGGGTATTTAGAACATACAACCAGCCGCGGAAGGCATGTCCAAATGCGGCAATGCGGGAAAGGATGAAAGCCTTGATGGTCATGGTTCTAGACACTTGGTGCAACGCACCCTTACTCCTCGCGGATCTGAATATTTGCGAGACCAAGTTGTGCAAGGATATCTGCCTGTGCTTTCCACATGCGGGTTTTTTCCTGCGCTTCGGCGTGATCGTGACCCAGCAAATGTAACACGCCGTGCACGACCAGTAATTGCACTTCCGATTCAAGTGGATGCCCCGCGGCTGTAGCCTGACTCTGCGCGCGCGGGATCGAGATGAGGATATCTCCGATATAACGTGCGCCCGTTTCAGGGTCGGTTTCGGAGGCAGGGAAGGAGAGTACATCCGTTGGCGCATCGATTCCCAGATAGTCCCGATTCAATTCCTTCAAGCGCGCGTCAGTTGTCAGCACGATGGTCAATTCGCAATCAAGTGAGGCAGCTTGGTGTTCGAGTGCCGCGCTGGCTGCGCGTTCAAGCAGGTCTTTTGGAACTTTGAATTCAGATTCAACGTGGATCATTTTTTACTCGGTACTGTGATGCTGTTACCTTCGATGGCAGCTTGTTCCCTGGGATAATTAATGCGCTGGTGATGCGTGCCGCGCAGGATGGTAACGAATAGATCGGTGATGAGGCTGAGGTCGCGTAAAGTGAGACGGGTGTTATCGAGTTGGCCGAGCTTCTGCGCCGTTTCGATGGTGGAGAGAACGATCTTGCGCAGAGTCTCTTCATCTTGCGGGCGCTCGGCGCGGGCGCGGGCTTCCGCGCCATCGGCGATCATCAGCAGGGCGGTCTCGCGCGAACGCGGACTCGGGCCCGGGTAACGGAACTTCTCTGCATCCACTTTCGATGCATCGCCACCCGCTACTTCGAGCGCATGATTGTATTGATATCGAGTGAGCATGGTGCCATGATGTTCGAGGATGAAATCATCGATGCGGCGCGGCAGGCGATGTTTGCGCGCCAGGATAACTCCATCAGGAACATGCGCGATGATCGCGGCGGATGCTTCGACGGGATCAAGGTCTTCGTGTGTGTTCACTTGTCCCTGCGGCTGGTTCTCGATAAAGAACATGGGGTTGAGCGCCTTGCCCACATCGTGAAAGAGCGCGCCGACACGCGTGAGCAGTGCGTCTGCGCCAATCAACTCGGCGGCCTGCTCAGCCAGGTTCGCCACCTGCAAACTATGCTGATATGTACCGGGCGCATTGCGTAAAAAGTATTGTAACAACGGGAAATCGGGCCTTGATATTTCAATGAGTTGCAGTGCGGTCGTGAGCCCAAGGCTTTGCGCGAGGAAATATTGCAGCAACAAGGCGATACTGGCTGAGGCCAACCCGTTGAAGAATGCGGCGCCGCATAATGTAAGCAGGCCAATTCCATCGGTCTCTGTAAATGGGAGGCGGAAAGCCAGCAACATGGCGATGCCTGCAAAAGCGATTGCCATACCCGATCGGAAAAAAGTCCATACACGGCGTGCGGTGCCCAGCAACATAACGCCGGTCAGTGATGCGACAAGATAATAAGGAGTGAGGTCCAGCGCATTTGGCAGGGAGTAGGGTGCAAGCAGGGAGATCACGAGTGAAAAAATTACACCCGCCTCCATTCCAAACAGTGTGGCGATCAGCAATCCAACAGCAGGGAGCGGAAATGCATAAGGCACCACCGTCCGGTTTGGGATCGCGGCGCGGGCACTCACGATGAACAGGACGAAGATCAACGCGATGACCACCAGGCTGCGTGCATCAAAAAGAAATTGTAGTTTGCGCCGCGAAAAATATAAATTAACAAAAGCTGCCAGCATCAATACCAGCGCACCCGCGCCGGCATAATCCTGCCAGGGGCTGGGCACCTCGATAAACCCGAATTTCTGCAAGGCTTCAAACTGAGTGGAGGTAATGATCTGCCCGCGCAGGACGATGGTCTCACCCGCTTTATAAACTTCAACGATGGGTTGCACCGCATCACGGGCAGACTTCCTGGTGGCTTCCGTTAATTCGGCGTTATACAGGCTGTTGGGCTTCACGAAGGCTGTTACCAACTCCACCACCAGGGCGGCCTGTTCCTCATTTAGGGACAGGCTGACCAGGGATGGAACGGTACGCTGAACAGACCCCAGATCCTCATCACGGATGGCGCCACGCATCACCTGTTCCAGTACACTCAACGACTCCTGCTCAATTGCTTCCCAGCGCGCGGCTGGCAGCGAAATGATCTGTTCGATCGTTTGCGGCTTGATGGAAATGTCGCTTAACGAGGCAATGTCTGCTGCCTTTTGTTCAGGTGTGGAATTTTCATCCGCGCGGACAAGGCTGATATATTGCAACGCAGTGCGCAGTCTCTCAAGCTGACCGCGCGCAATGGCGGGGTCGGGTGAACTGTAAATGGGCGCGACCGCCTTCTCGGCCCTGACGCGTTCATCCTCCGTCCGCACCTCGCTGATGTAATCCAGCGAATCCTGCGCCTGGAAATCATTCGGCGCCACATCTCCTGGCTGAAGCGGTAACGAGGCAGGGCTCAATGCCAGCGGCAGAATTAAAGCCCCATACGTTATGATGCTTACGAGGAGAAGCAGGATAATCTGAAGAATACGAATGCGCCGTGGCATGGGCCGACCGCGCTCGAGGACTGTCCCCATCTTATTTCAAAATGTTCAGCCGCCGAGTCATTAAGATAGTGGGAAATTCTTTTAAAAGATCTCCGTGTCTGTGTGACTCAGTTGTAAAGAAACTTAAATTCATAAATTACCTGGGTTGGAGCAGTTCGCGTACTGCTGCGCTGACCACGTCGTTGGGCGCGCGGCCCGCCACTTTTGCCATAACCACCTTCATTACCTTGCCCATATCCGCTGGGGAAGCCGCGCCCGTTTCAGCGATGGCAGCCTGCACCAGTGCGCTCAATTCCTCGGCGGGCATGGCTTTTGGCAGGAAGGCTTGCAGTACGTTGATCTCGGCCTCGTTGGCTTCCACCAGATCGGCGCGGTTCGCCTTCCTGGCTTCCTCAAGCGACTCGCGGCGGTTCTTCATCTCCTTTTGAATGAGACTCATCACAGCCGTATCATCGAGTTCAACACGCTTATCCACCTCCGCTTGTTTAACAGCAGCCAGCACCATTCGTATCGTGCGTTTGCGTACTTCGTCTCCACTCTTCATGGCGTCTTTCACGGAGTCGTCAAGTTGAGTTTTAAGGGTCATGGGGAGGATTATACTAGAGATGGCTAATGAAATATCGTTCAAGGTACAAAAAATCAGAGGGAAAACATTGTGCTTGGGCTTCTATGAAGGATTTACAAATTTGCCTTAATTGACAAATGTTCCTTTTACCCGTTTTGAAAATAAGAAATATGGAACCCAGATTAAACTGGCTATAGCCGATCGAATAATCTCCATTAGAGATCCTTGATCACTTTGATTTACAATAAAAGGAATTAGCTTAGCCAGAAAATGATCTGATACAACGAAAAACAGATTCAAGAGATAGAATGCAATAATCATCGTTGGTAAAGCTCTTCGTTTCTGAAAAAAGAAAATTACCAGGACTAAAGAAAAGGCAAGAAAAAAAACATTTCCAAGTAATTCAAATATTAGCAGAGGACCCCAGAAAGGATGATAAATTTGTGTCCCCGGCGTTGTCAGGGTTGTCCAGGTTTCACTAAGAAATACCGGTAGTAAATCTCTACCAATGAATAATAATAATCGAAGTGGGCTAAAAACTATACCTATTCCAACCAGAATAAGCCCCCCACCGATGTTTTGATATTTTTGTTTTTCAGGGGTTATAGGGTCCTGAATTTCGCTCAAGGCTTATTCCTTCCGATATACAGTTTTCTTTATGTCAGTATAGCATTTCTTCCAAGAGGTTTATCGTTGGTAAATCAGTTTTTCTGTCTCAAAGCGCGGACCGTGATCAAGCCAAGAAAAACTGTCTCTACGCCAAAAGCAATGAACCAGATCAAATCGTTCAACTCGCTCATCGAAAAAAGATTGCGATGAATGACGGAAGCCAGCAATACCAAAGTGGTGAAAACAAACATAGCTGGCGCGACGGTGCGCACTGCGCTCCATGTGCCGCGTTGGGCGAACATATAACTTCCTATGCCAGAAGCAAGTAATGGTCCGCCATACGTTTGCGCGAGCAGAGGCGTGAGTTTCCAGGGCCAGAGCGCGCCCATCAGATTCGGTGTGAGTACCAAAGCCAGAGAGAACAAGCCAACAATAATACCTTGAACCAGCAGAAAGTTCTTCGCCCAGTTTGGCAGATGTTCACCTGAGAGACTGTTATCCATATGGCGTTGTTTCCAAGTAAACCAAAGCGCGATCAGTGGATAGATCAAATAAGAAGCGAACCAGATCCAGGGCGGGAGGAGGGTCAAGTCAAAGGCGCCGAGGCTCAAGATCGAAATGACGAAGAGCAGACCCGTCCATATGGCGATCATTGGCATCGCGTATCTCACTTCCGCATGCTGCCTGGCCATCATACAACCTGCCATGAAGACCGCGCCATAAAAATAAAGCGCGCCGACAAAGCGCGCGTGCAGTGGAGGCAAAGTCAGCCATGAAGTGATCTCAGCCAGGCGGGTAGGTGCAAAATATCCAAGAAACCCAATGAGCAAAGCGGCGGCGCAGATAACGCCATAAAATATTTTGTAGGAGCGCGGGATGGAAGTCATGATTTCCTTTATGGATATTTATGGATGGCTAGATGCATGAAGTATAGCACCCCGCCGGAAAGTTGAGGCTAAGAATGAAGTACAGCGGACGAGGAAAACCTCGTCCGCTGCTTTTGTGAGCCGCGCATATTATTTTAAAGGTGAAACTTATTCGGGTGGCCAGATGTCATACGCGGTGAAGTCCACCCAAACCAGATCACGCGTGTTTGGGATGGCAGCCAGCAAAGCATTTCCAATTGTCCTTGGCGGATCACTCAAGTCGCTCCACCATGTTTTATCTGATTGATACCCATATTGGAATCCAACTGGCGCAGGTGCGAAGGTCTCGCCCCAGTTGGTAAATTCGGCCACCATCGCGTTGAGGGAACCGTGTCCCTGGCTGTCGTCGATGAACACCAGGCCAGTGCGCTCAGTGGGTGGCATCTTTTCCGTCAACCAGTGTTTGAGAAAGACCAAATAACTGGCATTGTATGTCCTGGTCTGTGTTACCCAAGCATTGGCTTCCGCATCTGTGACGGTTTTGCCATATCTTTCCAAATCCTTACGGTACCACTCTACGTCCACGCCAAAACCGATCACGCTGGAATGATGACCGTATTGCTGCATCAGCAGGTCGATCAGCATGGGCACATCACAACGCGCCGGTTCCACTTGAAGCCAGACCTTGACGCCGCTCGCATCGAACGCGTCGAAAGTTGATTCGAACAGATCTATGTCATCCCAGTTGACATTAGGCCATGTTCCGGTAGCAGGTTGAGGGAAGTGTGCCCAGCACTTTGTCCTTCCGCCTCCACCCGCCACTTCGACCACAACCGCAACCTGCTCCCCGATGGAGCTGGGGAAGCGCGACGCCATCGAATTGATCGAATCGACCCACCAGGTGGGTGAAGGGAACGGCGAAATGCCGTAATTTGAGGCTCTCAATCCAGCGCGCAACCCAGCTGGAATGGGCGGTGGTGTAGGTGTTGGACCAGATGGAGTGGGTGTTTTCGTTGGCGGCTTGGCGGCATCTGCTGTTGAGATATTGCCTATACTAAAGGCAAAAAGCAACAGAAGAGCAGCAGCCAGACCAATAACAAGACGAGTTGATCGTGACATGTATTTACCTCCGGTATTCCTTTCTAAATGTACATTTCTAACGTGAGATTCCATGCGCAGCTCAAGCCCTAAACAACCCCTTGGATATTAGCTTGTAATATCGAATTTCCTTTAATAGTATAGCATTTCTGTCAAATAGTTTAAAGTCCCCGCAATCGATTTTACTGGCGTGAAACACTCCCCATTGGTACCATTTTCCCCAAAATGCTGGTATTAGTATGTTTCTCGCTTCATAGCGAATGAGGGCCGTGTTATCTAATTCAGACATTTCAACAAACACTTTCAGGATCGATCTGCGACTTTCCACATGACCAACACAGCCTGGCACACTTAATTTATTTCACCGCCCACAGATAAGCCACTGCAGTCCGGCGGATTCCCTGTCGTGATTCCACCAGCGGACGCAAATAGCTGGTGAAGGTCTCTGCTTCGCCGGGCGTGAGTGCGTACTGCATGGCCTCTTCAATGCTGGGAATTTTCGGATTTCCTGCGAGATGTAAAAACGTTGACCAATCGGCGTTCTCTAGTGGCTTAACCTCAATTTGCAATTCAACATTGATCTTCGAGAATCCAGCCTTCTCTGCGCATATAACCAGATCGCGCTCGTCGAAATCCGTCATCGGGTCAGTGTCTGGCGGCTGAATGCGGCGATAGACTGCTTTCAATTTCTGTGCGAGCTCAGCGATCGGCGCGACGTCATAACCAGCAAATTGATCTGGCGGCTCAGGATAAGCGAAGCGGTTGATCGGCTCAAAGATGGATAACTGTCCATCCGGTTTGAGTACACGATGAAATTCCTTGAAGGCTTGTTGTTTGGCAGAGACATAGATCAACACGGAACGCGTGGTCACTGCCTCCACTGATTCATTATCAAAAATGTTGAGGTCATCGGCTG
Organism: Anaerolineales bacterium; assembly: GCA_045402985.1. GTDB lineage: Bacteria > Chloroflexota > Anaerolineae > Anaerolineales > Villigracilaceae > Defluviilinea. The sequence continues at coordinate 9,651 of JAXIPJ010000379.1, forward strand.
AAGCGCGCACAAATTCGCAGCGCTGATGAAGATCCATGTTGCGGGCTAATGCCTGGGAGTGATCGAGCAGATCCTCCGAGATGTCGCTGAAAATGACGCGGGAGGTATCGAATTCCTCCAGTGCACCAAAGGCGATCAGGCCGTCGCCGCTGCCCACGTCGAGAAGAGTCCCACCACCGTCCAGATTGAGGCGGCTCAGC